>DOIX01000336.1 GCA_003511885.1 Cyanobacteria bacterium UBA11153
GCTGTTAAAGATACTTTATCCCAGTTGGGATAAAGTATCTTTAACAGCACCAACGCCTCCCACTTGACGTAATAACGCCTCCGCATAAGCATTATTGCTGTTTGTGTTAGTAATTGTCACCCATTCATCCAATGGCGTTGTCCCGATTTTGGCATTGGGGTCAAATTTTTGCAAAGCCGCAGCAGTGGTGAAGAGTTTGACGTTAGAAGCAGGAATTAGAGATTGAGAGGCATTGTGACTGTAGAAGACGTTGCCGTCAGATAAGCTGGCAACCATGATACCCCAGTTAGCTCTGGCTACGCTGGGACGAGAGATAATCCCATCAATCAATGTTGGCAGAGAAGCGGGACAAACGCGATCGCTATCTTGATTCTCTGGAGGCGGTACTAATATTTCTACTGGTGCAAAACTTGAGCCTAAATCAGTGGCACTCCTGGCGCTTGCCTGGATTTGCGGTGCGATCGCCGCCCAGTTTATCATTGTACAAGTAAGCATTGCCAAGGGTTTCATCCATTGACCAACTGATTTCATGCGCTTTTCTCCTGTGACTGGGTTTTTGTAGCATTCAATGAGTAGCCATCATAAACTGGATTGAATGGAAACAAAAATCGGGATTACCGAATTAACACTGACTCTCTGCGTAGATTGAATTTAGTATTTGCAAATACCTCAGTGAGTAGCGCTATATAAGCGCGAGCGAGACGCTAATACTACCAATAGCGTCATCACATTTAATTGTTGTATAGTTGTAGAGATTTTTCGATTTATCTGACCGATTACAGCTTATCAAAACATCTAGGAGCTGAAAAGCTCAACCCTACGAATAATCTCGCCTGCAATTTCCGGTAAAGGTAGTACCCTGTCTGCTAAACCAGCATTGGCGACAATTCCGGGCATTCCCCAAACAACACTCGTGGCTTCATCTTGGACAATAATTTCACCGCCAACTTCTCGGATAGATTGGCAACCGTTGAATCCATCTTGCCCCATTCCTGTTAGGACTACGGCTAGGGTACTGCTACCATAAATTTTAGCTACTGAACGGAAGAGGACATCAACTGCTGGGCGACAGGAGTTTTCTGGTTTTTCTTGGTGAGTGCGAAGTTGGATGGTAGTGCCTTGTCTCTCGACAATTAGATGGTAATCTCCTGGTGCTATCCAAGCTAATCCTGGTGTTAATCTTCCAGAGGTAAAACCTTCTTTGATTTGAATTTGACTCTTTTGTGCCAGTCTTTCTGCTAATCGCTTGGTGAAGACGGGTGGCATGTGTTGGACGATGACTATTGGTACGGGAAAATTAGGGGGAAATTGGGGTAAAATGGCTTCTAGTGCGTTTGGTCCGCCTGTGGAAACTCCTATCGCAACAATCTCCATGGGTTTGCGAGATGGGGATTTGGGGTGATAAATTATCTTTTCTGTTTCTATTTTTGGGCTGGCTAGGTTTCTCGCTCTTCGGCTTTTTCCGCAGAATATTTTAATTTTAGGAATCAGTTGCTCTTGGATATACTCTCGTGCAGCTTCTTTGCTTTTCATGTTATGAGGTTTGGCGATATAATCTGTCACTCCCAGAGAGGTATATTCAGATTCTACAGTTACTCTAGCACCGCTTCCTGTCATGGAACTAAACATAATTACTGGTAGGTGCTGATTTTCTTTCCGAATGGCTGCTAAAGTTTCCACACCATCCATATCCGGCATATCCATATCTAGGATGACTAAATCGGGATTGACTTGGGAAATCTTCGCTAAGGCAATATAACCATTAGCGGCAGCACCTACAACCGAAATTTCTGGATCTTCATTAAGTATATTACTTAACATTCGCCGCACGACTACGGAGTCGTCAACCACTAGAATACGAATTTGAGGCATTTCTAAAATATAGCGCTTCACTTAGGGAATCGGGTATAAAAAATATTGTCCCATCAATTCCGTTTGTAGTAGGTACTTTAGTGCCTACTTCCCTATTTTTTCTTCTTTTTTCACTTTTAATCCTAACCACTAAAAAGTAAATCGAGAAGTAAACGTGCTGGAAAACAGAGGATAAAATCTCCTTCTACCTCAAGTTGGCGGATTGTAAAATGGGAGATAAATGTAATAACTGTTGATTTGAAACTCAATTTCATTAAACTGATAATTTCCTCAACGCTTGCTTCTGAATAGGTGGGTACAATATAGCCCAAATTATATTTCAATTTATTACTAAAAGTACCGATAATACTATTGAGAGCAATATTACCAACTTCTGACATAATATCAGCTTTCATTTTGGTAAGTTCATCATCGCTCAAGTCATCTTCAATTAAGCTTAACACGATTGTATCGGTAGCATGGCGCGAAAATAACATTTGAGTCGAGCCAAATAAATTACCTGTAAAATCAAGATTGACTACAGTCATTAATTCTTCACCTAGCATTTTTAAGAGGGTGTCTTGCAAGATGAGGGGAGATAGTGCTAAATAGAGAGGTGGGGCAAATTTAATTTCGCAGTTAATCATTTCGCTCATCCGCGACACTGCTGTACCGATAGCGCTGTTGACGATATCTTGCAATTTATTTTTTTTGTTTATGTTGGTTTCGTCTAATTTCAAACTTTGAGAATTAGTATGGATAGATTGATGTAGCAATTGGTAATTTAAAGTTTCTGAATTGATAGATGTTTCAATGGTTTTGTGTAATTCTAATTCGGTGATATTTTTTGGTATAATTGCGAATACTCCTACCATATCCAAATATCTAGTCATATTTTCAGATAGATTTTCAGCTAGAAGGATGATGGGGATATGAAGGAAGTGGAGAAATTGGATGACTTGGAGATAATTACGTTGGATGGTAGAAAATTCTAAAATTACTGCTCTGGGATGGTGACATTCGGCAATATCAAGGCAATTGTATAAGCTTGTGGCTGTGGTAAATACATACTCGTCTCCATTTAAAATATCGCAGAGTTTCTGATTTTCTAATGATGAACCTGCTGCAATTAGAATTAAGGATATGGGTTTGGTGTAGGCAATCATTATTAGGGCTTAGGGGCTAGAAAGTGGGGATTATAAATTAGCCAATTAATACTTAAATTGATTAACAATTTCTTGTAACTCGCTGGCTGTTTTAGAGAGTGCAATTGCTGAGGTTTGAGTGTTGCTAGCACTGGCTGATGCGCTGACTGCTGCATCGGCTACGTTGGTAATATTCCGGGCAATTTCTGATGAACCAATGGCTACTTGGTTGATATTTCTAGCAATTTCGTTGGTGGTTGCTGTTTGCTCTTCTACGGCGCTGGCGATGGTGTTTTGGAAGTCATTAATTTGGTTAATAATGGCGGTAATTTGGGCGATGGCATCAATGGAATTTTTGGTGTTTCCTTGAATTCCTTCGACTTTTTTGCTAATATCTTCGGTAGCATTAGCGGTTTGTTTGGCAAGTTCTTTTACTTCATTAGCAACTACGGCAAAACCCTTGCCTGCTTCGCCAGCGCGGGCAGCTTCAATAGTCGCATTTAGTGCTAATAAATTGGTTTGTTGGGCAATGGATGTAATGACTTTAACGATATTACCAATTTCGCTACTGCTAATACCTAATTTGGCGATAGTTTCATTAGTGGTTTCTGCCATTTTGACGGCTGAGGTGGCTACTGTAGCTGCATCGGCGGCATTTCTGGCAATTTCGCGAATGCTGGCATTCATTTCTTCAATACCTGTTGCGACAGATTGGGTATTGACGCTAACTTCTTCGGCGGCGGAAGATACGCTGGCGGCTTGGGCGGAAGTTTCGGCGGCGGCGGCAGCTAAACTATCGCTTTCGGTGATTAGTTTAGCACTAGCATCGGCAATTGCGATCGCAACTTCGGCAATCCGTTTGACTTGATTGGTTAAAGTGGCTGCCATTAAGTTGACATTTTCGGTTAAATCTTGCCAAATTCCGCTAATATTGGGTACGTTGGCTTGACTGCCTAATTGCCCGTTTACTACTTCTTTCGCTAACCGAGTCACTTCAGCGGCAAATATATTTAGTTGTTCTACCATACCATTGATGGTATTTTTCAATTCCAGAATTTCACCTTTGGCTTCTACGCTAATTTTCTTGGATAAATCACCTCGAGCGACGGCGGTGGAAATTTCGGCAATATTTCGCACTTGATTGGTGAGACTATCTGCCATGGAATTGACATTGTTAGTCAAATTTAGCCAAGTGCCAGATAAACCTGCAACCTTCGCCTGAGTACCTAATTTTCCTTCTGTACCTACTGCAAAAGCGAAGTGATTAACTTCTGTGGCAAACTGATTGAGTTCATCCGTCATTTGGTTAATTGTCTGCTTTAACTCTAAAATTTCCCCACGAGCATCTACTGTAATTTTTTTGGATAAATCGCCCCGAGCTACAGCCGCATTTACTTCAGAAATATTCCGTACCTGCTCGGTGATATTATTCACCATTAAGTTGACATTTTCTGTCAAATCTTGCCAGATACCAGCTACACCTCTCACTGTAGCTTGACTGCCCAGTTTACCTTCAATACCAACTTCTCGCGCTACTCGCGTTACTTCAGAAGCAAAATCATTGAGGTTATCCACCATTTGATTGAGGGTATCTTTTAACTGTAAAACTTCCCCATTTGCTGCTACCGTAATTTTTTCACTTAAAGAGCCGACACTGATAGCTGTTGATACTCTAATAATATTGCGAACTTGGTTAGTGAGATTGGCTGCCATTGAGTTAACATTATCAGTTAATTCTCGCCAAATTCCAGATGTTCCCGTTACTTCCGCTTGTCCCCCTAGTTTTCCTTCAGTACCGACTTCACGAGCAACTCGGCTTACTTCTACAGCAAAGGTATTAAGTTGGTCTACCATGGTATTTACTGTAGTACTCACTCGGCGAAATATCCCTTTTAAGGATTTCCCTTCCCCCTCTAATTCAATTTTTTGAGATAAATCGCCTTTGGCTACAGCATTAAGTATTCTTGCTATTTCTATGGTTGGGTTAACTAGGCTATTGATTGCTTCGTTTACAGCTTCGATATTACTCAGCCACGCTCCTTGTAATTCTGACTTGGTGACTTTTTTATTAACTTTGCCTTCTTGGGAAATAGTATGACTAATCTGAACTATTTCGGCGCTATATTTTTGATTTACTGTCACCATTTCATTGAAAACTTTGGCAATTTCTCCCAATTCATTATCGTCAGGTAAGCGGACTGTAAAATCACCATCTCTAACGGCTGAGAGGGCAATAATGAGTTGCTGGATGGAGGATTGACTGAGATTTGTTTCTGCTATATTTGAGTCTTGCTGACTGGGAGAAGTAGGCTGATTTTCTCCCATTTTCTCTTTTATAAGAGTGTCATCGCCCTCTATATTCTTGCTGGGATTGGGCTTATTTTTCGCTATTTTTGTCTCTGAAAATACTTCGGAAGAACCGGATTCGCGATTTTTATTCATGATAAGTCTCCGACAATAATTTAGGTTTTAATTGTTGGTTCATGGCAGAGTAAATAGGCTAGATTTTTTTTTATTGGTACTTTTCCCAATCAGACTACTGCTTCAATTGCATCTAACAAAGCTTGAAATGAGCCCAATTCAAAAAAGAGAACAATATCACCTTGCACTAATAGTTCCTCAATGGTAAAACGCGCCTGGACTAAAAGAACAGTACCATCCTCATCAGACTGATTTATAGGTAACATTTCCTCAATTTCTTCTTCTGCATAACTGGGAACATCATAATCTAATGGCTGATTTAACACATTACCAATAGATCCCATCACGCCATTAATGACGATATTCCCTACTTCGCTAAGAGTACTAATTTTGAGGTCATCAAGATCCGGACTATCGATAGTTTCACCTGTGAGGACAGATACTAAAGTAGCAGCACTTTCGGTAGGAAAAATTAGCTGGGCACTACCAACAAATGAGCCATGAAAACCTAGCTTAACAGCCGATAGTGGATTTGTTCCTAGACTTTCCTTCAGCTTGTTTTGCAATGCCAATGGGGATAAAAGTTCAATGTGCGGAATTTGCAACTGGATGCGAGATTCAATCATTTCACTCAAGAGTCCAGCAGCTTGTCCAACACCAATATTAATCAGTTCAGTTAAAGCATCCAACTGATCGGTTGTTAGCGGCACCATTGCTTCTCCTACTTGCTGCTTAAAGCTTTTTGGATTGCTTCTATTATTTCTGGGGCTTTAGGCGGTTTTTTTAACATCATAAATGCACCCAATTCTAAGCATTGCTGACGGGCACTATCTTGGATATCTGCTGATAGTACAATCGTCGGAATTTTCGAGCCGCAATCTCGCAAAGCTTTAAGTACGCCAAAGCCATCTAGTTCTGGCATTAATAAATCTGTAATAATACAATCGGGTGGATTACTGGCAACTATCTCTAAGCATTCGTTTCCATTAGCCGCTTCAATTGCTTCATGTCCGCCTTCTTGTACTGCTTTCCGGATCATTCTCCGCGAAAATGCTGCGTCGTCTGTAATTAAAATTAATGCCATTTTTTTGTTGTTAGTTGTTGGTTGTTGGTTGTTTGTTTAGGGAAGGGGGAAGGAGGAATTATCGAGCTTCTCAGTTGCAGGGAACACAATCTTGTTTTTAACGCCAAGGTGCGCAAAGGTTAGCGCCAAGGTACGCAAAGATAAAAAGGGAATTGTTGGTGTGTTTCACGGATATGAGAAGTGCTATATTCATCGGTTAACAATTGACGATTGACATTGGATACTAAGCCTTTGCTGCTAGAGTAGGGATAAGGACTGGAGAATTCCGAGCGGTCGCATCTGAGCAATCTAACACATAAGTCTTCATTTTACCTTTGCCCTTAACATCAATTACTCCTCGTTCGATAAATAAATCTTTGTGCGACAATTCCTGATAAGTGGCTTCTGTCACCTGAATCCACCCTGGAATCCCGTATTGTTCCATGCGGCTGGCGATGTTCACGGTGTCCCCCCAGAGGTCATAGCTGAATTTTTTGATCCCAATTACACCAGCTATCGCAGGTCCGGTGTGGATACCAACTCGGAGACTTAACGATTCCTTGGTTTTTTTGGTCAACTTAGTCATGGTTTTCTGCATTGCTACAGCCATTTCTACCACAGCATCAGCATGATCGTGGCGCGGGATTGGTAATCCTGATGCTACCATATAACCGTCACCGATAGTTTTTATTTTTTCCAAGCCATACCTTTCAGTAAGTTTGTCAAATTCTGAAAAAATCGAATTTAATTTGACAATTAGTTCAGTAGGTGAGATTTGGGATGCTAGCTTAGTAAAGCCTACCATATCCGCAAACAAAACACTGACATTAGCAAAGTTATCTGCGATAATTTCTTCTGATTCTTGCAATCGGTTAGCTATCGGTTCTGGTAAAATATTTAGCAATAATTTTTTCGCTTTTTCTTGGCTGGCAATTAACTGTTTATATAGTTGTCTTTCTTTAAGCAAACGACGCACCCGCTGGATGAGTACAGGCCAATGTATTGGTTTGGTTACATAGTCTGTTGCCCCTACTTCAAAGGCTTGGTTAACTGACTTTTTATCCTCTAATGCTGTAATCATCAGGACAGGTATTTCTTGAGTTTCGAGAGTTGCTTGCAGTTGGGCGCAACAAGCAAAGCCGTCCATGACTGGCATCATAGCATCAAGTAAGATAATATCTGGTCGATGCTCTTGACAAATTTCTAAACATTCTTGACCGTTGGATGCCTCAATTACCTGATATCCTTCTTTTTTCATCACCTGTCGCATTAAGAATTGCTGGGTTTCTTCATCATCGACGATTAAAATTACAGGTTGGTTTTCTTGATTTATTATAAAATGTGGATTAGTCATTTTTCTAGGGAGTAGGGAGTAGGGAGTGTAAGAGTGGTCTATCGGCAAGGGATAGGAGTTTTGATTTTTAACTTAAAACTGACAACCTACTGCCTCCCAATACGCTAAGAAAAATTATAACTATTTCGGCTAATAGGGAATGGTAATAGTTGAGCAGGGTTTTAACTGGAGACTGATGGCTGACGGTTGGTATTCTGGTCAAGATAAAAAGTCACCAAGGGGCATATCAAATTTAGCATTCTAATTTCCAATTGGAAAT
>DOIX01000068.1:0-3171 GCA_003511885.1 Cyanobacteria bacterium UBA11153
GGGGGACAAGGGGGACAAGGGGAAGGGGGACAAGGAAGAAATTTTTTTGTCTTTCCCTAGCCCCTAGCCCCTATTCCCTATTACCCACACACTCAACAGCCTGCACCAACTCATCCCACTCCTCAATTTATGGCACGATCGCTAGAGAGAATTCAACAGGAGATAACAGCGCAAGAGAAAGCAATTGGGCTTTTGGTAACAGAATTCCAAACTATTTACTCTCAATATCTGACATTATTGGGACAAGCCCTACATCAACAGCTCATGCAGGCAAGTTATCATGTTTGCACGCAAGGATATCCAGAATCTTTCCTAGCTTTGTCCTTTGATGGGCGACATCAGTTACAGCAAGATTTGCGGAAAATCAGCAAAGAAAGTCAAGCAGAATTGCGATCGCATTTGGAGAGATGGCTGAAAGAATGGGAAGTGGGAGAACAATTTTTGGCGGTGAAATTGCCAAAAATGAATTATCCTTTCTCGAAGTTGCAAGAAGAGATAGAGGAGGAGATCGCTAAAACTCTACAAAATATCTCCATCCAAACTAACCAACTATTACAGGACAGAGGAATTATCCCCCACAAATTACCATCAAAAGTATTAGAAGCAGCAGCAAAATCAGAAGCCTCAACAGAAATGAATCCTGGAGCTGCTAATCTTTTAAACTTGGTAGTGGAAACAAAAAATGATGAGGATCCTGAAGATTCAAACCTCATGCGAATTTTGGCGATTAATCTGCGCCTATCAGAAATTGAATTTAGCGATTCCTCCTTGACTGTTACTCGCAATCAAATTCGCAGTTTGGCAGCGAAAGGGGGTAAGCTTCAGCGAGACTATCGCAAAATTCAGCGCGAGTTAGCGATTGCTAAGGCAGAAGCGGCATGGCGCTCTAGTTGGTTTGAGGATAATTAACGTAAGTTGCCAGTTATAGCGAGGGACTATTGGCTCTTGGCTCGGGGCTAGGGAAGAAAGTCGGGGGCTTTCGCCCTTTGATGTTCGGTGATATTCTAAATTGTGCCACCTGCGTCCTAGCATTTTGTCATGGCAGCAGTTGGCGATTCGATCGTCCCCTAAGATTTTACACAGCAGCAAAACTGTAATGTCCTCATCTCCTTATCCCCAAGAAAATGGTCAATCAGATCTCGGCAGCGTTACACTAATCGATGAAGTGGGACGACGCTTAGATTGTGCCATCGAACATACTCTGGAAGTAGACGGTGAAGAATACCTTCTACTCATGCCCATCGACACCCCGATCCAAATTGTGGCATGGGATGAGGAAGAAGAGGAAGACTTCGCTGATGCTACCTTAATTGAAGAAGACGAGGAAATCGATATCCTCTTCCCAGATGCACAAGCTGTACTAGCGGAACAAAACTTAACACTCAAGCGTACTGCTTATACTCTCACGGTAGCAGGCGAACTACCGGAAATGGATGAGGAAGAGATTCTCACCATTGAGGCTGAGGAGAATGATGCAGAATTGGAACCAGAGGAGTTTCAGTTGCTAGCAAGCTTCTATCATGAAGAACAGGAATATGGAGTTTATACCCCCCTCGATCCCCTATTATTCCTCGCCCGGACAAACTCAGACGGCAACCCGGAACTACTTTCGCCAGAGGAATTCAAGAAAGTCCAACCCCTACTAGAAGATTTATTGTTTGATGAATTAGAATAATTTGTGGTTCTATATTCGTGGTTGGTTATTGGCGGTTGGTTGTTATTTATTTGTAGAAATCAAATGAAAAATAATTTTATGAGGAGTTGATTATCCACTAGAGATCTCCCAAAAATAATCTTAAGACCTTGCCCTGTATAGAGTAAAACCTATTTTGTGGAGATGTCTATTGTATTTTAGTATTGTCATAAAAAAAATAAACAAAATAAGATCGCAAAAAGAAATGACTAAAAAGAAATGACCAAAAATAAACAACCAAAAATAAACGCTCGAAAACAAATGACCAAAAACGAAAATCGATGAAAACGGTTCAACGAATCTCAAACTGGTCTTATTACCTGGTGCTGCTACCTATAGCCATCTTAATTGCTGGATGGCAGGGTTGGTCGTGGTGGAGTTGGGCTTCATCACCACCTGCTGCCGCAACATCATCTTCATCAGAAGGAGAAACAGCAGTCCAAATTCAGATTCCCCCAGGCACAGGGGCACAGCAAATTGGGAAAGATCTGGAAGCAGCAGGTATAATTAGATCGGCCCAAGCATGGAAACTATGGACTTATTGGCTCCTGATGCAAAATCGGGATGGGGAATATAAAGCAGGGACATATAAATTATCCCCAACCAAACCATTGCCTGCGATCGCAGATAAAATTTGGACGGGTGAGGTGATGCAGCTATCCTTCACTATCCCAGAAGGTTGGTCTCTCCAACAAATGGCAACCTATTTTGAATCCCTAGGCTATTTTAAAGCTGAAGATTTTATCGCTGCTGCCAGTCAAATTCCCAGACAAGAATTTCCTTGGTTACCTCCTGATATCCCTCATTTGGAAGGGTATTTATACCCAGATACCTATCAGTTACCGAGCGATCGCATTTCTGCCCCACAAATCATTCAGCAAATGCTCAAACGCTTTGAACAGGTAGCTTTGCCGCTCTATCAACAAGCCCAGGGTAAAACACAGTTAAGTTTTACTCAATGGGTTACTTTAGCCAGTTTAGTGGAAAAAGAAGCCGCCGTGGCAGCGGAACGACCTCTGATTGCTGGTGTCTTTACCGCCAGATTACAACGGGGGATGAAAATGGAAAGCGATCCGACGGTAGAATATGGTTTAGGAATTAAACAAACGGCAGATCGACCTTTAACTTTCGCTCAGGTGAAAATACCTTCTCCTTATAATACTTATCTCAACCCCGGACTCCCTCCAACTCCAATTGCTGCTCCCGGTGTGGAAAGTTTGAAAGCTACTCTCAATCCTGAAAGTACCGATTATCTCTTTTTCGTCGCTCGTTATGATGGAACTCATGTTTTCAGTAAAACTTTAGCAGAACATCAAGCAGCTACAGTTGCCATCCGCAGACAACGGCAATCTCAGCAGTAGTTGATAGTTGATAGTTGATAGGGGCTAGGGGCTAGGGGCTAGGGGCTAGGGAGACAATGAAAAAATTTTGACACTCTCTCCTCTGCTCCCTGCTCCCTGCTCCCTGCTCCCCTGCTC
>DOIX01000068.1:3400-8668 GCA_003511885.1 Cyanobacteria bacterium UBA11153
CTCCCTGCTCCCCTGCTCCCTGCTCCCAACTCCCTAAGCGCCCACTCTTAAATTATTACTACTTATGTCTTGGGTATCAAACTTACAACCTGACTTAATTCTATGCGGTCCCATCTTGAGTCTTTCCCAAGATATTCTGCAACACTATCAGATCGAGGGTTTGGTTTTGGATGTTGATGAGACTTTAGTGCCGTTTAAATCCAGTGAAGCATCAGGAGAATTGATGGAATGGGTTGCCCAAATCAGAGAAGTAGCCTCCATTTGGTTAGTGAGTAACAATTTGAGCGAAAGTCGGATTGGGGGTATTGCGCGATCGCTAAATTTACCATATCTCTTCGGTGCGGCTAAACCATCGCGGCGCAAGCTCAAGCAAGCTGCTGATGCGATGAATCTTCCTGTCGAAAGAGTGGCGATGGTAGGCGATAGGTTATTCACTGATGTCTTGGCTGGCAACCGTTTGGGCATGTTTACCATTCTCGTCGAACCCATGCTCGATCCCAGCAATACGGATGTTTTTTCCCCCATCCGCGACTTTGAAGTCTGGGTATCTCAGCTTCTGGGAGTCTCCCTCACGGGCAAGCAACAAAACTTTATAGATCGTGACAAATCCCTATAAAACGAAATATAAAGAAAACATTACGAAAGTTTGAGTTTACAAAAATTTATGGGATATTGATGATAGTTCAAATGGGGTCAGCCAATATAAAGACCCTAACCATAAAAAGCCAATCTTTAATTAGATCTAGAGCGCTTATCCCCAAATATAGGAGGATGGGCGCTTTGGAGTGTTTGTCACAGGGAGTAGGGGCTAGGGGCTAGGAAGTAGGGATCGGTAAACAAGCAACCAACAACCAATAACCAACAACCAATAACAAACAAATGACGAATCAAACCATTGTCGTTAAAGTTGGCACATCGAGCCTTACCCAAGCAAAAACCGGACAACTGGCACTTTCCACGATCGCGAGTATCGTGGAAACTCTAACTAAGTTGCGATCGCGTGGTTATGGGGTAGTATTAGTTACCTCTGGTGCGGTGGGGGTTGGCTGTGGGAGGTTGGGGTTGAAATCGCGCCCGCAAACTATGGCACTGAAACAAGCAGTGGCGGCAGTGGGGCAGGGCAGGTTAATGCGAGTATATGACGATTTGTTTAGCACTTTACAGCAACCCATTGCTCAGGTTTTAATTAGTCGCCGCGACTTCGTGCAGCGGAGTTGTTATGTTAATGCTTATAGCACATTTCAGGAATTACTTAAGTTGGGGGTAATTCCGGTGGTGAATGAAAATGATACAGTGGCAGTTGAGGAATTAAAGTTTGGCGATAATGATACTTTAAGTGCTTTAGTGGCTAGTTTGATTGAGGCTGATTGGTTATTTTTATTAACAGATGTAGATCGACTATATTCAGCGGATCCTCGTCAAGTGCCAGATGCACAACCGATTTCCTTAGTAACTCGAATTGAAGAATTAGAAGAATTACAAGTCCAAACTGGTAATGCTGGTTCTCAGTGGGGAACTGGTGGCATGGTAACGAAAATTACCGCAGCGAAAATTGCCACAAGTGCAGGAGTAAGGACGGTAATTACTGAAGGAAAATGCCCGGAAAATATTGAAAAGATTTTACAAGGGGAAATGTTGGGTACTCAGTTTGAAGCGCAACCTTGCACAGATAGTGCCCGAAAGCGATGGATTGCCTATAGTTTAGTCCCTAGCGGGAAGATTTATTTGGATAATGGGGCAGTGGCGGCTATTTGTCAAGGAGGTAAGTCTTTGTTGGCAGCCGGAATTAGTAAGATTGAGGGGGATTTTCGTCCTTCTGATGCGGTGAGGTTATGTGACGGCAATGGGGTGGAAATTGCTAGGGGTTTGGTGAATTATACTAGTAATGAATTGCAGCAAATTCGGGGGCGGAAATCGGAGGAAATTCCGGTAATTTTGGGGTATGATGGGGCGGATACTGTGGTGCATCGGGATAATTTGGTTTTGTTGGTTTCTGGTGGGGTGAAGGTTGAATTGGATGTGGTTGAATAGGGTTTTTTTATGGATTAGGTGCGAAAAGAGGGGAAAGAAAAGAAGTGAGGTGGGGACAGGTTGATTTGATCTTAAAATGCTGTAAAGCTCTTGTTTACTGGCTTTCAGCTTCGGCTCTTTCGTCGAACTTAGGTTCCTGAGTAAAGGGTTTGATGAAGATGGTGATAATTGGCAACTGTCCGCTATCAAGTGTCCTCTGCTATAATGCAATTTTTGAGTCGGATCGCGCCAGGACAAGCTATAATCATCCCTGTTGTCTCTGCCCACTCCTGCTCAAGATGGCTCGATTAAAAATTGTTAATAACTTTGATAGTAGCTTCTTTCTGGATCCGGAAGCTCGTGAAAATTTATTTGCTTTATTAATTGGCGAAACTTTCCGCAAACAAATTGCTATGCAAGTTGTTTGCCAAGATGTTGAGTTTACGGAATTATTATTTCAACCTCTTCCTTACAGTGCGGGGACACCGAAGGGTATGCCGAGGGAATATGAAAAATATCATGAATCTGACGATTATGTTATCATTAACGTCCCGCCAAATTTCATGTTTAAAGCTAAAATATTCCAACCAAGCCGCCTCTGTGCTATTTATCAAAAGATTCGTTAGAAAATTTTAATTTTTAATAAGGTAAGGAAAAGCCAAGATGAGATCGGAAACGAAAATTACTGCTTTAGCTGAATTGGAATTTATCTCTTATATTGATGAGACGGGGAATTTACCAGAATCTTTACAAGGGAAAATTGGTGTTTATGCAATTTTTGACGATCGCAAAATTCTTCAATTGGTTAACTATTCTCGGGATATCTATATTAGCCTCAAACAACACCTAGTCCGTAAGCCTCAATCTTGTTATTGGGTAAAGGTGGAAACTATCGAGCGTCCTAATCGTACTCTTTTAGAAGGAGTCCGGAAAGCTTGGCTTGAGGAAAATGGGGCAATTCCTGCGGGAAATGGTATCGATGAGGGGATTTGGAATCATCCTATTGATGCTAAAGTGACGATGACGGATGAGGAGAAAGCTAAGTATGAGAGTAGCGATGATCTGAGTAAAGTTAAGTTTTTGAAAAATATCGCACGGCGGGTGGAAGATGAAATTTTTGATGTTCTAGAATCTCGTGGTGTCAAGGCTGAGATTCGCTTTAATCCCAAGTTAAAGGAACAAGGATTACTAGATTTAAAATAGTAACTCGATCGAAATAGTTACTTAAATTTAAGGAAATTAATTAATATTTCTGCCATGACACCAACATTGCTCAATAATCGCTATCGGATACTTCAAACATTAGCTACGGGTGGATTCGGTTACACTTTTCTTGCTGAAGATACCTATATGCCTTCAGGAAGACGGTGCGTTATTAAGCAACTTAAATCAACGACGAGTAATAATGCTCAGGTTGATAAATTGGTGCAGGAACGTTTTCAGCGAGAAGCGGCAGTTTTAGAAGCTTTAGGAGAAGGTAATCATCAGATTCCTCGATTGTATGCTTATTTTTCAGAAGGGGGGGAGTTTTATTTAGTTCAAGAATGGATTGAAGGGGATACTTTAACTGATAAGGTACAGAAAGAAGGGACTTTAAGTGAAGGTAAGGTAACGGAAATTATCTTAAGTTTATTGCTGGTGTTGGATTATGTTCATAATTCTCGGATAGTCCATCGAGATATTAAGCCAGATAATATCATTATCCGGAAACGGGATGGATTACCTGTATTGATTGATTTTGGTGCGGTAAAAGAAGCGATTACAACAGCGGATGTGGCTAATCCTCAAGCTAGTACTACTCAATCTATGGTAATTGGTACGCCGGGATTTATGGCAGCAGAGCAAGCGGCAGGAAGACCAATTTATGGTAGTGATTTGTATAGCTTGGGATTGGTAGCGGTATTTTTATTAACGGGAAAATTACCGCAATCTTTGGAAACTGATTCTGATACTGGAGAAATCTTATGGCGGAAAGATGCGCCAGAATGTCATTCAAACCTAGCCGGGGTACTAGATAAAACAATTCGGTTTCATCCGCGCGATCGCTTCCCTACAGCCCAAGCAATGTTCGATACCTTAAAATTAAACACCTCTTCTTCAAAGATCGCAACCCAATCCCTCCCTGCCAAACAGCAACCGATTCCGCCTAACCTCGTAGTGCCGCCTACTGTGCCTTTTCAGAGAAAACCTAATATCCCCTTACCAGGAGGAAAACGCGATGGTGCAAAACACCCGCAACGCGATCGCATTTTGCACTATCCTACAGGAGAGGAAGAAAGGCAATTACTGGCAGGTGGCTTAGTTACAGGAGGCTTGCTTCTTGCTGCTGTGGCGATGGCGATGAATTTACCGCGTTATCAAATTGCCTCAAATCCCGCACCTTCCCCAAGGATAACTGAATCGGAATTACCAAAAATTAAACCATCTCTATCTCCAATACCTTCATTAACACCTTCATTAACACCTTCGCCAATATCTTCGCCAATATCTTCACCAACATCTATTGCCAAACCCACAAGAATTATTCCTCAATCCACTGAAGTTAAGGAATCTCCGGAATCTCTCCCAGTTTCAGAAGCACCCTCAACTCCTGAATCGACACAAATTATTACTGAATTACCCAAAATAGTAGCAACTCCGAAATCTACACCAAATTCTTCTCAATTAACTACTCCACAACCTCAACCTCTAGAAACACCAACGCCCCTGAAAATACCCACACCCAAACCTTCAACCACAACCACATCCACACCATCCCCAACTCCAGACAAAAACAAATTAACCCCAAATCTATATAAAAATATTCCCGTCTTTGCCCCAGGAACTTCTCAAAAAGTAGTAGAATCTGCCTTGGGTACGCCGACGCGCCAAGCCAAAGGTTTGTGGCAAAAAACCCGTGCCTTTGTTTATGAAGATTTTGTCCCAAATCAGGTAAGCTTAGGATATCTGTTTGACGTTAATTCCGGACATTTGCGCCAAACAGAAGCCTCATTTTATCAATCAGTTGAATTGGAGACAATATCCGATACATTAAATCTGATGGTAAAAGGCAATATTACCCCAGAAATTCAGCAAGGCTTAACCAGAGTCTATCAACGGCAATCCAACCGCTATCGATTCACCACCAGAAACCACTTCAAAGTGGCAATTGAACGAAATGAGCGCGATCGCATTTATATTGGTGTTTGGGAAGCAGATTTACATTAAAGAGCTGAGGAGTGAGGGGTGTAACTTTTATTCCTGGTACTTTTCCCAACT
>DOIX01000068.1:8918-21424 GCA_003511885.1 Cyanobacteria bacterium UBA11153
ATGACTTATACCGCAAGCCCTAATTATGAAAATCAATTCAATTACCCAGCTCTGTGCCTTATCTTTAGGTATTTTCCTTATTTGTAGCACCTCAGCTTACGCCCAAACTCATGCCACACCGCCCCAACTCCAGATTGAAACGATAAAAACGCCAGCAATCACATCTCGCACCGTAATATTAGATGAATTAGCCAAAGCAGATGTCGTATACCTGGGTGAAACTCACAATAACCCAGACGATCGCAAAGGGCAACTAGAAATCCTGCAACAACTAGAGCAGCGAAATCCTAAAATTGCCATAGCTATGGAAATGTTTCAGCGTCCATATCAATCTATCATAGATCGATATTTAGCCGGAGAAATTACCGAAGCTGAGTTAATCCAACAAACCGAATATGAAAAACGCTGGGGTTTTCCTTGGGAATCCTACGCACCCCTATTGCGTTTCGCCAAAGAAAATCAACTGCCAGTATTAGCCTTAAATACCCCCACAGAAATCACCAGAAAAGTTGCCCGTTATGGCTTAGAAAGCTTAACACTTGAGGAACAAAAACAAATTCCACCCTTAACAGAAATTAAAACCGATAACCCAGGATATCGGCAAATGCTCGAAGAAATCTACGCACAACACCAACAAGGAAATCAGGGAAATAGTACCAGCTTTGAGAGATTTTTTAGCGCCCAAGTACTCTGGGATGAGACAATGGCAGAAACGATAGCCCAATTTATCACCGCTAACCCAGACTATCAAGTAATTGCGATCGCAGGCAAAGGACATATTATTTACGGTTACGGGATACCGAGCCGAGTTGCCCGCCGCATTAATACCCCTGATTTCCTCCAGCATTCCGTTTTCTTTGGCAACACCGAAGCTGGTAAATTGGTAAGAGAAGCTGATTTCTTTTGGGAATAGGGAATAGGAATAGACTAACTCTAACTAAACTACCCAGCTAAATCGGATATAATAGTAATAGCGCACCAGCACAGCACAACGCACCATCCTAGCTTTTGGAGAACTAATTGTCATGTCCCTAACTGTGAGTGACTTAGAAAGGCTGCAAACAAAACTCAAAGATGATAGTCTAGATTACCAGTTAGAACTAGTAGATGGGAATATTATTGTTATGGGTCCATCAGATTACACATCAGACGAAATTGGTACTCGGTTATGCACCTTTTTGAATATCTGGATTATGCCCCGGAAATTGGGTAGAGTTACGGGTGCTGCGGCGGGCTTCCGTTTACCCAATGAGAATAAAGATTTACGCGCACCTGATGTCTCATTTGTCAGTGCAGAAAGGCTTAAATATAGCCCTCGTGCTTTTGCTGAAGTCGTGCCGGATTTAATGGTAGAAATTAAATCAAAAACAGATAGAATCAAGCCAATTCAAGAAAAAATTCAATTCTTTTTAAGTTTAGGCACTCAAGTAGGTATCCTCATCGATCCCGATCTGGAAACTCTAACTATTTATCGTACCACAGGCGAGCCAACTGTCTTAAATAATAACGATATTCTCACTATTCCAGAACTATTTCCTGGCTGGGAACTTCCCGTGTCAGAACTATGGCCTCCAGAATTTTAATATATATAAGACACTCATAAATACTAATACTGATGGTTCTGTAAATACAAGTTCTGATAACCTTACCTACAAATTATATTCAAAACCTGCCCAGACTAATAAAGCGGGTTGGGAGCTGGTAGCATACAGAACAAACTATATTCACGCACCCGCCCGCACCCAAACTCTATGCGAGCGAGTGGCAAAGCCCTATAAAGCGATTTCCTTCCTCACCAGCGAAACCGAGCGCGACAGTTTAGCCTCAAACAGTCTAATATGTAAGGAGAAAACTCTATCGCAACTGTTTCTGACTGACAGGAAGGAGAAAAACATGGATATTATCCGTATCATCATTGCCATTTTCCTGCCACCGCTGGGTGTCTTCTTACAAGTCGGCTTAGGCGGAGCTTTTTGGCTTAATATTTTGTTAACTTTACTAGGTTATGTGCCAGGTTTGGTTCATGCGATATGGATTATAGCCAAAAAGGACTAGATTTAAGATTACCCCTCTAATGAACAATTTGCCAAACACAGCCAAACAGTTAACTTATCAAGGAATTTATCCTTGCCCAATTTGTCGTATCAGTCAAATTCAAGCCATGCCCTTAATGGATGCCATGGCTTGTAATTCTTGCCGTCATATTTTCATTGCTGATTTGGACAAACAAATCCTCAAAATGACTGATAGACACCCCCCTCTTACCTGGCGCTGGAATGGAAAAAAATGGCTTGGCGGACATTTAGAAGGGCTTGAATGGGGATGGATGCTATGGATTTTGTCTATAGCATTTGTCATCCTTCCAACTACTTTAATTTGTTTATCTACTTATACTTTTCCTCCGGATCCCCATAGCCGTTTTTATTGGTTTCCTATTGCTTGGATAGGGCTAACTTTTTTATCTCATTTAGGTATTATTTTATGGTTAGTTATGGAGTTTTATCAATTTCCGATGAGGATGTATTTAAGAATGAGATTACCAGAGCGATGGCATAGGTGAATGGGCACTATGAAGTGAAGATTAGGAAAAAGAAGATGAATAGACTGATTTTATTCAAGGCAGATAGAGGAGAAAGAAAAAATATCGGGAAGCTACAGGTACAGCAATTGGGGAATCATTTTATCGAATTGCTAACGCTACCTCTGTCCCTATCTTAATTAACACGATCGCAGAATATCACTATTCTAGCGGAAAACCCGCCCCCCAGCCAGGTTACCGACTTACGGAAACTGTACCAGAAGATAGAGATTCTTTCCGCGATAATGGATGGGAAGTGATTCGCACAGAGGAATACACTCCTGAAATTCCTGCCCCCTACGGTGCTAAATTCGATTCCATCTGTATTTGCTATTGCATTTATAAACCCTTACCGCCAGAAGATGAATGGACAAAAAAAGCTCATCGTCTTGCGCCATCTTTGGATTCCTTCGGCGGTGATGAGGAAGCTTATCAAATTTGGCTCAAGTCTCAATCAGAGGAAACTCAAAAAGAGTCTTTAGCTACAACCCAATGGCTGAAAACACAAGCAAAGCAACCCACTGAAGTATAAAAATAAACCAGATAGGAGCAGAAAATAATGTCCAAAGAAACAATCGAATCAATTTTAACCGCCTATTTCGCTAACATGGCAGCCATGAATCCAGAAGGTTGGGTAGATACATTTGCTGAAGATGCAGTTATTTGCGATCCCGTTGGCAATCCGCCCAGCAAAGCACATGAAGATTTTCAGAAGTTTTTTGGCATGTTAACGGCTTTCTTTGAGAAGCTAGAATTATCGCAAGATAAGATTATTATTGTCGGAAATAATGCAGCCGTTAATTGGACAATGCGAGTGGTAGCGAAGAATGGACGAAATGCCATGACGGAAGGAGTTAGTACTTTTGAAATTAATGAAGCGGGCAAGATTCAAAAGGTTTCATCCTATTGGAATGAAGGGGAAATGATGGCACAACTGAAGGGAGAATAGGAAAGATATAGGTTGGGTTTAGTCCCTCAGTCCAACCTGCATCTCGAGCTAATAAAACCTCTTGATAAAAATCAAATATATTTCAGAGCTTATACCCAATCTTCCGCAAAAATTCCTGGCGTGTCTTGACATCTTCTTCACCTTCTACACCCTTGGGTGATGAACCATCAACTACGCCAATAATACCCCTTCCTTGCTCCGTTTCAGCGACAATAACTTCAACAGGATTGGCAGTAGCACAGTGAATAGTGCAAACTTCTGGACATTGTTTAATCCCATTCAAAAAGTTAATGGGAAATGCGTCTTTCAAGAGAACAATGAAACTATGCCCTGCGGCAATTGCTTGGGCATTTTTAGTGGCTATATCTTGTAAGGTTTTGTCGTTGCCAGATACTCGAATTAAACATTGTCCAGATGCTTCGCAAAAAGCAATACCGAATTTGACTTGGGATGAAGTTCCCACCATAATTTCGTACAAATCTTCAACTGTTTTGATGAAGTGGCTTTGTCCGATGATTATATTACAGTTTTCGGGAATTTCTACGGGTACGGCTTTGAGTAACATTTTTTTATCCTTGTTGTTATTTTTGGTAATTATATCAAATCTGTGGTCAAGTCAAAGCAACCGCCAGCGCGGTTAAGACGTTTTCAATTCCAGCAAACCATTGATTTTACTACTTTCTTCCCTAGCCCCTAGTCTCTCGCTATAAATACCGTGAAGTTGGCACAAGTCGTTGGATTTTAGCTCGATGCCAATGTCAGGTTGGAAGTCTTTATTATTTCGTCCTTTATCGAATTCGGCGATATAGTTTTCAATGGTTTGTTTGGGGCAATTTGTTATCTGATTAATTTGGGTTGAGTTTAACCCTTGAATGTATAAGGCAAGTACGAGGTATACTTTGCCTTTGCGAATCCGCTGTGGTTCGGTTAAATAACGGTAAGGACGGATGATATAATCGGGCATGTCGGGAAATATTTTAGCTCTTTTGAGGGATAGTCCAACTCGTGCCGATTGAAATATTTGTTTTTCTGTCAGGGTATCTGTTTCTGCAAGAAAAATAGGACTTGTTTTATCCCAAGCTGGTTTGCCAGATATGGCTTCATCTAATTTGGCTACTGTGGGGAAGCCTGTCTTAGTTAGCAATCTATCTACGGAAAGAGATGGTCCATCAATTATAGTGTTATCCGGTGCTGCGATACTGCGAATTAGGATACCGCCAAAGGTTTCTGCATCTGCGAAGGTTAAGTCGATTCCTTTGAAGCTGCCACTACGATATTTGTTGCCTTGGCGATGGAAATACCATCTACCACAGGTTAATTGTAAGGGATCTTTATGGGTAAATGGATCGGGATGTTGTTGGTTATAATAGTAAAATTCGATTTCGACTAAATAATAGATATCTCCGGCTACCACGAGATGGGTGCGAGTGAGGAGGTAGGAAGCAATGGCATCGCACCAACTTGGGAAGGTTTGATTCGGCTCGTTTTTTTCAAGTAAAAAAATCAATTTTGACATATTAGGGTCTGGAAATATATGATGAACATAAGCTTAATTTTAGCCCAATTGGCTGACATCGATATTATCCTTAAATTCATTAAAGAGTTGTACGAACATGAGGATATCAGGTTCGATGAATCTAGGGCACGCAATGCCTTATCGCAACTTTTACAGGATAATTCACTAGGATATGTCTGGGTAATTTACGGCGGAGATGAAGCTATCGGTTATCTTGTTCTCACCTTCGGTTATAGTTTGGAGTTTGGTGGTAGGGATGGACTTATAGATGAATTATATATTCGAGAGACTTATCGGGGATATGGTATAGGGACAATAGCGCTGGAATTTGTGACAGAATTTTGTAAATCTATCGAAATTAAAGCAATTCATCTGGTAGTGGAAAGGAAAAATAATCAGGCACATTCTCTTTATCGGAAAATGGGATTTAAAGACTGCGATCGCGATATTATGACAAAGTGGATAGATTAGTAAACTGTTTTGACTTAAAATCAAATATGACCGTCAAATGCTAAACTATCAAGTTACATGTCGATCCCATTAGCAACGCCATGACAGCTACTCAAATCCCTACCCTATCCCTCAATACAATTGCCAAAGCTACCCGTCAAGCTGCCCGAAAGTTAGCGATTCTCTCCACATCAGCCAAAAATCAAGCCATAGAAGCAATAGCCCAAGCCCTAGAAACGGCTGCACCTGAAATATTAGCGGCAAATGCAGCAGATTGCGCTGCCGCAAAGGAAGACAATCTTGCCAAACCACTTTGCGATCGCCTAAAATTAGACGAAACTAAGTTAAAAGCCGCTATTCAAGGGGTACGGGATGTTGGTAAACTGAAAGATCCTGTGGGTGAAGTGCAACTCCATCGGGAATTGGATGAGGGATTAATTTTAAAAAGAATTAGTTGCCCTTTAGGTGTTTTAGGGATTATTTTTGAAGCCCGTCCCGATGCCGCGATTCAAATTACTTCTTTAGCGGTAAAATCAGGAAATGGAGTAATTTTGAAAGGTGGGAAAGAAGCCGTTCGATCTTGTGAAGCAATAGTTAAAGCAATTCATCAGGGATTATCCCAAACATCGGTAAATCCGGCAGTAGTTCAATTATTAACTACGCGAGAAGAAACTATCGCCATGTTACAGCTTGACGAATATATCGATTTAATTATTCCCAGAGGCTCGAATTCCTTTGTCCAATTTGTTCAGAATAATACAAAAATTCCCGTATTAGGACATGCTGATGGTATTTGTCATTTATATATAGATAGTGCTGCTGATTTAGAAAAAGCAGTCAATCTAACCGTGGATGCAAAAACCCAATACCCCGCAGTTTGTAACGCGATAGAGACATTATTGATACATAATGCGATCGCAAATCAATTCCTCCCCATTGTAGCAGCCGCATTACAAGAACGTCAGGTAGAATTACGGGGAGATGAAGCAACTTGTCAAATCCTGGATATTGCCGCCGCAACAGAAGCAGATTGGCGTACAGAATACAACGATTTAATTCTATCCATTAAAATAGTCGATTCCCTCACAGAAGCAATTCAACACATTAATACTTATGGTTCCCGCCATACCGATGGGATTGTTACCGAAGATTTAGAGACAGCAGAAACCTTCATGAATCAAGTCGATGCAGCCAATGTATTCCACAACTGCTCCACTCGTTTTGCCGATGGTTTCCGCTATGGATTTGGTGCAGAAGTAGGAATTAGTACTAATAAAATACCACCTCGCGGTCCCGTAGGTTTAGAAGGATTGGTAACTTATAAGTATAAAATGACAGGTACAGGACATATTGTCGCAACTTATGCGGGAAAAGATGCTAAACCTTTTACCCATCGAGATTTAGGCTAAAAAATAGGTTCGTAGTAGGCGCTTAAGCGCCCACTACAAACTTTACAGCGCTGAAAGCTGAATTGGAGGTGCGTTAATGCCTAATCCTCAAAGCCTAACGCACTCTAAAATATCCAATTATTGAAAATTCATTCCTATAATAATTGAAATTTAGACTCTATAAACTCGCGGACAACTTCCTCAACAGGGCGAGATTGATTATCTACTTCATAATTCATTTTTTGCATTTCTTCAGTGGAAATTACCCCAGCTAATCCATCAATTACTTCCCGTAACTCTGGATGTTTTTCCAGAATTGCTTTACTGAAAATCGGGATGGCTTGATAGGGAGGAAAATATTGCTTGTCGTCTTCTAAAATAACTAGTTTTAGTACTGGAATTAAGCCATCTGTAGAGCTAGCAGCAATTAAATCTACTTTCTTTTCGCTTAAAGCTTTATACATTAATCCTAACTCCATTGGCTGAGGCTGCTTGGCAAATTTTAAGCCATAAGTTTCGACTAATCCTGGGTAACCATCGGCTCTATCTAGAAATTCATAGTTAAGCCCCGCAATCATTTGAGGTGTATACTTGGCGGCTTGGGAAAGAGTCTTGATTTGTAAGCGTTTGGCATCTTCACCTCGGATAATTATCGCAAAGGTATTGTTAAAACCTAAAGGCTGCATGACTTCTATGTTAAATTTGCGATCGTATGCTTCTTTGACTCGATTGTAGACAGTTTGAGGGTTGCTAATTGGTTTTTCTTTTAAGATAGCCGTAAATGCGGTTCCGGTATATTCGACATAGCCAGCAATTTGTCTGGCTTTGATGGCTTCATGGCAGATAAAAGTTCCTCCTAAGTTTAAACGACGATCCACTTTTAAGTTAGTATTGGATTCAATATGTTGGGCAAGTAATTCTCCTAAAATTACTTGTTCGGTAAAGTTTTTCGATCCGATGACAATTGTCGGCTTTGTTTGTTGAGAGATCAAGGTAATTAATCCAACCAACAGTAATGTTAATAGAGCCAAAATAATGGCAAATTGGGGATGTATTTTGATCTGGTAATTTTTCTGCCTTGGCTGACTTAATATTTTTTCTAACCATCCCAAGGCAAAATCTGCCCCTAATGCGATAAAAGTGGCTGGGATTGCCCCAGATAGAATTAACTGATTATTAACTGTAGAAATTCCCCGAAAAATAAATATGCCTAAGCCACCACCACCAATCGCTGCGGCAATTGTGGCAATCCCTACGGAAATAACTGTGGCGACTCTCACTCCAGCTAAAATTACACCTAAAGCGAGGGGAATTTCTACTTTAAATAGTAATTGCCAGTCTGTCATCCCCATCCCTCTTCCGGCTTCTCGAATTGCAGGATCTACATTATTAATCCCAATATAGGTATTGCGAATGATGGGAAGTAAGGCGTAGAGAGTTAAAGCGACAATGGCAGGAGTTTTGCCAATTCCGCCGAGAAATGGTACGGAAATAAGGAAACCAAAAATGGCTAAACTGGGAATGGTTTGAATGGCGTTGGCTAAACCAAGAATTGGTGGGGCAAATTTGGGTTGGCGAGTGATAAAAATTCCTAATGGAATCCCGATGGATATTGCCACAACCATGGTGATGGCAACCAATCCTAAATGTTCTAGAGTATGGAAGATAATTTCTGGCATTATTGATGAAAATAATTTAGATATGTAACTTAAGTTGATGTTGGTATTTTTATCTAATTTTTCTCGTAACGCTAATGCCTCTACATAAGCATCTCTCTAATTTTATCCTTTGAAATCACGCCCTATCCCCTCGCAATACAGCCCCTAGTCCATATCTATATCTTCACGATGCAGACAAGTGATAAAAGCTTGTGCTTCTGGATGTTGAGATTGAAGTAATTCGGCTTTAGTTCCTAGTGTAACTAAACTACCTTCATACATTAACCCAATGCGATTTCCTAAGAAGAAAGCCTCTTGAATATCGTGAGTAACAAAGATAACTGTCTTGCCCAATTGTCTTTGTAGATAGCGAAACTGCTGTTGTAATTCTAGGCGAGTAATGGGATCTAATGCACCAAAAGGTTCATCCATTAATAATATCGGAGGATCGGCTGCTAACGCTCTAGCCACGCCGACTCGCTGACGTTGCCCGCCAGATAATTGATGGGGATAGCGTTGGGCAAAGATTTCTGGATCCAGACCAACTAAGTTTAACATTTCATTGACTCGCTCCTGAATTTGATTTTCAGTCCACTTTTCCAGTGAGGGTACAATTCCAATATTTTCGCCCACGCTAAAGTGGGGAAATAAGCCAATTTCTTGGATAACATAGCCGATGCTTCGCCTTAATTTAATAGCATCCCATTCAGTTGTAGGGCGCGAATTTACTAAAACTTGCCCAGATGTGGGGATGAGGAGATGATTAATTAATTTCAACGTAGTGGTTTTGCCACTGCCACTACGTCCTAATAAAACGATCGCTTCCCCTTGGTAAATGGCAAGATTTAATTGGCATAAGAGGGAACGGCGATTAATTTGGAAGCTGACATCTCGAAATTCAACAGCAATTTCTGCGGCTTGAGACATGAGACTTGACAAAGAGAATTGATCCGTAATTTGTAACTAAGTCGATGGGGAATCTAATTTATTCTACGGGAACGATCGCTAAATAGAGAAAAGTTACGAAAAATTAAATTACTCATCGGATTGAGGATAGGATGGGATTGCGTTTTTCAGGATTAGGGGAAGAGCATCGGCGCGATCGCAACCCTTTACCCTTTGCCCTTTACCGTTTATCCTGAGAGGAGACGGCACATTTTGTCCGGATCGAACAGTCTTCAGGGTGAAAAAAGAGTAAAACCAAATTTTTAGCGTTACCCACATGAAAAATGGTACATGTCGCGCCTGCGGCTCCCATGAAGTCAGATCCAATCGGAACCGCAAATTTCCCGCCCTCAATACAATAACACTAACAGTGGGTAGCTCTGTTGCTCGTTATGCTTCCCTCGATACTTATGTTTGTGTCACTTGTGGCTACGTGGAAAACTATGTCACCTCGACAGAAGATTTAGAGTATATCCAAGAAAATTGGGCATCTGTTGGGGTTAGATACGATAATTCAGACAGAACTTCAGAGAATGGTTATCGAATGCTGGATCGAGAATTGCTTGGTAGTATAGGGAATGAGGAGTAGGGAATCGGGAGTAGGGAGTAAGGGCAGGATGTTTCTCTGTTAAAACTTCAAACTCAACACGAAATTCCTCCCACTACCCTCACTAAACTTAAAACTCAACACTCAAAACTTAATAGTCTCTTTCCAGTTTCCCCATTTTCCTAGCAAATCTTGGCAGGTTGGCGCAAAATAGAGGTGTAGTTGTCCTTTGTGAATCTATCCTTGAGTCAATCTTCTTCCTATCCCACCAAACCCAACCGCAATCAACAGCAGGAAAGGGATTTTAACCGCACTCGTGCTAGTTTGCGGCAAGCCCTATCCTGGTACAGTAATTTGCGTCGCCCCAGAGAAACCTTTCCAGATGTGGAATTGCAGGCTGTATTCAGGAATGAATTGGAGGTTTTGCAGTTTAGCCTCGATAAGCTGGAGCAAAGTGTAATTCGGATTGCTACTTTTGGTTTGGTAAGTCGTGGTAAATCATCAGTTGTTAATGCTTTAGTAGGACAAAAAGTCTTGCCAACTGGTCCTTTACATGGCGTTACTCAATGGCCAAAATCAGTCCGCTGGACTCCTATTCATGAGGGGAAAGTACAGATTGAGTTAATTGATACTCCTGGATTAGATGAAATTCAGGGGGAAGCTAGGGCACTGATGGCAAAAGATGTAGCTTCCCAAGCAGATTTAATTTTATTTGTGGTGGCAGGGGATATTACTCGTACTGAATACCAAGCACTTGCTGAGTTGCGACAATCCCAAAAACCCTTAATTTTAGTATTTAATAAAATAGATCTTTATCCAGAAAAAGATCGAGAAGCGATTTATCAACAATTGCAACAACTGGGCACAGGTAGCCCTCGGGATCGCCGTTTGCAAAAGTTATTATCACCAGATGAAATTGTTATGGTAGCAGCGGAACCTGCACCTTTGCAAGTTCGGGTAGAATGGCCTGATGGGAAGGTAACCTTTGAATGGGAAACTCCTCCACCGCAAGTTGATGATTTGAAAGGAAAAATTTTAAATGTTCTCAATCGAGAAGGGAGATATTTGTTATCTTTAAATGCTCTATTTCAATCCCGGAATGCTCAATCTAATATCGCCAAAAAAATTGTGGAAATCCGGAAAAAAGAAGCGGAAGATTTAATCTGGCGTTTTGCGAAGTATAAGGCTTTAGGAGTCGCCCTCAATCCGATTGGCTTGTTGGATGTTTTGGGGGGTACTATTGCAGATTTAATTCTGATTCGTTCCCTATCTCGACTATATGGTTTGCCCATGACTAGTTATGAAGCGGGACAACTTTGGCGCAAAATAGTTATTAGTTGTGGTGGATTATTATTAGGTGAATTGGGTAGTAGTGCTATTTTAGGATTGGGTAAAAGTGCTTCTGCTCTTGCGACTACAGTTGATACTCCAGCAGGTTTAGCTGCATATAGTGGTGCTGCTATTACTCAAGCAGCAATTGCTGGTTATGGTGCTTATGCTGTGGGTAATGCAGCACAGGTTTATTTGGAACAAGGTTGTACTTGGGGACCTTTAGGTGCAAGTACTGTCATTCAAGAAATTCTTAATAGTGTGGAAGCAGATACTATTCTGTATCGCTTGCGACAAGAGTTAGGAGAACAACTTAATCGATAGTTGACAGTTGACAATGGACAGTTGACAATGGACAATTGACAGGAAGAAAATCTGAGTAACTATCAACTGTCAACTATTTTTGAATTTTAACTTCTTTCACCGAATCTTTAAATTAATATTGGCAGATTAAAGATTCTGTAAAATTAGAGCAACCGCCAGGGCGGTTAAGACATTCTAAATTCCTCAAACCATTGATTGAAAAGCTTTCTGCTCCAGCCAAGAGCAATAGCCAATAGTCCCTGGCTATACTTGACAAAAAATAAATAGAAGTCAAAATAAAGTTAGATGTAAAAAAAAAATAAATAGCCATGGCTGTAACCAGAAAAGCTTTGTGTGGATTCTTGGTATTCTGTACCTTGACTCTCTCAGGTTGCGTGCAAACTACCTCAAAACTACAACCATCAGGGGAGTGGATACCTGTTGGAGAAACCCAGGAGAAAGACATTATTTCTATAGATACTGGCAAATACAAGAAAGAAAATCAAACGGCTAGTGTTTGGGTACGAGTTGATTACAGAAACCCGCCTCAGCCGACACTGAATGCGATCCAGTTTTATGGTAAATTTGATTGCGATCGCGAAACGTATCAAATTCAACGGAAAATCCAGTTGGGGCTAGAGGGAGAAACCCTACAAGATGAAATCATTGAAATGGAATCAAAATCAGCGCCTTCGGATTCTACTGAGGGCGTTGTTTTAGAAAGGGTTTGTTTTGAAGATAAAACTGAAAATACCAAGGGTTTGTAGGTTAAGCTACTACGCATTTAATTTGTATATCCCCACACCCTACACCCCACACCCCACACCCCTTTCGATAAATTTA
>DOIX01000174.1:0-5027 GCA_003511885.1 Cyanobacteria bacterium UBA11153
TTAGATGCGCCGCAGCTTAACAGATGTGGCTGTTGCTATAGTTAATAAGAGTCCATATTTTTTTGGGGCGAGGAAGTTATCGCCAAAATCAAAAGTCACCCAAACAAAAGTTCAATAATTCTGGTGAATTGGTTTTCAACTTTGAGGATGTGCTAGCTACCGAATAGAGGTGCTATCCTAAATATATTCTATCAAAACCGATCGACTTTTGTCAGGAAGGAAAAAGGATATCCTACTTTTCCTACTCTTCCTACTTTTGAACTGCAAAAAATTCAGAAAATAGTGATTTTTTCCTCTCTGATGGATGAAGATAGAGGATGTTTGCCACTTTTGCGCATTTAGTTTGTATATCCCTACACCCTACACCCCACACCCTACACCCCTTTCGACAAATTTATACTAATTCTCTAAATCCCTGCTACATTGGCGATACTGGCTCCCCCCTTAATAAGAGTTTCCAGCGATTGTTCAAAACTCAAAATTCCCAACTCTCCCCATTATCGCAATTTTTGGGCTTGATCTTGAGCTAATTTGCTATTATTGCGATAAAGAATCACTCGATCTTGAGCCACTTGATAGCGAGGATGATCTGGTTTCACCTCACTCATTAAATCAGAAGCTTTCTGCCACTTACCTGCCAAATCTAACCACTGAGCCGCTGTTTTTGCCTCCTTACCGTCTGCATTGGCTTGAATTGCTAGTCGCACGGCATCGCCAAAAGGATCCGCAGATGGGGCAGCGGCGCTTGATATGGGTGTGGGAGATGAAGGAGATTGTGTGGATGTCGGAGAAAACCCCGCTGTGGAATTTAAGGCTTGAGTGTTGAGGGGGGCATTCTGTTTCAAGCCAAAATAATCGTACAGAAACCAGCCCACCATCAACAAAAGTACGCTCAAACTAACACCGCTAATAATCCCGCGACGGAAACGACTATTTTCTTGCAATTGACGGGGCAAAACTGTAGGGAGAGTAGATTTTGACGATAGCTTGCGCTGGGGCAAAGCAGCGCGCGAAACCCAACCTAAACTTGACTCCTTTGGCTTACCCTTAAATCCTCCTATCAATTGCGTCAAGATATTAGGCTTAGTCAGCTTAATTTCTTCGCTCCACAGTAGGAGTTGCGGATTCCGATTAATTTCTTCTAACCATAGTAACTGTTGCTCTTGGACGATGCGACTGTTAATTCTCACCCGACTAATATTACGCGGGGAAATTTCTTCGAGAATTTGGTGAATTTGTTTCACCACCACAGCGCGCTCCAGTTGTTCTGACACAGCCGCTTCACATAATAGTTGCAGGACACCATCAGCTAACATCGCACGAGTTCTAATCTTAGCATCTGCTAGTTTTTTATTTAAAACTTCAATAATAGCCGCCACACTCCCCTGACGAGCTTGGCTGGCGATATCATCTCTTGAGTCCTGCATTTTTCGTTAATTTATCAATTTTGGTAGCTGTCACTGCGGTTTGAGTAACTATGTTTGCTCAGAGTTTAGGAATATAATGCTATCCTTTGAGGATAGCATTAGTTAGCATTAGTTATCTGGTAGTGCCTACTCCCCAGCAGGGCATCCCTTGTGCCACTCCCTCAAACTAATACTCCACCAAAGTCAAAATCGGCACATCAGGTAACTTCTGACGACCTGCCAAATCCGTTAGTTCGATAATAAAACCAAAGCCCACAAGTTCGCTACCAGTTTGTTGGATAAGTTGTGCTGTCGCACCTGCGGTGCCACCTGTAGCAATTACATCATCAACGATGAGAACCCGACTACCCGGATGAAAGGCATCTTGATGGATTTCTAAGCGATCTGTGCCATACTCTAATTCGTACTCGATGGTATGAACTGCGGCTGGTAACTTGCCCGGTTTGCGGACGGGGATAAAGCCAGTACCGAGTTGATAAGCCAGTGGCGCACCAAAAATAAAGCCACGAGATTCCATACCTACCACATAGTCAGGAGATAATCCTGCCTCTTTACACTTTTGAGCGAGCGTGTCTATCGTATAACGGAGTCCGTCTGGATTTTGGAGTAGGGAGGTGATATCCCGAAACACAATGCCGGGTTTGGGGAAATCTGGAATATCGCGAATCAGAGATTTTAGATTCATGGTCAGGTTTCATGGGCTACCAAGAAAATCGTACACTGGAAATATCTGATGCGATCGCTCGATCTCACATCCGACACTCTGGAGCCATAGTCTGGCGGGAGGCTGCGGGATGTCGCACTGGAGGGAGTCAACCAGTCGCTTCAGCCAATAAGCTTGCGTTTGCTTTTCCACATCCTTAAACTGTACTGACGTTAACAGCCCAATGCAACGGCGACATATATCCCGGTACGAGTTATTTTGATTTTGTATACAGATATGGATGATGATATGGAAATCTTTGATGACAGAGTTACCAGCCTCTAGCCCCTCCCCTCTCACCCCTAACCTCTAACCCATTATGGCGACACAAATGCCAATATTGAAAGGTCAGGTATTTTATAGGTTATCAACCTGTAGATATTACTGTTTTAGCAGTCATTTCACCTAAAATTGCTATTTTAATGAATATTCCTGCGATCGCGATGCCGACAAACAGCCCTATTGCCCAGTCAAAACCGATGATTTTGGATAGTTTACCAGATCCAGCAATTTCCAAGTGGGAATGTCCGACACGGAGTCGGCAACAGATAGACTTGATTCTGCTTGCTATTGAAGCACTGGAGTTGGGAGGCTCGGAAGCGATGCTAGTCATGGCAAAGCAGCTAGAATTGGAGGATATCATCAAAAATCGGGTTGTCCTTTGGCGTATCCGCTGTTCAAATCCCTTACGGCGCTCTTACATCCGTCGTCCTCTGAGTCTTGAGGAAGCGAAGGCGTTAGTCTTGATTGCCAGTTATCTGGCACGGCGCATGACGGTTTTAATTAGGCAGCTACTCTTGGCTTATCAGCAAATGAGTGAGAAGCAAGTGCCTTTGGAACAACATTTTCGTTTATCTGAGTATCTGGAAAGATTCCGGGTGCATTTTCGCAGTAGGATGAATCCGCGACGAGCGAAAGTTCTTGCTTACAGCACCGACGATAAGTTAAATGAATTGGCGCTGTCTCTCTTGAGTCAGTTGCTCTTTTGTACGGGTACGTCGGGAATGGAGCGCTTTTGGATTAGCTTGTTTGATGGAGAAGTTGCATGACGATAAGACGACAGTATAGTCTGCCTAATTGTACGTTAATTCTGGAGGGATTGATCGACCCAACGGGAACAGTGAATTCGATGGATCCTCGCCCGATGATGACGATTTTAGTTAATGCGGAATGTTATTTTGCGGGCTACAATCAGCCGATTAGTGGTGGGCGAGACTTTTTTGAAAGTTTGGTTAATGCTGCCAGCAGTTATGCTCAGGAATTCTTGAGTCAAGTTCATCATCCCAAAATGCACGGAGATAAGCCATCTTTAGTGCAGTTTAAGTCTCTCAAAGATCGAAATTTACACCAATTGACGGTATTGCCCGCTCCTGATGCTGTGGCTAGTGGTGTGGGTTTGGGAACGGATCGTGCTGTAATGGATCGAGAGCAAGGTTTACAGATTAATTTGACAACGGTGCAGTTGTTTGACTTGGTGGAGGCTATCGATCAGTTTCTGGCGGATAGGCAAACTTTGCCGGATATGAATGTATCTTTGCAACCTGTTTCCCGGCGCTACCGCAAGGGAGATCAACCTTTGGCACAAAGAGCTGCACCTGCAGCATTGGGGATGGCTAGTTTAACCGTAGCAGCGATCGCGTTTTTTTTGGTTCCTGTCCCGGAAGTCCGTCCACCTCAGCCTCAACCTAATGCGACGGAAACTACTTCCTCTAGCACGCCTTCGCCAACTGTGCCCCAAGCATCTCCTCCTAATCCAGATGAGTTGGAGAAGGTGTTAGCTTCAGCTCAGGATATTACGGATCCCACTGAGGTAGATTATTTAAAACGCTATCTTTATCGAGAATTAGATCGACGTTGGCAAAATCGCCAAGAGGTGGATCGAAATTTAGAATATCAGGTGGGAGTTGGTAAAGATGGTAAAATTGTCGGTTACAAGCACCTGAATGATATTTCTCTCGAAGATCGGAAAAAAACTCCTCTCCTTGATTTGCTTTACATTCCTACCCAAGGCGGTACTATACCTCAAGAAGCTATTGCTCAATTTCGGGTAGTATTTACGAATAAAGGTGTTCTGCAAATTAGTCCTTGGAAACTAGTTAAAGGTGAACCAGGATTAGGACCAGAAATTACGGATAAAGCTGTTTTGAGAGATTTGAACGATCGCATTCACAAACAACTGAGCAACTTGTGGAAGGGAACTCCAAAAGCCCAAAAAGCTTTAAAATATAGAATTGGTGTCACTGAAGATGGCGCGATCGCAGATTACGAGCCAATTAATCAGCCTGCTTGGGATTACGTTCAAGAAACTCCTCTGGAAAAGGATAAATTGATCGAACCAGAAGCCGCTAGTCCTGGCACTCAGGGTACTATACTTCCTCAGAAGCCTTTAGCTCAATTTCAGGTTGTTTTTCGGCCTAATGGTGTTGTGGAAGTTAGCCCTTTACGAGGGAGGTGATGGAGTAGTTGACAGTTGACAGTTGACAGTTGACAGTTGATAGTTGACAGTTGACAGTTGATAGTTGACAGTAAACTGTAGGGGCGGGTTTAGCGAGTAACATTAGCCACCCATTAGTAACCTTCCATCAAAACCCGCCCTGATAGTTGATAGGGGGATAAGGGAAAAGAGAGTGGGGAATTAATGGGTGACTTTTGAGTTTCTTTCCGTTCCCCATTCCCCGTTCCCCATTCCCCGTTTTTGACTTTTGACTTGATTCCCTGATTTTATCTCAGACAAAGTATAAATAATTCTGAAAAGTAGCTGTAATTTCTTGCCGATACCAGCTCAGTGAAATAACATATAGATGAGGGAAAATATTATCTGTTCATCCTCATCCTAGTATCAGACCAAATCAGCTTTTCAAAACCCCGCGATTGTCATAAGCTGCGGCGCATCTAAA
>DOIX01000174.1:5213-14337 GCA_003511885.1 Cyanobacteria bacterium UBA11153
CTGCGGCGCATCTAAATTGGATAGTAAATTTATCGAAAGGGGTGTAGGGTGTAGGGTGTAGGGATATACAAATTAAATGCGTAGCAGCTTAACAGGGTTTTCTCCTCTCCTCCCTTCTCAAAAGAAAAGCTCAAGAGCTTTTTTATAATCAGGAGGTAACTAACCCGGATTTGGTATCAGCAGACAGATTTCTTTAGCATCTATGAATTTCGTAGTAGGGATCGATACCCACTCTCACCCAGAAATACAGCCTGTAGAATTGTAGTAGCTGATACAAGCGCCTGGATCTTCAGAGAAGATCGTAAGTGGTAACCTATATAAAGTCAGGGTATATCTATAGTTTACGCCAAGGACTCCAGAGATTTTCTCTTGTCATTTGTAATGTTATATGGTTAGGTATCTCTCATGCAAAATCAAGATTCAGGAAACTTTTTCCAGTCAATCAAAATTCAGAAACAATTACTTTTGTTACTGCTCTTTAGCAGTATTGTCCCCGTTTCAATCACGGGAATTTATGGGATTGTTTCTTCCAGCAGTGCATTAACCAGTTTAGGTGAAAACCAACTACTGGAATCTGCGGTGAGTGAAGGAAACAGTATTGAATCATTTTTAAAGGGGATTAATGAAGATGTTTTGTTTCTGAGTAAAACTCCCCAGATACAAGGAATTGTCCGCGCCAGGGGGGGAATTGACAAGGAAACCAACGCGAGTGCGGAGGATTTGACTAAGCAGCTAGAAACTCTCTTGACGAGTATGATGCAGTCAAAGTCTTATTATATGCAGTTGCGGTATTTGGATGAAAAAGGTCAAGAAATTGTCCGGGTTGATTCTGATGGGACTACTGTTAAAGTTATCCCGAAAGCGGATCTGCAAAATAAGGGAGATCGCCCCTATTTTACTGATACTATGAAATTGCCTTTGGGCAGTCTCTACACCTCACCTGTTAACCTTAATCAAGAAAGAGGTCAAATTGAACGACCTTTTAAACCAGTAATTCGGTACGCCACACCAGTATATGATGGATCTGGAAAAGCACGAGGGATTGTCATTGCTAATGTTTTTGCCAATCAATTCATCAAATATATTGAAGAGGGAAATCATAATAAAGATGAGGCATTTTTAGTCAATGAAAAAGGGTACTATATTTCTCATCCTCAAGATGAAAAAGAATGGGGAGAAGATCTAAAAAAAGAAGAGAAATTGGAGAAAGATTATGGGGAAGCACTAGCCAAAGAAATTCTCAGTGGAGATCGCGGAGTGACCGAGAAAGAAGGCAGCTATACAATCGCTTATAGTAAAATACCTCTAGATCCACAGTCCAAGCAATTTTTAGTTGCTATCAATCAATCACCCAAGAGCGAAATTCTTAAATCGGTTAATGCCTTCAAAGGTGTCGCCATCGGGATTATTCTAGGCGGTTTGGCTATTGTATTGCCAATCGGAATTTTCCGAGGCAAACAACTTGTTAACTTGATTAAGCAATTAGTAAATGGTATATCCTCGGCTAGCCAACAAATTTTCTCAACATTGGAAGAGCAAGAAAGAATTGCCAGTCAGCAGGCGGCTTCGGTAAATGAAACTACGACGACAATGGATGAATTGGAAGCCTCTTCTCGCCAATCTGCTCAACAAGCCAAAGCAGCAGTTACCGCTGCACAGGAAGCTTTAGTACTGGCGCAGGGCGGTACGGAAGCGGTAGGTGAGACTCTGGAAGGGATGTTCACCTTGGAAAAGAAAGTGGGCGCGATCGCAGAACAAATTGTACTACTGTCTGAGCAAGCAAGTCAAATCGGTACTATTTCTCAATTTGTGTCGGATGTCGCTAATAAGACTAATATGTTAGCCCTTAACTCTTCTGTGGAAGCAGTGCGTGCTGGGGAACATGGTAAAGGTTTTTCTGTGGTAGCAAACGAGATTAGAAAATTAGCGGATCAAAGTCAACGCTCTGCTGAGAAAATCAATAATCTGGTAACGGAAATTCAGGGATCTATTAATTCTACGGTGATGGTGACAGAAGAGGGGACAAAGACGGTAACTGCTGGTGTAGAAACTGCCAAGAAAACGGATGCCGCTTTCTCTGGGGTAACTGAGGCGGTGAATAAAGTGGTGATTAATAACCAACAAATTTCTCTCAATCTTAAGCAGCAAGTTGATGCTATTCAACAAGTTGTCCAAGCTATGGATAGTATTAATCAAGGTGCGAAAGAAACTGCTGTGGGGATTAATCAAACTAAAGTGGGCACTGAGCAGCTTAATGAAACGGCGCAGCAGCTCAATCAGATGGTTTAGTTATTGATTGTTGATTATTGGTTATTGGTTGTTGGTTATTGACGAAAAGCTTTCTTCCCCAGCCAAGAGCCAATAGTCCCTCACTATCACAATCAACAACTAACAAGAAACAACCAATAACAAATGACAAATGATTATACAAGACGAAGAACTTAGGAATCTGTATAAACTCTCCAGTGCAGAAAACTTACAACAACTGGAAGCTGGTTTGCAGTATCTATTAACGCACCCAGATGATCGAAAAACCTTAGAGGATTTGCGGCGGGCAACTCATAGTTTGAAAGGTGATTCCAGAAGTGTTGGCGTTGAAACTGTAGAAACCCTAGTATATTGTCTTGAAAATATTTTGGGTAGGATTAAACGTCAAGAAACAATTTTAACCCCAGGATTAAGCGATCGCATTTATCAAGGATTGGATACGATTGGTAAATTAGTGGCAGAAGCGGTGACGGGCGAGCCGAGTGGGGTGGATATTGCGATTGCGGCTAGTGCTTTGATGGAAAGTGTTTTAGCAGTCGGGGAGCCGGAAGCGGATTTTCTAGCAGAAAATGCTCCTCCTCTAGTTATTTCACCAAATTTTATCGAAGATGAGGAATTGCGAGAGATTTATAAAATCGCAACTCAAGAAAGATTGGAGGGATTAGAAAAAGGGTTAGGTTATCTTTTAAGTCACCCAGAGGATCTCTCAATTGTAGACGAGTTGCGGCGGGATGCTCATAGTATTAAAGGAGATTCTCGAAGTGCTGGAGTCCAAAGTGTCGAAACTCTTGGTCGCTGTCTGGAAGAGATTATTTTAGATATTAGAGATAGAAGGACGATTTTAAGTTCCCAATTGTGCGATCGCATTTATCAAGGATTGGATGGCATTCGTAAGCTGGTAAACGAAGCGGTAACGGGTGAATTGAGTGGAGTAGATACAGATCCTTTGATTAGTGAATTGTTAGAGGCAGCTTCCCAATCAATGTTACCAGGAGAAGAGTCGTTTCAGAATAGTTCCTTCTCTACTAATCAAAATAGCAATCTAGTCTTAGAAACCAGCATCATTGATGACGAAGAATTGCGCAATCTCTATCAAATTTCTAGTCATGAACGATTACAGACATTAGCAGAAGGATTGGCAGAGCTTCAAGAGCATCCTGACGATCCCATTATTTTAGATAGGGTGCGGCGGGATGCCCACAGTCTCAAAGGAGATTCTCGCAGTGTTGGGGTGGAGTCTGTCGAAACTGTTGCTCATTGTCTCGAAGAGATGCTGTTGGATGTGCAAAACCAACGGCTCGCCTTTACTCCAGAATTGCGCGATCGCATTGAGTCAGGATTGGCTGCTATGAGCAAGTTAGTTACCGAAGCCGTAACTGGTGAAGTCAGCGGCGTAGATATCAATGAAATTCTTAACCTCTTATTAGCTGAAGCTAGCCAATCTACCTCCTTTGAAGATAAGAGTGCTTTGCCATCATTAAACAATTTACCATTAGATATTGAGCCAGTAAATACAAATATTGTTCAGCAGCAAGTAAATATTATTGAAGACGAAGATTTGCGTCAAGTTTATCAAATTGCTAGTCAAGAAAGATTGGCAAAAATTACATCAGGTTTGGAGCGGCTTCAAGCTCATCCCGATGATATCGCTACCGTAGAATTACTGCGGCGACAAATTCATATCCTCAAAGGAGACTCCGCTAGCGTTGGCATCAACTCTGTAGCTAGAGTTGCCGATAGTGTCGAACAGATTCTTTTCAATATCCAAGAAGAAAGACAACTTTTTACCTCAGAATTTTGCGATCGCATTAAAATTGGCTTGGATGGTATTACTAAATTAGTTAAAGAAGCCGTAACGGGTGTAGCTAGCGGAGTGAATCTCGATGGTATCATTTACCAATTAGCCGGAAAATCAAAACAAATAGATGAACAGGAAATAGCATCTATTTTTATTGAAGATAGAGAGCTACGCGAAGTTTATCGCATTACCAGTGAAGAAAGGTTACAGAGAATCGAAAGAGATCTTCTTTATTTGGAGCAAAATCCCCAGGATATCGGTATCTTAGAAGAATTGCTACGGGAAGCCCACAGTTTTAAAGGAGATTCTCGCACTGTTGGCGCTAAACCAATCGAAACAATGATCCATCAAGTCGAAGATATTTTTGCCAGAATCAAACGCCGACAAATAGCTTTCAACCCACAATTAGGAGATCTTCTTTATCAAGGATTGGACGTACTTGGCAAGCTAGTTAAAGAAGCAGTTACAGGTGAACCAAGTCGGGTCAATTCTGGATCGATATTGAACCAATTAATGAGACTGGTTTCTGATTCAGAATTTGAAAACTATGGATTTATTCCTGTCACAAATGAAATTATTTTACCATCAGCAGTTCAAGAAACCACTTCAGATATTCCCAGCGTACCTGAAGCTTATCGTATCGATACCATTCGCGTACCCACTGGCGATTTAGATGCCTTAGTCACGCAAACTGACGAATTAACTGTGACTCGGATTGCCATTGGTTATACAACAGCAGCAATTGAAGAAATGGCAATTATCTGGGAAGATTGGAAAACCTTTGAGCGGCAATTCAAACATACAGATAAATCCCACCCCAGAGAAAATCCTTATCAAGAAAAGCTAGAAAAATTACTCGAATCTCTGAGAACATCTACTAGGGATAATACATCTCGACTCAACGAGATTACAGTAGAATTAAATGAAAAAATTCGCAGCTTACGACTCCTGCCGTTAGCCACATTATTTCAACTATTTCCCCGGATGGTGCGGGATTTAGCTAGACAGCAAGGGAAAGAGATTCAATTAATTATTGAAGGAGGAGAAACCACTGCCGATAAACTGATTATCGAAGAAATTAAAGACTCATTGACACACATGATTCGGAATGCAGTGGATCATGGAATTGAGACAAGAGATGAAAGAGAAAAACTCGGTAAACCGCCTCTGGCAACAATCTGGTTAAGAGGATATCAGAAGGGGAATACCATTATTATTGAAGTCGCCGATGATGGCAGAGGATTAAATATTGAAAATATTCAGCAAACTGCAATTAAGAGGAAGCTTTATACGCCTGAAGAATTGGAGGTGATGACAGAAAATCAGATTTACAACCTAATTTTTGCACCTGGTTTTTCCACCCGCACCTTTATTACAGAAATTTCAGGGAGAGGTGTTGGCTTAGATGTTGTGCGTAACAATGTGGAAAGACTTAAAGGTAATATCCAAATTGAATCAAATCTTGGTAAAGGATGTAGCTTCCGCCTAGAAATTAGTACTAGTTTGGCTAGTATCACAGTCTTACTTTTTGAAGTACAAGGAATTGTCCATGCAGTACCTTTGGAGTCTGTCCAAACTACTTTATTAGTTGGGCTAGATGAAATTGCGATGGCTTCGCCCTCCGATAGCATCGCAGATGGTAAAGAAACTATTCTCTGGGACAATCGATCTATTCCAGTTGCTAGTTTAGCAGATTTGCTGGAACTCTCAAATTATCCAGCTAAATTGGATCCCAAATTCCGTACCAATCCTTTCTCTCGCGGAGGAGGAGTATCTTCAACACCAACATGGTACGATCGACAACCGAGTAATTCGCGATATTGCATTTTACTACAGGTGGGAGATACCGTCTCCGGATTCTTTGTCGATTGTTTATTGGATACTCAAGAAGTAGTGTTAAAACCCCAAAGTAAAATCTTGAAAAGGGTGCGGAATGTTGCAGGTACAACTATTCTGCCTACCGGGGATGTTTGCACCATCTTAAGCCCTACCGATTTAATCCGAACCCTGGAAAAGCAAACTATATCTACTGTTGCCCTTAAACCCAGAGAACTTCCTAAACAAAAGCCAGTTATTCTCCTCGTAGAAGACTCAATATTTGTCAGTACTCAAGAAAAACGGCTGTTAGAAAAAGCCGGATATGAAGTAGTCGTTGCTGTAGATGGATTGGAAGGCTACAATAAACTTACAACTCGTAAATTTGATGCCGTAGTATCGGATGTTGAAATGCCCCGCCTTGATGGATTTTCCCTGACAGCAACTATTCGCCAAAACCCAGAATATCACGATCTCCCGATTATTTTAGTCACCACACTGGATTCTGAAGCCGATCAAAAAAGAGGCTCTGAAGCTGGTGCAAATGCTTACATTATTAAAAGTAAGTTTAATCAAGATTTTCTCTTAGAGACCTTGGCTAAACTTGTTTAATGGTTAATGGTTAATGATTATTTATTGTTGGTAATTCATCGTAATAATCAAACCCTAATAACCTGGAACTATTAACCACGACTTACTCAGGATCTAAATAACCAATAACTTAACAGCCAAGCACCAACAACCAAAAACCAACCATGCCTATTCGCGTTTTATTAGTTGAAGACTCCCGAATTTCTCTCACCCTCCTCAAACGGATTTTGAATTCATCCCCAGATATTCAAGTAGTAGGAGAAGCCAGAACAGGATTAGAAGCATTACCGCTAATTCCTCAACTCAATCCTGATGTCATTTGTACAGATTTACACATGCCGCAAATGAATGGTTTGGAGTTGACTTCCGAGGTAATGGCAACTTATCCTCGACCAATTTTAGTGATTAGTGCTTCAGTACAAGAAGACGATACTCATCATGTTTTTCAGCTTTTAGAAGCTGGTGCGGTGGATATTTTTCCGAAACCTCGTGCTGGTATGTTGGCAGATGATGAAGTGTTTAAACGGCATCTAATTGAGAAAATTCATGTCATTGCTGGGGTCAAGGTTTTGACAAAAAGACGAAAATTCCCCGTTAGTTTAGAACCGGGAAAATTTCATAAATTTTCTAGTAATATCTATGCCAAACCGAAAATCATTGCGATTGGTGCGTCCACAGGTGGCCCTCAAGCTTTACAAGAGTTATTCTCTCATCTTCCCTCGGATTTATCTGTGCCTGTGATTTGTGTCCAACATATTTGCCATGGCTTTTTGCAGGGATTAATTGATTGGTTGTCTCATAGTTGCACCTTACCCATTGAGATTGCCCAACATGGAGAAATTCCCAAGCAAGGGATAATTTATTTTCCACCAGAACAAAAACATTTAGAATTAGATAAAAATGGTAAATTCTTTTGTCATAATGAAGCGAATATAGAAGGGCATCGCCCTTCTGTAACTGTGACATTTAATTCAGTTGCTAAGTTTTATGGGCGGAAAGCAGTGGGTGTTTTATTGACGGGAATGGGGAGAGATGGGGCAAAAGGTATGGAAGCTCTGGCTGAAGCTGGTGCTTGCACTATTGCTCAAGATGAGGCTACTTCTGTTATTTTTGGTATGCCTAAAGAAGCGATTGAATTGGGTGCGGCTAGAGAGGTATTGCCGATTGGCTCAATCGCTCATTTCTTAGTCGATATGTTGGGAGGGTAGTCTCTGGGTGCAATGGGGGATTTTTTAACGCAAAGGGCTGAAAGATTTGAGGAGATATAGCAGTTGACAGTTGACAATTGACAGTTGACCATTATCTAATGGAAATTAAACCCATATCAAGGAAGTCTTCAAGGCTCTCTTCATCACCTTATTTCTGCTAATCCCAATGTGGCGGTTGCTATATAATTAAAAATATGAGGAGCTTAAGTTGCAAAATACAGACTTATTGAGTGACAACCTGACAGATGCTTTTATTAGGTTAATTGCCAAGCAGACTGGGCTGGAAATGAGAAATCGGGATCGCGCTGGGCTGAGGAATAATATTTTTTTGAGGATGAAAGTCTTAAATCTAGATTTTCCCATTAATTATTATCATCTATTGCTATCAAATACTCCGGAGAGCGATCGCGAATGGCAAGATTTTGCCGTTAATTTGACTAATCTTGAAAGTTATTTTTTTAGAGATAAAGAGCAGTTTAGTCTCCTGCGCAATCGCATTTTACCTGAAGTTATTCAAAGGCATCAAGATACCAAAACTATTCGGATTTGCAGTGCGGGATGTTCTACTGGAGAAGAGCCCTATTCTCTTGCTATTCTTCTTCATGAAATCATTCCGAATATTGAGGAATGGAATCTGATGATTTTTGGGTTAGATATCAATCAAAAAGCCATCGAAAAAGCACAATTGGGAATTTATAGAAATTGGTCTTTTCGACATGTAGATCCAGATCTAAAACATCGATATTTTAGGTATATTAATCATCATTATCATATCGAGTATCAAATTCAGCAAAAGGTCATATTTAAAGAGGTTAATTTGCTTAAAGATCCTTTACCTCATCCTGACTCGCAACTCCATAATTTTGACTTGATTCTTTGCCGGAATGTCTTCATTTATTTTGATTCATCGGCGATTGCCCGAGTCTTGGATAAATTTTACCATACCCTCCAACCCCTGGGGTATCTAATCGCAGGTCATTCTGAACTTTACGGTCAAAATCTCGGTAAATTTCACACCAGAGTATTTCCCGAATCAATTATCTACCAACGTCCAGAAATTAACCTAATCTCAGAATCGTCATCGGGACAATATTTCACTCAGCCCCAAGTATCTCTACCTGAAAATAATGCCCTATCTTTAGCCACGGAACCAAATAATTTGACAATCGATTCTTTACTATTAAATATCCACAAAACCGATATCGAAATTGCCCTAGAAAAAAACAATCTCAATCTTCAGCATACAGCACTTACCCTACTCAAGCAACTCCCTCCCGATACCAAACTACCAAAAATGGGAAATCAAACAGTAGCTCAACTTATTTCACAACTGGAAGCAACATTAAATATGGGGAGCGGGAGAGGGGATCCCGACCTAGGGAATGAGGAATAAGCAATAGAAATAGTGATTGACAATCAACTATTTATAGCAACCGCCACATCG
>DOIX01000175.1:0-12080 GCA_003511885.1 Cyanobacteria bacterium UBA11153
AACCGATGTGGCGGTTGCTATATATCTCTCAAAAGGCGAAGGATTGGGATGTTATATTGGGTTTTTCCAAGAGTGGACAGTTGATACTGGAGAGTTACTTAGATTACCCGACTGTCAATTGTCCGCTCTTCGCGATGTTATTGATGTCAACACCGATATGGCAGTTGCGATACAGACTGGTTGCAACTGGTGCAAGTTATGAGTTATAACGGATAACTCATAATTCACAAGCTAAAAATTAACACAATACTCCCTACTTCCTTTCTATTGATTCATGAGACAAATTTTATTTGGTGCTGTTATCGCTACCTTGATAGATTCTTTATTATTATTGAGTACAACTTTAGCGCAAACAGTGCAGTTAGGAGTAGTGAAAAGCCCTGATAATCAAGGATACTGGGCTGAAATTACTGCCAGATTAAATTTGACAGGTGTTGACTACTGTATTGTTGACTGGAGTCAGGTGAAAGAAGCATCAGATTTAGGTAATCCTCAAGTTATATTTTTACCTAATATTGAGCAAATCGATCCCGTACAGCTCATCGCTTTACAAGAATGGATTCGCCAAGGTGGGCGGACAATTGTTAGCGGTGGCATCGGCGTACTTTCTCAACCAACAATTCGCAATAGATTGCGATCGCTTTTGGGGGCTTATTGGGGATTTTCCCTGACTCAATCTATTAATTTGATACCTTTGTCAACGAATACTGAAACTTGGGTGAATGCTACCGGATTGGCGGGTAGCATTCAGGGAGGTGTAATCGTTTCCACTAGTGATAATGCCACTACTGTTGCGGTTTGGAGTCAAAAGGAAAACCCGCCAGCCGTGGTAGCCACAGATAAATCTACCTTTTTGGGGTGGCGTTGGGGTGTGGATGGAGTAGCTTCTCCTGAAGTAGATAGTGCTTGGTTGCGAGCAAGTTTGTTCCGTTATAATATTAACCCGATCGCTAGAGGGATAAATTCAAATCGATCGGTTCCCTATTGTGGTAAAAATCAGTTAGGAATATTTACAAATAATCCACCATCACAACTGACAAATGTGGGGAATGAGGAATGGGGAATGACACAGCCAATCCAGAGGATGGGGATGACAAATAATCAGGAAGCAACCAACAACAATCAACCAGCAATAACTAATAACCAACAACCAATAACCAATAGCCAAAATGTTCCCGATGCAGGTGTTTTACCCACACAAATTTCCTTGAACAAGTTGGACAACCTGACACCAGAAGAAATATCTGTCATGAATCATGAATTAGAGGATTTAATCGGGAGATTTGAAAGTACACTATTGGCAGCCAATGCCGCCAATAGTAATATTGAATTATTTAGTATTGATTTTGTCGATAAACTTAATGTCGTCAATCAAAAAAGTACAGGAGAAGTCAATAACGAGCGACAAATAAATAACAACCAACAATCAACAACAAATAACCAACAACCAACAACCAATAGAATCATCAGTCAAGCGAAGACAGGTTGGCAAAACTTTCTCAATGCAGTGGATAGAAAAGACTATACCCTAGCCAGAGAGTATTGGTTTGACACGCGAAGATTCCTCTGGGATAACTACCCCATCAATAGCAAACTAGCCCAGCCAGAAATTCGGGCAATTTGGTTAGATCGCGGTACGATTGTAAAAGCTAAGTCGGAAGAGGATTTAGGAAAAATTTTTGACAAACTAGCAGCAGCAGGATTTAACACTATCTTCTTTGAAACAGTTAATGCTAGTTATCCCATTTATCCTAGTAAAATTGCACCAGAACAAAATCCCTTAGTTAAAGGTTGGGATCCCCTGGCATCTGCGGTAAAATTAGCCCACGATCGCGGGATGGAGTTACATGCTTGGGTGTGGATGTTTGCCGCAGCCAATCAGCGTCATAATGCTATTTTAAATCAACCCGATGACTATCTAGGTCCGCTACTAACTGCTCATCCTGACTGGGTGATGTACGATCGAGAGGGTGGTATGTTCGATCCCAATACGAAAAAGGCTTTTCTCGATCCAGCCAATCCCGAAGTTAGAAGTTATCTGATATCATTATTGGAGGAAATTGTCAAGCGCTATCAAGTAGATGGGATTCAGCTAGACTACATTCGCTATCCGTTTCAGAATCCTAAAGTGGATCGAATTTATGGCTACAGTCAAATAGCGCGTCAAGAATTTCAGGAATTGACGGGAGTCTCGGCGATCGCAATTTCCCCGCAAGATGGAGAATTATGGCAAAAGTGGACTGATTTTCGGATTCGCCAAATCGACAGCTTTGTGGCAACCGTATCGAGTCGCCTCCGTCAGGAAAAGCCAGATTTAATTATATCTGCCGCCGTATTTGCGATTCCCCGTGGCGAAAGACTCGAAAAAATCCAGCAAAATTGGGAAGATTGGGCAATTCGGGGAGATATTGACTTAGTTGTCCCGATGACTTATGCCTTGGATACGGCAGGATTGGAGACATTAGCTAAACCAGTACTGACACAATCTAATCTAATGTCAGCCTTAGTATTACCGGGCATTAGGTTATTAAATTTGCCAGATATGGTAGCAGTAGATCAAATTCAGCTATTGCGAGATTTGCCAGCGGGTGGATACGCCCTATTTGCCACAGAAAATCTTAATCCTAATTTACAAGAGATTTTCCAACGGACTCAGGGAGAGGAGAGAGGAGGAGAAAAGGAAGAGAGGGGAGACAGGGAAGGGAATTTTATGCTACCTTTTGGATTTCATCTCTTTTCTGGGAAGTCTTCTTGCTCATTACCTGTCACTTGCGAAGCACAGATACCTTATCGTCAGCCATTTACAGTAGCCGCAGCCCGTTTGACTGTGCTGCGGAGGGAATGGAGTTTGGCATTAATGAACAATCAGATCGTAATGCCAGGAGATGCGATCGCGCAATGGGCAAAGGAAACTGATGCTCTGGCTCATTCTCTCAATCAACTTGCTGCCCAACCATCAATCAACAATTTAACTGCGGCTCGAGCTGCCCTCGATTCTTTCCAGTCTCAATTTTCTAAGTGGATGGAGCCACAAGCACTCTATCAACCCTATCAAGTGCAGGTGTGGAATTACCGTTTGGCTACAATTGAAAGATTACTCAGCTATGGACAACGAACAAAGTTTTATCGCGAGGGGGTAGGGGCTAGGGGCTAGGGGCTTAAATTACCTCAAACTGGGGAGAAGGGGGGAGGATAAAGGTTGGAGGGATAGGGTGGGCGATCTTGACTAAGGCGATCGTTAGCTTTTCAAGTTATAGTAGGGAGTGCCCACCCTAAACGCAAACGGTTTTTGGACAATGGTGTAAGTTATCAGGGACAAAAAACTGTTGGCAACGGCTCCAGTGGTGTACTATTTTGGATAATGATGATGTTATCTTGTCAAAAAATGGGTGAAAATTAATTTTTTTTACTCCATCTAAAGTAGAGTTTTTTTCCATGAACTGGTATTCTCGGCTTAACCTTGTACTATGTTTCCTCTCAGTTTCTACTAGTCCTAGTCTAGTAAATATTTATCCTGGTTACGCCCAGCCTAATTTAACTAGCTCAAAGTTAAATCAGACGGGAAATTCTCGGAAACCATTGAAAGTTGGCAAGTCTCCTTCAGGGGAGACTTATCTTCAGTCATACCCAATTAAACCCCAAACACTTAATATATCAAGCAACAACCAGTCATACCCAGTTAAACCCCAAACACTCAATATATCAAGTAAGCTCAAACCAACCCAGGCGAAACCGACAAACTTAAAACCTCAACAGTCAAAACCATCAAACATCACAATTTTGCCTTCTCAGTCTCCAGTCATAGACACCGAGCATACCGAGACTCAAATCAGGCAAAGGCAAATCATCCAAGCCGCAATTCTCAATCCAGTTATCCTAGAAACAGGAATCATCCAAGCCGCGATCGCAAATCCGACACTGCTAGAATCTCCTGTTATTAACTCAATTGCGCCAGAAACCATCAAACCAGAAAATATTCAAGCCGCAAATCTTCTAATTACGCCAATTACCCCAGCTACCATTAAACCAGCAAATACTCAAGAAGCTAATCTCCCGGTGTCCCCAATCGAGTCAAATAGTCAGACACCCGAAACTATTCCCCTATCCAACCCTAAACCAGAAAATATTCAATTATCCAGCCTACCCACTGGACAAATTCCATTAGGAATTCAGCCACCAGAAACTATTCCCCTATCCAACCCCAAACCAGAAAATATTCAATTAGCAAGTCGCCTACCCACTTTGCCAACTGAGTCAGTCAGCCAGAAACCAGAAACTATTTCCGGCGCTAACATCCAGCAAAAAGAAAAAAATCCTCCTGTCATATTAGAGAATAATGGAGAGATAGGAAACCCTAATACTGGAGAGCAACTGGAAAGAGTACCAGCCCAAAAACCAGAGGAAAAACAACCAAATATAACCACAAACAATCCCACTTCTAGTAACATCAAACAAACAATCGATCCGCCAGGAGTGCCTGGTTTAATTACAGTAGAAAGGATTGAATTCAAAGGGAACACAGTTTTTAGTGAAAACGAAATCAACACAATTATTAAGCCAGTAGAAGGAAAGACAGTCCAGATCGAAGAAATCCGGAAAATATCCGACACTCTTTCTCAATTGTACCTAGATCGGGGTTATATTACATCCAGAGCAATCCTCAACGAAGCATCCCTCTCCAGTGGAGTAGTGGAAATTGAAGCCATTGAAGGGAGTCTGGAAAAGATTGAAGTTGAAGGAGCAAAACGGATTAATCCCAATTATGTGCGATCGCGAATCCAATTAGGTGCCAGTACCCCTCTCAATACGGGTAGCCTAGAAGATCAATTACGCTTATTAAGAGCAGAGCCTATCTTTGAAAACGTAGAAGCATCTCTGAAAGCTGGAAGTGGCATAGGCAAAAGCATTCTCGTCGTCAGAATCAATGAAGCACGTCGTTTAGAGGGTAACGTTGGTGTCGATAACTATTCTCCCCCCAGTGTTGGTTCAGAACGTTTAGTTGGTAATATTATTTATCGCAACTTGACTGGTCAAGGAGATACATTTAATGTTTCTTATAATCGCACGACAGCGGGAGGTGCTGAAACCTGGGATTTAAACTATCAAATACCAGTTAATGCCAAAAATGGCACCATCCAATTGAGGACTTCTTGGAATAGAAACCAAGTCATTCAGGAACCATTTCGGACTTTAGATATTAGCGGAAAGTCGGAACTATATGAAATTACCTATCGTCAACCTTTCCTGCGAACTCCTAGTGAAGAATTAGCCTTATCTTTAGGATTTACCTTTCAAGATGGTCAAACTTTTACCTTTGCTGGGCCAACACCATTTGGATTTGGCCCAGATGAAAATGGGGTGAGTCGCACTAGTGTAATTAAGTTTGGGCAAGAATATACTAAACGGGATGTTACTGGGGCTTGGGCTTTACGCTCTTTATTTAGTTTTGGTACCGGTTTTTTTGATGCGACAGAAAATGCTAGCAGAGGTGCTGATATTCCTGATGGGGAATTTATCAGTTGGTTGGCTCAAATCCAGCGAGTACAAGTTATTAATCCAGATAATTTTTTAATTGTTCAGGCAGATTTGCAATTAGCTTTCGATGGTTTGTTGCCCTCTCAACAGTTTGTTGTCGGTGGTGGACAATCAGTGCGAGGTTATCGGCAAAATGTACGAGCAGGTGATAATGGCTTGCGCTTTTCGGTGGAAGATAGGATTACTTTGGAACGAGATGAAGCAGGTACGGCGACATTTCAAATTGCGCCTTTTTTTGATTTAGGCTATGTTTGGAATGTGTCGGATAATCCTAATTTTTTACAGGATCAGAAGTTTATTGCTGGTTTGGGATTGGGCATTTTGTGGCAACCTTTACCGAGACTTAATATAAGATTAGACTATGGTTTACCTTTGGTAAATTTAGACGATCGTGGAAAAAATACTCAGGATGAGGGATTTTATTTTAATGTAAACTATAGTTTCTGATACCAATTTTCTAAATGTCTTCTACAGTGGTGATTCTGACTCCTCCCTTAGTCAGAGCTGTTTCATTCGACCTTGAGAAATTTGGGAGCAGGGAGCAGGGGAGAAAGAGGATTTTTTTGCCATAATTAATTCCTCATTTTATTTTATTAGGAATTATGGTGCCAAACCCTTTACCAGTCTCCTTTGTAGCTCGCTCAAAATTTGAACATGAAACAGCCCTGCCCCCTTAGTGACGCTACGGATTGTGGGAATGGAATGGTGTTTTAGCTTGCCCATAACGCACCCTACAGATAGATGCTTGAAAATTTAGATAATGAAAGAGAGTTTAATTAAAGATATTGGGGAACAAGGATTACTGAAAATAGTACAGCGTTTTTGTCCTCAAGATATTATTGGGGATGATGGGGCAGTAATTCCTGCGCCAAATTCTGGTAAATCTTTGGTGGTAACTACAGATATTTTAGTTGATGGAGTCCATTTTAGCGATCGCACCACTTCTGGAGAGGATGTGGGTTGGCGATGTGTGGCTGCTAATTTATCGGATTTGGCGGCGATGGGTGCATCTCCATTAGGTATTACTGTGGGTTTAAGTCTACCTGGTGATATTCCGGTTTATTGGGTTAATTCCCTTTATCAAGGTATGAGCCAATGCTTGGAGCAGTACAATACTCCTATCGTTGGCGGTGATATTTGTCGTTCATCGATTATTACTGTTTCGATTACTGCTTTTGGTGAAGTTTTTCCTCACCATGCTATCCGTCGCTCAACGGCTAAAGTTGGCGATGCGATTATGGTTACTGGTTTTCATGGTGCTTCGCGGGCTGGGTTGGAATTATTGCTTAATCCAGAATTGGATAAATGTCTAGATGCAGCCGAAAAATTAGCTTTAATTCAAGCACATCAACGCCCCAAACCGAGACTTGATATTTTACCTCTATTATCAAAAATCCAAAATCCAAACTCCAAAATCCAAACTCCAAACTTTCCCATTTCTGGTATGGATAGCAGCGATGGATTAGCAGATGCGATCGCGCAAATCTGTCGTGGGAGTCAGGTTGGTGCTATAATCGAGCGATCGCAAATTCCCATTCCACCTGCCTTGAATTGGTTAGTTTCACCCTCTTCGGTTTGGGATTGGGTTTTGTACGGTGGTGAAGATTTTGAATTGGTTTTATCTTTACCTCATGAATTGGCTGAATTTTTAGTCCAAGAGTTGGGTGCAGGTGCGGCAATTATTGGTACTATTACTCCTGGAGATGAGGTTTGGTTAAGAGATAGTAGTGGCGTTTATAGCGATGAATTACTGACTATGACACGGGGATTTCAGCATTTTTCGTCTGATATAGCTAGGGACAATTGACAATGGACAATTGACAATGAAGACTTGACAGCAGGGTAGTCTGAGTAACTATTAACTGTCAACTGTCAACTGTCAATTGTCAACTATCAACTATATTAGAATTCACGGCGGGAGAAGATTAAAATTGCGATCGCTAACAGCAAGATACTATAGACAATAGTATAGACTGTATTGCCCAATAGAACCTGTGGCTGAGGTAATAAACCATAAACAGCCTCATTTTTTAAATTCAGGCGCGATAAATCTGGTACAAGTAAATAAATACCTTGAGTCAAGATTTCCACGCTTGAGTTTTTACTCAACTTACCTAAATCTAATATATCGCGACTCAGGTGTCCCATCAGATAGACACTAAAGGTGAGGAGTGTGGCTAAAATTGAACTAGTAAAAACGCCAAACATCAGCGCCACTCCTGTAATCAAACATAGTTCTAAAAATAGAAAAATAGTTGATACTAATATACTCCCCAATGGGTATTCAATCTTGCTCAAACTCAGGAGAATTAGATAGATTCCCATCAGAGCCATAGTGAGTACCCCTAAAACACCTAATACTCCTAAATATTTACCAATAATAAATTCACCACGGGCAATAGGTTTAGGAATTAAAACTAATACTGTCCGTTTTTCAATTTCTTTGTTAATTAATCCACTACCGACAAAGATTGCCACTATGACAGATAATATACTAATTCCCGCCAATCCCAAATCGAGAAATATTTTATCTTCCGTGGTAGCCGCCACTTCAGGGAGGAGGCGGAGGGCAATTATTAAGAGGAGGGCAAAAAACCCGATAATGTATAAAACACGATCCCGAATCGCTTCTCGAAACGCATTCGATGCAATCGCCCAAATTCTACCCAAACTTTTCGTTTGCATATTTATTGTTCTTCACTTATCATTTATCAGTGGTTATTGGTAAATAATAACCACTGACTATACCAATTATTTCATAGCAATAATTGGTTGGTCAATGCCCCATCCTTTTGGTAGTTCGCATTTGACCTTCCCGACTAGTATACTACCACTAATTGTTGCCTTATTCACAGGAGTAATATTACAGGATTTAGTGATAGAATGAGGGGATGACTGAGAACGAGGTCCTTGCCAGATTGCCTGAAGTTCTAAATTGTAGCCATTACCTTCAGTAGCGATTACCTCTCCTATCTGCCAGAGGTTATCTTCTTTAATCTTCTTCCCAGCAATTTCTGTCTTAGCTTGGCTGGCAATTTTACCAATCAACTCTTCTCTTTCTTTTGGGAGAAGATTCCGCTCAATCTGGGACCATGGTTTGGTATTTAACTGCTTGTTTAACAGAGATGCCATCTGATTGACAATCAATATACCTCTGGGTTGGATGCAGCCTTTTGTGGGCGATGTATCATTGGGGGTGCATTTGTCCTGTTTCTTGGTAATGGAAGGTAAATCAGCACCTATTATCTTTAATAAATTGGGAGGCACTAGATTTTCATACCCTAATTTTGGAGATTCTATTTTGACAACGAAAGCACTTTGCCGGAAATCATCAGCCAGGATACTTGGGTATTGAATTAGCCAAGTTTGGACGACAAAATAAAACTGAAACCAACAACTTAATAAAAGTTGGCTGGATATAAGAATAGCAATATTTTTCCGCTTTTCTATTGGTGGAAATTTCAGCTTTAAGTCGTCTCCCAAACACGGAGGCAATGTCCCTATTGCAGCCGAGATTAGAGGCCAAAGTATTAAAGCCTTTGGCGATAATTTTCCCGTTATAATGCCAAATAGATAGATACTGGCAACTGCCCCTGTAATCCAAATACTCAAAGGCACATCACCAATTCTCAACGATTTCTTGGCACTAGTTCCCCAATAAATACCCAGAATTACAAAAATCCAACCCAAATTATATAGCAAAATTTCCGCTAGGCTAGTAGCTAGACTTGACATCAGCCAGGAAAATATACCCAGGAGGATCGGGGTTTGCCAGGAAAATGGATTTTCCGGAATCAAGAAATTCACCAGCGATTTCACGCCACTGAATATCTTGTGATAAAGATCGGCAAGCAATTTAATCATAAGGCAAAATTTAAACTATTGAACTGAAGGAAACGCAGAACTAAGATCAGCAAAATAGCGCTATAACTGTAGGCATTTGCCAGGAGTACTGCTAAAGCAGGATTAGGCTCTTGTCGGACAATAACTTGGTTACGCCGACCAATTAATCCCGGTCTTTTCCGGATATCTTTGGGCGATGGAGTTGGCTGTAATGGAGTATTTTGCAAAGCAGCTTCCAGCAATTGTAGTCCAATTAGTTTAATCAGGAAGGTAGCGAAAAACATGATAACTCCGATCGAAATTATCGCCGAATTCCATTCCCTGGGTAGGGGACTGATGGGGCGATCGAAAAAAATATAACTCATTAGCTGAGTCTTTAATGTCTGGGGTAGGAAGTCCTCAAACAGAAAAAAACTAGACCAGCCTATTCCTGCAGCTAGGAAATTCATTGACATGGCATATTCAACGCTGGTTTTGCGCTCGATCCTCAGCTTCCGGTGCAATACTCTGGCTTCCAGCGCGATCGCAACTAGCAGAAATATGAATTGAAACAAAACCATTTCTATGGGCAAAACTAATTCTTTCATTGGTTGTTGCTAGTTATTTGTTAGTTGTTGTTTCTTAGTTTAGGGCAGGGGGAAGGGGTAATTACTCATGGAAGGAAGTCGTGAGTTTGAGATGAGAAATTATGATATTCTCTCTTCCCTATTTTTTACTTGGTGTCTGGGCAGGAGCCTCACAGGAAATATTTGACTTGTGACTGGATGACTTTTAAAGAGGTAGGAGGGGGCGAGTCGATGAGTGTTATTGGTGACGCGATTGAGATTGTCGTCGCAATTCGCCCCGGAGAGAGAAACTCTCCACCCGATCCTGATATCCCCTCTAACATTACCCATTACCCATTTTGACAAGAGCCTGACACTTTTTCTTATATTTACAATACTATATATGCTTGGAGAAGAAAGTGAAAGTTATGCTGAAGCTTTAGGTATCCAAGGATTGAATTTCAAGGAAGAGAGATGACAAGGACGGGTATTGGTATTCGGACGGCGAATGAGCGTTGCGATCGCGCGATTGGTCAAATTCATGTTTACGATGGTGCGGGGAAAGGTAAGTCTCAAGCGGCATTGGGTGTGGTATTGCGCTCAATTGGGCTGGGGATTCACGCCGCCGAGTTTAGTCGCGTCTTGTTGCTGCGGTTTCTCAAGGGACCGGGACGGAATTATGATGAAGATGCTGCAATTGAGGCATTGCGTCTGGGCTTCCCTCATTTAATCGATCAAGTCCGCACGGGCAGGAGTGATTTTTTTACCAAAGAGGAAATTACCCGTTTTGATCGGCTGGAGGCGCAGCGCGGTTGGGATGTGGCAAAAGGTGCGATCGCGTCTGGTCTCTATTCGGTTATTGTCTTGGATGAGTTAAACCCTCTGTTGGATTTGGAATTGCTATCTGTCGATGAAGTGGTTCATACTTTACAAAATAAGCCGGAACCTTTGGAAATTATAGTGACTGGACGGGGTACTCCTCAAGCTTTACTGGATATTGCGGATTTGCATACGGAATCTGTCCCTCACGATCATCCTGTATCTAGGGAACAGGGAATTGAGGGTATCGAAATTTATACTGGTGCGGGAAAGGGGAAATCTACTAATGCTTTGGGGAAAGCTTTACAAGCTATTGGCAAAGGGATTAGTACGGATAAGTCTCATCGGGTACTGATCGTACAGTGGCTTAAGGGCGGTACTGGTTATACTGAAGATGCCGCGATCGCAGCTCTTAAACAAAGTTATCCTGATTTGGTGGATCATCACCGTTGCGGTAGGGATGCTATTGTTTGGCGGGGACAGCAGCAGATTTCTGATTATGTGGAAGCGGAAAGGGGTTGGGAAATTGCCAAGGCGGCTTTAGCTTCTGGTTTGTATAAAACTATTATTATGGATGAACTTAATCCTACTGTTGACCTGGATTTATTACAGGTGGAACCTATTGTCGATGCGCTTTTGCGCAAACCTCGCCATACTGAAGTTATCATCACTGGTCGCTGTCACAATCAACCTGCTTACTTTGAATTGGCTAGCGTTCATTCGGAGATGATTTGTCACAAGCATTATTGTGAGAAAGGTGTGGATTTAAAGCGCGGTGTCGATTTTTGATTTTTTGCTTTTTGGTTGTTTATTTTTGGTTTTTGGTTGTTTGTTTTTTATTCGGAAAATGGGGCATTACTGATGGGCTTTCTTCTCTCCCCGATAAATTATCTTTACCTATTGATAATCTAGATTAGAAAATCTTGAAGTGGGTCGCAATAGCTTATAAATTTAGAAAAAGGTCATTAGCTCTCCTTTGGATTATTCTAGCATAATCGCTGAAAGTACGCAAATTCGTAAAATCTTGAGAATTTATCTCAATAAACTCAACGAAGTTAAGCCACTTTCAGCCTTCCTTAATTTATTAACTTATATTAAGAACTTTTTTTTGAGGGAAAGCGGTTGGGGGATGAGGGAAAGTCGAGATCTCGTAACCTGACCTGAGTTCGGAGTATATGCTTCGCGCAGGCTACGCCAACGGTGTTTTCCCTTGACTTTTCTGGGTGAATGGCTTCTGATTGAGCTAAAACAATCAGCCAATATTCCGTTTCCCAAGCTCTCTTTTAAAGAAATTTCCATTTTAGGGAGAAAGTCTTTAATAAGCTGCGGCGCATCTAA
>DOIX01000175.1:12263-16073 GCA_003511885.1 Cyanobacteria bacterium UBA11153
ATTGGATAGTAAATTTATCGAAAGGGGTGTGGGGTGTGGGGATATACAAATTAAATGCGTAGCAGCTTATTAGATCTCTTGCCTGAATCCGAGAATACGAAGTTTAATAACTAACTGACAATTACCTCCTGACTTAGATTTCCCAACCAACGAATTCCTGCCATCCGATAAGGTTTAAATTTCAAGGATTCTAAACCACCCATCTTGACCAAATGAGCGAGGAAGTGCAGGGAAGCCTGGAGAATATCTGTTCGATTAGTGCCTGACATCTTTTTTAAGTTTAATCCAGATAAATCCTTGAAAGACTTCACCCAATCTGGCGCTGTAGATAAACCAATACAAGCTAAGACAGCTTGAGCTATATTCGCTTCAATTTCAGCAGGATTATTTAGTTTATTACCTTGAATAATGCCACCAAGCTCATTTTGAATAAACGTCCTAACATGCTGTCTATATGGAATCAGATTATATTGATAAATTGCTTGAGAAATCAAACCGTACTTGCCATAATTAATAGTTGCCCCAATAACACAAGCAGCAATATCAGCAGTATAGTCTGAAAATCCAGCCAAGCGGTTGAGGGATTCTCCTAATGTTTGAATTTCTTTCGTATCTGAGTTAGCCCGATAAATCATAATTGCCGAACCAATATCTCCAGCCCAAGAGGTATGATCTCCTGTCCATTTTGTCAAGTCTGATAATTGCAGTCCCGGTTGGTTAATTCGATCGGAAAGAGATGCAATTAAATGACCTAAGTCAGTAATTTCTCCACTTAAACTCAAGTCTTCGATATTAAGTTTTCCCGCCCATTCTCCTTCAATATATTCCTGCTCATATCCAGTGGCGATACTCCATAGCTGAGTGGTGTAATTTCTTTTTGTATATCCCCGGAGTTTATTGGCAATTTCATAAGCTGAAGCGCCAGGATTTTCAGATTCAATTTGGTCAATAAATTTGAGTATGGTATCGAGTTTAGACATATCGCAGTTGATAGTTGATAGTGGATAGTTGATAGTGGATAGGTGCTAGTTATTAATCGCTAATAAATCTTTCCTAATCCCTACTCCCCAATTCCTATTCTCTGCTACCCATGATTGACAGTTGATAGTTCAGAGTTACATAGTATTAATACCAGAATCAGTAAATATCGTCAAACAGATAATGAGTGGAAACAGAATTAGGGTAGCGAAAGATAAAGCAGATTTAGTGAAAGCCCTAGTCGCCTCAGCAGAGACAACTGGACCATTTCAAACCTACGCAGACGCGATCGCCTTTGCTGCCGCAATGGGGGCAAAAAAGAAAAAGCGATCGCCTCTGGGAATCGTTGCCAAAAGGGAACCTGGGCCGATTGCCTTAGAGATCTTTGTTTCTAGGGGATATGATGTCATCATGAAGTTATTAGCGATCGCACAAAAGAAGGAAGCCAAAATACTTTCTGCTTTTGACGCTCGCGCTGAGGAGGAAAGGATTCATATTTTTGAAGAGTATGCCAATGGGGGATTGGAGATTTTGCGAGATGAGTTTGTGGGCGCTGTAGACTATACAGAACGGCTTTTGTTGATTTTGAGTAATCAAAGATTGAACGAAGAAGTCTCTGAAGGTGATTTTGATTTAAGTCGGTTTTTGTAAGATTTTATATTTCCCCTATTGAGAAATAGGGAGGTTCGTATCTTCCGTACTTAGTATGCCAAAATATTAGTTTAAGGAGTCACAAAGCCAATTCTGCCCGAACTTACTTTCAAAAGACTATTTTTGACTTAAACATTGCCAACAATCATGGCCTGACCATAGCTGAAATGATTTTTCTTAATAAATTAGCAGGCTAAGTACGGAAGACCCGTTTGTTTGATTTCAGACGATAGAGCTTTAAACTGGCAAGCATTTAAAGCTATCATGACCCTAATCACGCAGTTCTTAACAAGAACTTAGGCTGGTCAACAAAGCTCTACGGTTTCCCGCAGAGCAAACACTGTACCGTTAGGTTAGTGTGGGTAGTTGACAATCTCTCTCGCGACAACCCGATCGATATCCATCTAATTTTAGGGAAAAATAACCATAAAATCGGCAAATTGTCAAGCGCTCGTCTCCAAAAGAAAGTCAGAAAACTTCCTATTTGAATGATTATCCAAACTTCGGTACTAAGTAGCTTAGTCGAAGCCATTCCCCATCTACGGCAACAAATCTATTTCAAGTCGTCTTTGACGGCACTCTCCCATGCCATGGAAGATCGGGTTTTGGCGACTTCAGATCCACCTCTAATTATTGCTTGCTTTCAGCGAGAGAGATTCTACCGTCAAGAAGCGCACCGATATCGCCGCCTTGCGGAAATCACCTCTCAACTGTATGTGTTAGCAGCACCAGAAACGGACTTTAACAACAGCAACGACTCCCACGAGATGATTGCCTTCGATTCAGAAGATGCTTTGAGTCAAGAGTGGCATTTGGTGATAGTTGCCAAGGAGTATGCCAACTGCCTGATATGTCGAGAAAAGACGACACTTGTATCCGATCCTGCTTATGCTGACATGGATCATGCCCGTCGCTTTGAGGGAATCTGGAGTTTTGACCGTCAGGTTACCATAAAAGCGGCTGAATTACTCTTAAATCGTATTGAGATATATCGCCCAGATTTAGCAACCAAAATTGCACAGGGAAAAACTCAGTATCTAATAAATCAAAAATCAAAAACTAAAGGTAAAAAACAAGGAATAGACAAGAGTGAAGAGGGAACAAAAGAAGAGATTTTAAATCAAAATTTCCAACATAAAACTCAAGGCAATGCCAATGAAAATCCTTTTGTAGAGAGATTAGTAACCTATTTACAAGCAGGGCAGTATAAATTACTGAAAGCCTATCGTTCCATTTATACTCAACAACAGCGGGAACGTTTAGTGAACTTAATTACATCAGCAATCAGAAATTCTCTCAACTCCCATGAGATTTTGGAAATTGCTGTGGAGGAATTGGGCAAAGCACTTGGGTGCTGTCGCTGTTTGATTTACCGTTGCCAGACAACAGATGTCTCAGCCATCATCAATCACGAATATTTAGGGATCGAAGGTAGAGAGGAAATAAACCTAACCTCCACCATGGGACAGGAATGGCCTTTACAAGATAATTGCCTATTTCAAGCGATCGCACAACATCACCAATCCATTCTCATCGAAGATACAGCACAAGATCCCCGAATTTACACTATCAAAGAATTAACCGAAAATCAGAGCAAAGGAAAAAAACCAAATTCCCCATCATCAACTCTCAAGAATTTAGTCCAAACCTTCGCTATGCGCTCTTGGCTAATCGTACCAGTACTCTATCAAGGTCAGTTATTGGGAATGGTGGAATTACACCATTGTCTGGCAACACCCTATCGCTGGAAAGATGAAGAACTAGCCCTAGTAGAAGCGATCGCAACTCAAGTTGGGGTAGCATTAATTCAAGCCGCTGCCTATACTAATTTACAAAATTTGAACCAACAACTAGAGATCCTCGATCGCACCCGCAGTAACCTAGTCGCGATCGCAGGTCATGAATTGCGGACTCCCCTATCGACAATTAGAGTATGTCTGGAAAGTCTAGCACAAGAACCCGATATGCCAGGAGAATTGCGCCAAGTCATGTTAGAGACTGCCTTGGCTGATTCCGAAAGGATGCGGAAACTAGTCCAAGACTTCCTCACCCTATCCCGTTTAGAGAGCGATCGCGTAGAATGGCATCCTGAACCCCTGATCCTTTCCGAATGTGTTGAATTAGCCCTCAGTCAAATTCGGGCACATTACTCCCAAAAACTCTATCCCCACATTACTTCTC
>DOIX01000175.1:16372-19001 GCA_003511885.1 Cyanobacteria bacterium UBA11153
CTCGACAATGCTTGCAAATTTACCAATCCACAAGGAGATATCACCATTAGTATCCAACTCCACGACGCTGCGACCATAGAAGTTACCATCGCTGATACTGGACGTGGTATCGAACCCAATCGCTTAGAATATGTCTTCGATCGCTTTTATCAAGAAGAAGGTGCCCTGCGACGGACTACTGGCGGTACTGGTTTAGGATTAGCAATTTGTCGTCAAATTGTCAAGGGGTGGGGCGGAAAAATTTGGGCTAATTCTGGAGGTAAAGATATGGGGGCTCAATTTCACTTTACTGTGCCGATTGTGGTTAGTGGTTAAGCTCTGGACTTCTTCCTCCCAAGACCTAAACCAAAAATCAATTACAAACTGTTACAGTTCTTGACAAAGTAGTAGGACAAGAGCAACCTCAGTGATAGCATTCCCTAAATGGCCTATATAAGTTGAAATCAGACATTATGGCAGAACTTACCGGGACCGCTCCCAAATTTGGCGGCAGCACTGGCGGATTACTTACCAAGGCAGAAGTCGAAGAGAAATACGCTATCACCTGGACTAGCACCAAAGAACAAGTCTTTGAAATGCCCACAGGTGGCGCAGCCGTCATGAATGAAGGGGAAAACCTCCTCTATCTAGCCCGCAAAGAACAATGTCTGGCATTGGGGACTCAACTCCGGACAGCATTTAAGCCCAAAATCACCGACTATAAGATTTACCGCGTTTTTCCTAACGGTGAAACCCAATACCTGCACCCAGCAGATGGTGTCTTCCCAGAAAAGGTTAACGCAGGTCGCGAATTTAACGGTAAAATTGACCGGAATATCGGTAGCAATCCCGAACCCGTTACAGTTAAGTTCAGCGGTAAGGCAACTTACGAATCCTAGTTTTTAGGGAGTAGGGAGTAGGGAGTAGGGAGTAGGAAATAGAGAAGTGGCATGACCGATCGTTTTTTGGATTAGTTATTAGCCCCTCTCTATCTCCAATCCCCCTCTTTATACCCACTCCCCACCAGGGCATCCGCTATTCCACTCCCCAAGATTTATGATTTCTCCAGATTTTTCTCAATTTCGTCAATTGTCGCAAGAGGGAAATTTTATCCCGGTATACCAAGAGTGGGTGGCGGATTTGGAAACCCCTGTATCGGCTTGGTATAAAATTTGTGCGGGACAACCTTACAGCTTTCTCCTGGAATCGGTGGAAGGTGGGGAAAATGTGGGACGTTATAGTTTATTAAGCTGCGATCCTTTGTGGGTATTGTCAGCTAAAGATAATCGCACTACTCAAACTCATCGGGATGGTTCGGTTACTATATTTGAAGGTAATCCTTTTCAGGCTTTGGCTAATTGTTTGCAACCGATTAAGCCAGTTAAGTTGCCTCAGTTACCGCCAGGAATTGGTGGTTTGTTTGGGTTTTGGGGTTATGAGTTAATTCGGTGGATTGAGTCTAGAGTACCTGTTTATCCGGTAGGAGATAATGATTTGCCGGATGGGATATGGATGCAGGTGGATAATCTGATTATTTTCGATCAGGTGAAACGGAAGATTTGGGCGGTGGTTTATGCGGATTTGCGGGATGCTACTGTAGATTTGGAGCAAGTATATCAGACAGCTTGCGATCGCATTCGCGCATTAGTACACAAGCTTCAGTTACCTCTATCTGGTAGAGATACGGTTTTGGAATGGATCCCGCCAGATAGTACAAGTCAGAAATTAGCTTATACTAGCAATACGGAAGCTACCCAATTCTGTGCTAATGTCCAAAAAGCTAAAGATTATATCCGCGCTGGCGATATTTTTCAGGTGGTTATTTCTCAGCGTTTGGCGGCAGAATATAAGGGAGATCCTTTTGCTCTTTATCGTTCCCTCAGATTGATTAATCCTTCCCCATATATGGCTTATTTTAATTTTGGGGATTGGCAAATTATTGGCTCTAGTCCGGAAGTGATGGTAAAAGCGAATAGGTTACCTTCAGGAGGACTCCAAGCAATTTTACGCCCTATCGCCGGGACAAGATGGCGGGGGAAAAATTATCGCGAAGATGAAGCTTTAGCGGCAGAATTATTAGCAGATCCCAAAGAAGTTGCCGAACATATTATGTTAGTAGATTTGGGGCGCAATGACTTAGGGCGAGTCTGTAAAAGTGGTTCTGTGAGAGTAGATGAGTTAATGGTTATAGAGCGATATTCCCATGTTATGCACATTGTTAGTAATGTGGTGGGAGAATTGGATGAAAGGAAAACAGCGTGGGATTTATTAAAGGCTTGTTTTCCCGCAGGTACGGTGAGCGGCGCACCGAAAATTAGAGCTATGGAAATTATCCACGAATTGGAAGGAGAAAGGAGAGGGCCTTATTCGGGAGTTTATGGGTGGTACGATTTTGAAGGACAGTTAAATAGCGCGATCGCAATTCGGACTATGGTAGTTCGTCCGACAGAGGATGGCAAGCATATTGTATCAGTTCAAGCAGGTGCGGGTTTAGTAGCCGATTCTGTCCCAGAAAAGGAATATGAGGAGACGCTGAATAAGGCGAAAGGGATGTTAGAAGCGATTCGTTGTTTGGGAAGATAGAATTTATTTGAGGGCTAATGGCTAATCGCTAACATACATCTCCCAAAATTAGGTTTTGAGCTTGACA
>DOIX01000012.1:0-2506 GCA_003511885.1 Cyanobacteria bacterium UBA11153
TTATACAGCAAGCCCTATTTATATCCGAATGCTTCACCATCCCCTCATTTGTGTATCAAATTATACCATAATAACTATCAAAAAAACGGGGTCTCTCCGAGAAACCCCGTTTCTGTATGACAAGGAGTCAATGCCGAATTAATCTTCTAGGAAAGTTGTCCGCTCAGATTAGACATTAACTTAGAATTCATTGGCTCTGAGAAATCCTCATCGAAAATCGTCAGGTTAGAAGGTTTGCAGCGCTTCACAGTCACAGCAATACCTTGTGCCCCCTCATTTTCCAAATCTTCAATATACCCACCCTTAGCCGTCTCCGCCTCCTGAGCGCTCAAGAATGGACCGAAATAATATGTGCATTTCGGGTTGTCGGTGACGATTTCCACCCAAAAGGCTAATCCTAAAAATTCAACAATCTTGCTTAACATCGCTTTACATCCTTTTGATCTATTACAGGAGATACTATCCGGTCTTGTGAAGCTCCTAGGGGAGTTTACATTTTGTTATACAACTTCACGTTTCTTGTTTCAAAGATTTTAGCTCGATCCCCTGCGATCGCCAAGGTATACCAGAGAGGACCATCGCTGACGATAGGTTTCGTACAAAGTCATGGCGGCTGCTACTGAGGCATTGAGGCTTGGTGTTTTACCTTGGAGGGGAATCGAAATCAAAACATCGCAACAGTGTTGTGTCCGCAGGCTCAAGCCATCATCCTCTGAACCAATGACTAATACTATCGATCCCGTTAGGTCAATTGTGTGTAACATTTTACCAGTCTCAGCCGTTGTGCCATAAATCCAAAAGCCTGCTTCTTTCAACTCCTCTAAGGCACGACCGAGATTTACTACTCTCGCAATAGGAAACGTTTCTAATGCGCCAGAAGCAACTTTCATCACCGTCGAAGTTAACCCTACTGCCCGACGTTGGGGAATAACTAAACCCTGTGCCCCCAATGCTTCGGCTGTACGAATAATCGCCCCCAGGTTATGGGGATCTGTAATACCATCACAAACGACAATGACTGGATTGTCTGTTTTCGATTTAGCTTCCGCAATCAACTCCCCTAAATCCTTGTAACTATAAGGAGAGATTTGGGCAGCAATCCCTTGATGATTGGCTCCTTCTGTAATTTGACTGAGCCGTCTGGCTTCAACTTCCTCAATGACGCTGCCGTTAGCTTTGGCTTGGGAGAGTAGGGAATGAAACCGGGAATCGTAACGAAGTTGGGGTAAAATCCAAATCCGGTTAAGCTGGCGCTCATTTTCTAAGGCGGCGAGGACAGGATGACGACCGTAGATTAAGTCAAGATCTTCTGACATATCGCCGTCAGGACTCGACTCCGTAGAGGTTTCTTCCCACTTTCGGGCTTTTGGGATATCCTTGAGGACTTTTTTTTGGGACTGGATTGGGATATGAGCAGATGGGGCAGGAGAATTTCCGAGCTGGGTGTGGATGATTTTGTGGGGAATGGGATCCCCTAATTTTTTGGGATGATTTCGCTTTCCTGTCTGACTAATAATTGGTGGTTGGGTAATTTGTTTTTGGGGAATGGGATCCCCTGGTTTTTTGGGATTATTTCGCTTTCCTGTCTGACTAATAATTGGTTTTTGGGGAATGGGTTTCCCTAGTTTTTTATGCTTATTTCCCTTTCCTGTCTGACTAATAATTGGCTTTTGGGATATTGATTCCCCTAGTTTTTTGGGCTTACTTCCCTTTTCACGAAAAGGTTTTCCCCGTTTAGGCTTGCCAGGATCTGGAGAGCGTCGGTATGGTTTAGACATTTGCTGATGTTAGGGTTTAACGATTGAATAACTTTGAACTGTAAAGGATAAAGGCTCTCGTGTAAAGTAAATGGTAACGCTCGGTATAAGGTTAGAGGTTAGAGTAAATATTGATTTTAACTGTCTATTAGCTTCTGGATGATGATATCTAAGGTATTAAGGCCGAATTATATCTATAATTCAGTCAATTGAAACCTTAATATTTTATTCATAAACAGCTTCTAAACGATCTAATAGTTCAGTTAATCGGTGCGGATTGGTTAAGTAAAGGTATCCAAGTAATGTCTCCAAGCTAGTTGCTTGTTGGTAGATTTTGGGTGAGAGACGGCGGGGGGTTCCAGTGGTGGCGTTACGTCCCCGCCGCAATATGTCCAATTCGGCATCAGTTAGGTGGGGTTCGAGCGATCGCAAAATCTCGGCTTGACTTTCTGCCCTCACTTGTGATACTACCTCTTGATGATATTCAGAAATCCGTTTCGGTGGTAGCAAATAGCGGGTGCGGATATACAGTTCATAAACGGCATCTCCCAGATAGGCTAAGGATGCTGGGGATATTTGCTCAATGCGCGATCGACAATTTGCCATACTACTAAACTGAGAGAATCTGACTTCTATCCAAGATTGCCTCCCATCAGTTTTCGATCCTCTTGAAATCTCTTCCTCCTCTGATGTCAACTCAATTCTCCCAGAAGTTTTAGGCTATAGAGCAGTTGATAGTTGATAGTGGA
>DOIX01000012.1:2739-5240 GCA_003511885.1 Cyanobacteria bacterium UBA11153
TTGATAGTGGACAGTTGATAGTTTTCCACTGTCCATTGTCCGCTGTCCATTATCCACTGTCTGCTGTACTCGTGCGATCGCTAAAAGACTCAAAAAACTATTCCGGTAATCCTTTCCGAAAGTTCCCAGCGGGTTTTCCACCCGCGAGAGCTTTTCCTTCACAGAGCTTTTCAGCCAGACTTACCTCTAACTTTCTCCAATGCCACATCAACAGAAGTTTGAAGGGAGAGAAATTTTTCTAACCGTACCACCTTTACCGTTTGAGTCACGCGGGCATTTGTGACAATTTGTAACGATCCTTCCACACTTTGAGCTTTTTTGACTAACTTCACCAAAGCACCCAAACCAGAACTATCCACAAAATCAATTTTGGATAAATCTAAAATAATATGGTGGGGTCCGTCATCGATACATTTACTGACTACCTTTTGGAAGGTGGGTTCGGAAAAGGCATCTAACAATCCAGTGAGGCGGAAAAGTTGATAATTTTCCCTGACTTCGCGAGTGCCCCTTAAGCTGACTGTCAGGGTTAGTGGCTCAAGAATAATACCCTCCTAGCTATACTGACTAACATAACAAACTTTACCTATTTCTCAATCGGCTAAAACAAGCGACTTAATTTTAGCAAATGGTCTAGATCTTAACTTAAGAGAATGGGGATTGGGGACTAGGGAGCAGGGGAGTGGGGGAGCAGGCTCGCAGGGAGTAGGGAGCAGGGAGTAGGGAGAAAAAAAATGTCTCCCTTGTCCCCCTTGTCTCCCTTGTCTCCCTTGTCTCCCTTGTCTCCCTTGTCTCCCTTGTCCCCCTTGTCCCCCTTCCCTTGTCCCCACCAGGGCATTCGCTGTTCCACTCCCTACTTCCTACTCCCCCTCATTAAATCAACAAACTGCTTAAATAGATAATCTGCATCATGGGGACCGGGACTTGCTTCTGGGTGATATTGCACAGAGAAGAAAGGTAAAGATTTGTGACGCAATCCGGCGACAGTGCGATCGTTGAGATTAAGGTGGGTGATTTCCATTTCTGAACTTAACGAGTCGGGATCGATCGCAAATCCATGATTCTGGCTGGTAATCTCTACCTGTCGCTGTAATCCAGCAGGATGATTTAAGCCTCGATGACCAAATTTCAGTTTAAAGGTTTCTGCACCCAAGGAAAGGCCGAGAATTTGGTGTCCCATACAGATGCCAAATATGGGTTTTTCTGCTCCTAATAAGGCTTTGGTGGTTTCAATACCTTCGGTAACTGCGGCGGGATCTCCAGGTCCGTTGGAAAGAAAAATGCCGTCTGGGTTATATTTGAGAATTTCTTCTGGTGGAGTATTGGCGGGAACCACAATGACGCGACAGCCGTAGCTGGTTAAACGTCGCAAAATGTTGTGCTTGATGCCAAAATCGATTGCCACAACTGTCAGGGATTCATCGTTTCCGCCTACTGGACCAAACTGCCAATGTTCTTGGGTAGGATCTGACCATTCGTAGGCTTCCTTAGTAGTAACTTCTTTGACGAGGTTTAATCCTGCCATACTCGGGGCAGCTTGTACTTGCTTGAGCAATTCGCTAGGATCGAGGATTTCAGTGGAAATTCCGCCATTCATTGCTCCAGCGGAACGTAGCTTTCTGGTTAATGCCCTGGTGTCTATCCCATAAATTCCTGGGATTTTGTGTTTTTTGAAGTAATCGGGCAAAGAGGAAGTAGAGCGCCAGTTACTTGGCTGCCAAGCAATGTTACGCGCGATTGCACCTCGGATGTGAGGATGAGATGATTCTTCATCTTCTGGGTTAATTCCGGTATTCCCTAATTCTGGATAAGTGAAGGTGACAATTTGACCGCAGTAACTGGGATCCGTAGCAACTTCTTGATAACCTGCGATCGCGGTATTAAACACGACTTCTCCAATGGCAGTCCCGGAAGCCCCAAAAGACCAGCCATGATAAGATGTCCCATCAGCTAGTACGAGTAGAGCAGGTGCAGCGGCTGAAACAGGCATAATTTGGTGTTGGGTGTTGGGTTTTTGGTGTCAGGTCTCGAGGCCATTAAGGGAGAGACCTAAGCACTGCGCTGACATTATAACGGTTTTCAGTTCCATCAATTACTCTGATTTCTTCAAGAAACCGGGTTTCTCTGTGGTTTCTCAGTTTATAGCAACCACTAGGGGAGCTAAAACATTCTAAATTCCCCAAACCTCTGACTGAAAAGTTTTCTTCCCCAGTCTTTAGCCCCCAGCCAATAGTCCCGAGCTATTAAATCCGTGAGCTAACCTCCCGCAGCTTAGGAAACCTCTTTCCGCAGATCGTCATGTAATACGTGATGATTGCACCATTGACGTAGCAATAAAATCACCAAAATCGCAGTATTATCAGTAAAAATACTGATTATATCTGAGTTCGACGAAAGAGCCGAAGCTGAAAGCCAGTAAACAAGAGCTTTACAGGATTTTTTGATCAAATCTCTTAGGCAAGAAGTCGATATTTTATGAAGATTGAGTAAAGTTCCTGACA
>DOIX01000176.1:0-8531 GCA_003511885.1 Cyanobacteria bacterium UBA11153
TACAGGATTATACGGGATTATACGGAATTATACGGGATTATATTTTACGATATTATTAACTGTAGGGGTGTTAGCGAAGCGTGGCGTTAGCCTAGCATTTGTGTCTTTAATTTATGCCACAACACGGATAACATTTATTCGCAAATGCTTCACCCTTCCCCCCCGCGACAAACCTGACAGCAAATATAGCACCGAAATATCTGCCAAAATGCGATTCCCCACCCACGATAATCAAACCAACAATACAACACCGAAATATCTGCCAGCAAACGCGATCGCTATTTTATAATATCTGTGGGATCTAGATACCTCTAAACTGTTTAAATTTCGGAGTTGAGATTGACAAATTCTGAAGGACCGACTAGGGATATATATGGTTCAGTAAAATAACGAATTGCAGCGGCTTGAGCCATTTCTGGTGTAACATTGGCAATATCTTCCTGAAATTTAGTATCAAATTCAATTCCTAAACCTAGAGTCTCGTACCAACCATAAATCTGGGCTAGTTGGGCATTAGTTTGTTTCCCTAAAGCATATTGTCCGAGGAGTTTATTTTTAGCAGATTGGAGTTCATCTTGATTAAGTGGAGACTTACAGAGGCGTTCAACTTCGCTTTGCAAACCATCAAAAGCAATGGTAGTATTTTCTGGTGCTGTACCGATATAGACTACGAAGGCAGATACTGACTGGCGTGTCTGATAAAAGGCGGAAACATCGTAAGCCAAGCCTCTTTTTTCCCGCAATTCTACAAATAAACGACTGGATAAACCGTTACCTAAGTAAGTGTTAAGTAGTTTTAATGGGGCATAGTCGATATCTTCTACGGTTGGAGTTAGATACCCCAGCATGACGATGGATTGTTGGGTTTGTTGTGGTGTAATAACTTGACGGGGTTGGGAAGTAATTTGGGGGAATGGTGGTGGATTGAATGATGTTTGGGGAGGTTGCCAATTGCCAAATACTTTTTCAACTTGTGCCACTGCTTCTGCTGGTGTTAACCTTCCCGCCAAACTAATCACCATATTATCGGGACGGAAATAAGTTTGATGATATGCCTCTAAGTCATCTCTGAATAATTCGGCTACGGTATCTTCTGTTCCTAAAATTGAGAGGGCATAAGGATGGTTTTGATACATTGCCAATCGTAATTGATCGAAGGCGATGTTGAATGGTTGTTCTTTTTGGGAACGAATGTCTTGAATTGTGAGGTGTCGTTCTAAGTTTACCTCAGTTTCTGGGAAGCTGGGATAGCGCAATATTTCTCCTGCTAATTGAAACATTTCTTCCCAGTCTGCTGTAACTGTTTTGAGGGATACTAAAAAGTAATCTGTCGCTGCATCGGCGCTGAGTTGTGCCCCGACAGATTCAATTTTTTCGGCTATTTCAATGGATGAAAGTTCCTGGGTTCCTTTGGTAATTACGGAGGAAAGGAGATGAGATAATCCGGCTTTGTGCCGTGGTTCCCATTGGCTACCTGCACGAATAAATATCCGACTGGCAATAATATCAGCGGCTGAGTTTTCTACGGTAAGGACAACGATACCGTTATCGAGAACAGTACGATGGACAATCTGTGGTTTTTTGGGCGCGATCGCATTTTGCAGCATGTAGTTATTTGGTTATTGGTTGTCGGTTGGTTTTTGTGGGTTATTGGTTGTTGGTTGTTTAGTTGTTTATGCTTCGAGCAATACCATGAATTTTGACTTTTGATTTTATTTCCCACTCCCTATTTCTTATTCCCTATTCTCCATTACCAATCTCCAGTAATTGGTTTAATTACTGTAGCCGCATAATGATAGGGAGAAAGATATTGCTGTGCTAAATGGATCAAGTCTCCTGGCTTCCAGCGCTGAATTTGATGGGGATAGGTGATGGATACTTCGGCGGAGGCGATCGTGTTGTAATATCCGTATAAACCCGCTAGTTGACTAGCTGCTTCTGTGGAAAAAATATAGTCATTGCTCAGTAGACGTTGACAGCGACAAAGTTCTGTGCTTGATATTGGTGTTTGGTGTAATTCGAGCAGGTGGGAGCAAATTAATTCTTCCACTTGTTCTAGGTGTTGTGGTTCCAAGCAGGCGCTAATGGTAAATAAGCTTGAATCGCGCTGAAGGGAGAAAGCACTACTAATACCCTGAACTAATTGTAGCTCTTCTCGCAATTGACGCACCAATCTAGAGGATCTGCCATCGGCGAGGACAACAGAGAGTAAATCTAAACCGTAGGCATCTGAGAGTTGTTCTACTCCAGGTCCAATCCAAGCCATTAATAACCTTGCTTGCTCAATTCTGGGTAAGTATACTTCTTGACGGCGAATTTCTGTAATTGGTGGTTCTGCATCTGGATTAATTCGGGGACAATTACCAGGATCAGGGAAGTTTTGAAATGACTCCTGTACTAAATTTAAAGCTGATTTGCGATCGCACGCACCGACTATGACTACTGTCATATTTTCTGGCTGATATTGGCTAGCGTGGAAACTGCGCATTTGCTGTGGAGTTAGCTCCATCAGTTGTTCTTGAGTTCCCAGAATCGAGTGTCCGTAAGGATGGCGCTGATAAACGTTTTCTGATAGGGATTGAAATCCCAGCCAGTCTGGGTTGTCGTAGCAGCCACGAATTTCTTCGATCACGACATCTCTTTCCCTAACAAATTCGTCTTCGGGGATAGCAGGATGGAGGAGCAAGTCAGCCAATAGTGGCAGGCTATCTTCTAAGTATCGATCTGCTGTATTAATAAAAAAGTGAGCATAGTCATGACTAGTTGCGGCATTAGCATAGCCCCCACGAGTTTCAATAGCCCAGTCAAATTCACCTGGTTTCTGTGTGGCAGTACCTTTAAAAATCATGTGTTCCAGGAAGTGAGCCATACCAGTCCATCCTGCTGGTTCAACACTCGCCCCTGCTTTCACCCAAATATCTGCTACTACTACTGGTGTTGCTGGTAGATATTGGTGAATAACCGTCAATCCATTTGGTAATTTAAAGATATCAGCAGGAAATTTTATGGAGGTTAGTGGCTCAGATAACACAAATCTTCGTCCCTGACTTTAATTATTTTCATGGTAGCGCTTAACCGATCGAGACGATAATTTCTCGATCGCACCTGCGCTAGCTTTTGACATCTGGTTTTAATGCAAATTTTGCCAAAACTTTTGTATTTTACGCATTCTGACTGAAAAAAACACCCCTAATCTCTAGCCTCTTTCCCCTAACTCCTAGCCCCTTTGGAGAACAGGTTCCCCGAAACGCCGTTTTACCTCAGCTTATGACCTGGATAACCAGGTGGGTATCGCGGACTCTCGTTTTTTGTTTCCGGGTACAAGCCCGGTTTACTGCCACGGCGTCACTCGACTCCCTTATAGAAGCAGACATAGATCAATAAACTATATCGGCATTCACCAACGTCTCAGTAGAACCTGCTCTATTATTGTAATGGTTTATGTTCGGATGTCTACCAAAACATCATGAAAACTCTTCGCCACCCTCTTTGAAGCGGTGGATGATAGCGAAGCTTGGCGTTAACCCAAGCGACTCAAAGGATTTATCCTTTCATGTCCTTGTCAATCTTCTGAAGTGTTAGAATTAGAAAACCTATCGCAATCAGAATTCATGCCTGTCCTGAGTGTGGATATACAACACATAGAGATGTAGCGGCAGCACAAATTATCCGCAATCGTGGATTGTCTGGGGTGGGGCGCATCCTGGAAGTTAAAGAAATTGCCTGTGGAGACAACCTGACGGGGACTGGTGACAGTCTAGTTAAGAGTCAACGGAAACAGGAAGAAAGGTGGATTCGCATCTCTTAAGAGTGCTTCGTAACATCTTTTAAGCGCTACCCCTGCTTATAGCTGGGGGAATACGTCACGTCAACCTTGAGTTAGTGTGTTTTTCTCATAGATGAGGCAAGGGTACCTTCCATATTTTGGCTGATGGATTGGCACTATAGCGAAAGTCACGCCCGAGCGCCTTCACCCAGGGCAATATCGCGAATTGGTTGTGGCGTTTGAGGATGTCCTATTTGCCTCATCTGACTGCTATTTATGGTACCGAAAATGGAATTCTATAACGAACCTCACTCATATTTGGTCAAACTCGGTGTATCTTATTGGAATGATTGGCGGGAAAGAAATCCGGAGGTGACTCCTTTTCTAGCAGGTGTAAATTTGAATTTACTGGATCTCAGTGGCTTTAATCTTAGAGGCGCTAATCTGAAGGGATCTAATCTTTTTGGTACTGATTTGATTGAGGCTGACTTGACGGGTGCAAATCTCAGTAAAGCAGATCTTACTGCGGCTGATTTGGGTCATGCTAATTTTAGAGGAGCGACTATCACTGATGTTCGTTTGATCAGATCTCAAGCATTGGGCACTAATTTTGAACAGGCGATCTTAACTGGCTCTTGTATTGAAGATTGGAATATTGATAGTGCTACTAATTTGAATGATGTCATCTGCGATTATATTTATCTCAAATCTAAATATTGTCCAGAAACTAGAGGATATTTACTTCAGGAGCGCCGTCCTTATAATGGGATTTTTGAACCTGGTGAGTTTACTAAGTTATTCCAAAAAACTTTAGAGACTCTCGATCTAGTTTTTCGTCATGGGATTGATTGGCAAGCATTTATAATGGCATTTAAAGAGCTAAATCGGCAACGTGTAGATGCAGAATTATCTGTTCAAGGGGTTGAGAATAAGGAATCTAGAACTTTGGTGGTGCGATTAAATGTTAAGGAGGACGATAATAAGGCGGAAATTGAGCAATCTTTTAAGCGACTATATCAAGTAGCCCTGGAAAAAACAGAAATAATATATCTGGAAAAATTTGCCGGAAAAGTTGAAGATCCAGATTTAGAAATTGCGTCTTATCGTCAGCGCTGTACTAATCTTCAATTTATTATTGAGATGATGGCTTTGGCGAGTGGGGAGTAGAAATAAGGAAGACAAGGGAGACAAGGGAGACAAGGGAGACAAGGAAGAAATTTTTTTGTCTTTCCCTAGCCCCTAGTCCCTAGTCCTTTAACTGTACCAAATAGATTCGATATTTTTGGCGATCGCATTTAATTTATTTCGCTCTTGGAAGTCGCATCTGACTGTAACATGACCTAATTTTCTGCCACGGCGAGATTCGGTTTTTCCGTACCAATGGACAAATGTTTCTGGCAAATTGGCTAGTTTTTCTCGTTTTTCTATATAGTCATTTTGTGAAGTTTCGTAACCTAAGAGATTTACCATGATTGCACCTTGACAATTGAGGGTGGTATTTCCTAATGGTAATCCGGCGACAGCACGTAAGTGGTTTTCAAATTGGGATGTTTGACAAGCGTCGATAGTAAAATGTCCGGAATTATGGGTGCGGGGTGATATTTCGTTTACCAATACTTTGCCATTGCTGGTGAGAAATAGTTCAATACCAAAGATACCCACTACTTCGAGGCTGGTAAGAATAGTTTTTGCGATCGCGTTTATTTTTTCTACTAGTTTTAAACTAATTTCTGCGGGTACTAAGACTCGACGGCAAACTTGTTCTTCTTGCTGTGTTTCTACTACTGGATATACTACAACTTCTCCTGTTACTCCACGAGCTGCTACTACAGCCAATTCTCGTTCAAATGGAATAAATTCTTCTACTAAAAGAGGATTTTGTCCTAGCTTTTGCCAAGTTTTTTCTAAACTATCTGAATCTTTAATAATAAAGGTTCCTTGTCCGTCATATCCGTGCCTTCTTGCTTTAATTACAATCGGAAAATCTAATTTATTCTGATTTAAGTATTGGTTAGATAATTGGGTATCTGTTATTTTTTCTTTCTTTATTTCTCCTGCCCATGTCGTAAATTGTGGTTGAGGTATGCCAATTTTTTCTAGATATAATCGCTGTTCGTATTTATCTAATAGTGGTGCTAATGCTTCTAAGCTGGGGCGAAAGCAAATACCTTTGGCTGCTAGTTCCCTCAATCCTTCTAAGTTAATAAATTCATTCTCAAATGTAATCGTATCGCAGTAATTTGCTAGTTTAGCTGTCGCTGCCGGATCGTCAATTGGCGCTAAAATAGGATCGGGAGCAATACTCACTGCTGGATCGGCAATGTTGGGTGTTTGAATTATGAGTTTTAATCCTAATTTTTGAGCAGGATTTCCCATCATCCAAGCCAGTTGTCCACCGCCAATAATGCCAATTTTTTTAATTTCGCTATCTGTCATTTGTTTTTAGTTCTTGGTTTTTTGTTGTTTGTTTTTTGTTGTTTGTTTTTTGTTATTGCCTATTCTCCCTTTTCACTGACATCCTAAAGAATCGCTAGTGGCGACATTTGTTTTTGAGTTAATCCCAATGGCTTTAGCACATAATTCTTTGATTTGCGCGCCATCAAGAATTGCGTTGGTGAAATCTGCACCTGTAATATTAGTATTTTTGAAGATAGAACCTAGTAACATAGTTTCGACTAAAATAGCATCGCTGAGATCCACACCTGTAAGATTAGCTTGATCGAGCATTCCATAGGATAAATCTACTCCATGTAAATTTACTTGAGTCATGACTGAGCCGCTAAAAACTGCCCCGCGCAAGTCAGCATCACCAAAGTTAGCAAATTGTAAATTTGCATTGGAAAACTCAGCACGGATTAAGCTTTGACCAGAAAAGTCTTTTCCTGTAAGTTCTGCGTTACTGTAGGATAGGGGAGGGGGATAGTTGGATGCTAGTGCTGGGAAGGGAAACCAAAGCGCGATCGCCAATAGGATTGCGAGTATCGATCCTGTTAGTCGGGAAATAAGCATAAAAGTGAACTATTAACTTGATTTATTCTCCCATAGTGGAGCAATTGTGGCAAGTTTAATTTGGTTGTGGAAGTAATTTCCCCATTCCCCATTTTATCTTGAGAATTTTACGATATATCGAAAAGTATGAAGGAAGAAAACCTAGAGCGCTACCCTTACCCATCAACCCGACGAGTAATAATGGGGAAACGGCACGCCGTAGCCACTAGTCAGCCTCTAGCAACGTTAGCAGGGATGGAAATGTTAATGTCAGGGGGAAATGCAGTGGATGCCGCCATCGCAACTGCGATCGCGCTTACAGTAGTTGAACCCACTTCTAATGGTATTGGCTCCGATGCTTTTGCCCTAGTTTGGGATGGCAAACTTCACGGATTAAATGCTTCGGGAAAAAGTCCGCAAAACTTAACCCTAAAAAACTTCGCTGGGATGAATGAAATTCCTCCTCATGGTTGGCTACCAGTTACCGTACCAGGTGCAATATCCGCATGGCGTACTTTATGGGAACGTTGGGGAAAATTACCATTTTCTCAGTTATTTGCACCTGCAATTAGATACGCTGAAGAGGGGTTTCCTGTCTCCCCTGTAACAGCCACAAGTTGGCAAAAATCAGCAGAGATTTTTTTACCACTTCAAGGTGTTGAATTTGCTGCGTTTAAATCTGTATTTTTCCCGAAAAATCGCGCCCCCAAAGCTGGAGAAATTTGGGGCAGTCAACTCCATGGGAAAACATTAAGAGAAATTGCCGAAAGTGGAGGAGAAAGTTTTTATCGCGGTAGGATTGCAGACGCGATCGCAAATTTTGCCTCTGATACAGGTGGCTTCTTCAGCAAAGACGATTTAGCAATGCACCAAGCCGATTGGGTAGAGCCAATTTCTACTAACTATCGTCACCTTACCGTTTGGGAAATTCCTCCCAATACTCAAGGCATTGCCGCTTTAATCGCATTAAATATTTTAGAAGGATGCAATATTAGTCAATACCCCCGCGAATCTGGAGAAAGCTATCACCTCCAAATTGAAGCAATGAAATTAGCATTTGCTGACACTCATCGTCATGTCAGCGATTCTCGATTTATGGAAATAACCCTAGATGAATTATTAGATAAAAAATACGCTCAACAACGTCAACAACTAATTAGCCAAGAAGCCATTTCCTTAGCAGAGCCAGGTTTACCTCAAGGTGGCACAGTTTATTTAGCCACAGCAGATGAAGAATTAATGGTATCGTTTATCCAATCAAATTATGCTGGATTCGGTAGTGGTATTCTCATTCCAGATACAGGGATAGCCTTGCAAAATCGAGGACTAGGTTTTACCTTAAAATCAGATCATCCTAACCAATTTGCACCAGGTAAACGTTCCTTCCATACTATTATTCCTGGTTTTATTACTCAAGATAGCAAACCATTAGGCCCATTTGGGGTAATGGGAGGACCAATCCAACCTCAAGGGCATTTACAAGTAATTGTCAATCTAGCTGATTACGACATGAATCCTCAAGCGGCACTTGATGCTTACCGATGGAAATTTATCCATGGTAACTTAGTACATTTAGAAGAGAATGTATCCAGGGATATAGCCTTAAACTTAAGTGAAAGAGGGCATGATATTCAGATTATTTCCGATCGAGGAGATTTTGGCAAGGGGCAGATCATTTTGCGGCAAGATAATGTTTTAGTTGCCGCTTCTGAATCCCGTGGAGATGGATTAGCTTTGGCGGGGTAAATAGGGCTTGCTGAATAAGTCTTTTGGTGAG
>DOIX01000176.1:8730-14564 GCA_003511885.1 Cyanobacteria bacterium UBA11153
GGGCTTGCTGAATAAGTCTTTTGGTGAGGTTTTAAGAAAGCAGGGAGCAGGGGGGAAATTCAAGCTTATTTTTTGGTATTGTTTCCCATTACCTTCTATTTTAATCTCCCAATTAGGAGATAGGTAATCATTTCGCCTTTGCCTTTTACCTGGATTGTACCCCGATTTTCCAGCAGATAGCGATCGCGCAAATAATGGTAAGTTGATTCTGTCACTTGAATCGATCCTGCTAAACCCTGAGATTCCATCCGACTGGCAGTATTGACGGCATCCCCCCATAAATCGTAAATAAATTTTTTCGTACCAATCACGCCAGCTACTACTGGACCTGTATTGATCCCAATTCTGATGCTCAAATTAGTGTGATTTTTGGCATTAAATTTGGCAACTTCTCCTTGCATATCAAAAGCCATTTCCGCAATCGCTTCTGCATGATCTTGACGATATTTAGGAATACCACCCACTACCATGTAAGCATCACCAATAGTCTTGATTTTTTCCAATCCATGCTTCTCTGTAAGTCGATCGAAAGCTGTAAAAATTTCATTAAGTAACTTAACAAGTTCTCTGGGAGAAACAGTTGTTGATAGTTCAGTAAACTTAACGATATCAGCAAATAAAATCGTTACCTCAGCAAAGCCATCAGCAATATTACTCTGTCCGTCCTTCAATTTATCAGCAATTGGCTCTGGTAAAATATTGAGTAATAAACGATCTGATTTCTCCTGTTCAATTGATAATTTTTGATTCGCATCTTCCAATTGAGCTGTTCGTTCCCGAACACGTTTCTCTAACTCCTTAGAAGTTTGACGCAACCTACCCATAACTATTGTTAAACCTAATATTCCCAAAATCGATGCTATACCTAATGATAAAAAAGTACCTCTTAAACCTTGACGAGTTTGCTTGATGAAAGTATGAAGAGGAGTGACAATTTCCAAAACTCCACGGACATCTCCTACTCGCCAATCTCTTTTAGGAGTATCCGGGTGATAGTTGTGACAACTGACGCAACTTTGTTCCATGATATCTGCTTCAGCGTACCGCAATACCGGAATTCCTTTATAATCTTCAAAGCGATAAAATGGCGATCGAGGATTTTTTCTTAATGCTACCAATGCTTCTCTTTCAAAATTATCCTTAGCACCTCCTTCCTCAGCCCGCCAAGGAAAAGGATAATCGCTATAAAGTCTGACTAACATATCAGAATTTTTTTCAGTGAGGCGGTGCGCTAATTCAATCAGATAAGTCGCAGGAATCGGAATGCCTCCCTTTGTATTTTTATAATCGTGGGTGACGACAATACCAGGAATAGTTTTCGCTGAATTAACAACTTCATTGCTATAAAGTGTCCGCGCTTCCTTACTTGCTTGAGCATAGAGTGCTGCATGATGAATCGCTTGGGATCGAATTAGATTGGATGACAGATGAGACATATTCCACAACGCCCCTGATAATCCAACACAAAAGAAAAGTGTCAGAATCAGAATCGTATGCTTATAGAGTAGATTGTTAAATGCTGTGAATGCGTCAGAAAATAACTTACCCATGAGATCCTTTAGCTTTGAAGTACGATTAGTTTATACTTCAAAGCTTTATATGCTTTTCCGCGATTATATCGAGATATATACTAATCGCTCCTAGGACGTGTCCTCAAAGTATAAAATTTGACCTAGAGGTAATCTAGGGGCATTCTTGGTTAGATCCCCCTAATCCCCCTTTTTCAAGGCAGGGCTGTTTCATGTTCAAATTTTGACAAGGCAACAAAGGAGACTGGGAGCGGTTTTGTTACCATAAATCCTACTAAAATAAAATTAGGGATTAATTATCACGAAAAACCCTCATTCTCTCCTGCTCTCCTGCTCCCCTGCCCTCTAATTTCTCAAGGGAAAATGAAACAACCCTATTTTTTAAGGGAGAATTAGATTAAAAGTCCACCTGAATCAGGGGGATAGGAGGGGGATTGAAAATGCTTCATCTTATGACTAGCAACTTGAGTTAATTAATCTCTCCGGCAAGATTGTAGTTTTTCTAAATTTGATCGAGCTGTTTCTACTTGTGCCATCTCTCCTAATAAATCAAGGCGAGGAACAACTCCCTCATCTACTAATAATTGTGTCCGCTGAAGTCTGATTTGAGCAATTTTTAATTCAATTTGTGCTTCTTCTATGCTATTTTGTAAATTTACTTCAGGTTGTGGTGTCTTGGCTAATAAGCGATTCCGTAATATTTCCAGCTTCTCTCTTGCCAGGTGTTCTTGATATAATGCCTCTCTTAATTGTTGTTGAGAAATTACGCCATCATTGGCTAATACTTCCAGCCGGATAGTCTCTTCACTTGCTAAATTAAGGTTAATTTCTGCTAAAGCAACTTGAGTCTGGAGATTTAGTTCTAAATTTTGTCTAGGTGAGGAGGGGTAAATATTGTTTAATTGTAATTCTTGTCTAGCAATTTGTACTAAAGTTAGGGCTTCGTTTACCTCTTCTTTTTCAATATCGGCTAGAGGGGGTTGATATATTACTGCTTGTCTGAATTAATTTCTTGTATCCGTGATTCTAGGATTAGGAGTTTGGTTAACTTGGCACAAGTTGTGAATACCATAATTTGTAGATGGTATCTGTTGAGATTTAGCCGGATTCACTTTCAGCAAGAGTGCAATTGCAAAAACTGTTAAAAATTCTCTCATCATCCTCTTGGCTCCTATTTTAACAATGGAGAGTATTGCACGATATTACAAAAGATATCGGGGGTGGCAACTTGGTAGAGTAGGCTTGACAGCTAGACATATCCCGCTATACCTCTAGCAGGCTACGCTATTGTCAAATAATGAAATTAGATTTTGTCTGTAGCTCGCGCCTATCGTCAACCCCTATAATATGTCGAAGGAATCGACATATCGATAATGTTAGCTTTTTTTCGATGCGATTGGGAATATCACAACTTATGGAAAATCCGATATGATAGAGATAAAAGACAGGGCGATCGTACTTCCCCCCCCCTAATTAACCTAGATATCAAAGGGAAGGCTTTTTGACACTCCCCGCTCGCTCAGAGACTGGGATTCTTAAGAACTTCGACCCTAGTGGATCTTGATTCGTAACGGCTGTACCAAACAGCCTCTAGACAGTCAGGTAAAACCATTCTGCTTACTTTTGTGACCAATATTCATTGCCCCATTACAATCTGTATTTTATTATGAAATACCCATTATTTATCCTCACCGCCATTATTTCCACAATCGCTTTAACCATCCCGGCAATCGCTCAAATTAGAACCCCCTCCCAAGATTTTTTTGAACAGGGAAGGGAATTATTGGAACGAGAATTGCAGCTTCTTCAAGGACAAAACTCTGAATTGCCGGAGGAGGGAAACAAACCGGAATCAAAACCCTTGCTAGAAGTTACCCCTACTCCGTCTGAGGATGATAACCAAAATCCCGATGCAGTGGAAACTCCAGAAGCCAAACCAAATCAGCCCGTAAATACTCCTAAAAATTAGACTTTATTTAAGATAAAGTAACCCCCACATCAGTATTGACAGCAATCACGTCATGGACAGTTGACAATGGACAGTTGACAATGGACAATGAAGACCTGACAGCAGGGTGGTCTGAATAACTAAGCTGCTACGCATTTAATTTGTATATCCCCACACCAAAAAAAACCACACCCCACACCCCTTTCGATAAATTTACTATCCAATTTAGATGCGCCGCAGCTTATCAACTGTCAACTGTCAACTGTCAACTGTCCACTGTCAACTGTCCACTGTCCACTGTCAACTGTCCACTGCTATATCCACCTTTAATTATGGCTTACCATGAGTTTCGGGATTAATAGTGAAAGAAATTGAGGAAAGAGTTGGAGGTGGTGGTGTCGCTGAAGATAAATTGAGAAGAGAAGAGTTGGCTGCTGAGGTAACACCATTGAGTGTGGGTGTCTGGAGTTGCTTGGTATCCAATCCTGGAAACTGTTGTGGGAAAAGCCAGCCGGGAGATTTACCGTAATTGGATGCGATCGCTAAACAAGCTCCCCCTAAAATTAAAATTGGTAGCGGCAGCTTAAAATTCTCCAACCACTCGGAAATTTCCACCGTGGCAAACAAAAACACAAAGCTCGTAATCAATATCCTCATAAAAATCCTCCGTCGTGCAGGTGGGCAGGTGGGCAGGAGTAAAATTATTTTATCCTTTATAAGTACCTGGCACAAAATTATTTGCACATCCGATTTATCGAAACACTATATTTTTCAAGGGTTTCAGGTAAACCCAGCGTGCAATTAATTTTGTGTACCCACTTACTTCATAATTCATCCCACATCAATCCAACTCCCTTCTTCCTTCTAAAGCGCGTGCTAAGGTAATCTCATCTGCATATTCTAAATCGCCACCCATAGGTAAACCAAAAGCAATTCTCGTCACCTTCGTAAAAGGTTTCAACAATTGTCCCACATAAAGAGTCGTTGTTTCTCCTTCCACACTAGGGCTAATCGCAATAATTACCTCTTCAATTCCTTTTTGACTGACTCTTCTCACCAATTGTTGAATATGTAATTGATCCGGCCCAATCCCTTCCATCGGCGAAATAATACCACCGAGAACATGATATTTACCTCGATACTCGCGGGTTTTTTCCAAAGCAATAACATCCCGAGAATCCGCAACTACACAAATAGTCCGATTATCTCGATGAGGATTGCGACAAATTTCGCATACATTTTCCGCCGATAAATGAAAACATGTCTGACATAAACCCACTTGCTTTTTCGCTTCAACTAAAGCTTGAGCTAAGGCTTTAACTTCGTCTTCTGAACGTTTGATAATGTGCAGCGCTAGTCGTTGGGCAGTTTTCGGCCCCACTCCAGGTAAGCGTTGCAGTTGTTCAATTAAACGGGCTAGGGGGCGCGTGTAAACCGTGGTTTTTTCTCCTAGTCTGGATGTTTTAACTATTATATATAGCAACCGCCACATCGGTTAAGGCGTTAATAACGTCATGAAACGAAGAGGAAGCCTTTCTGGGTAAACGGTTTGATTTATATCCAGTAATTGTCAACTGTCAATTGTCAACTGTCCACTGCTATAATGTGCTAGTTCCGACAATCCCCCTTCACAAAGGCTAGGCCGTTATAGAGGATCCCCCTCAATCCCCCTGGAGGAATTCCCCATCGATTCTCCTCCCAAACGGGGGGATCGAGGGCTTCAAAGACAGAGGGGGCTGTTTTCCCAGTCCAAAATATTTCATTGCGATCTTACCAAGCCAGACCCCTAATTGGGTAAAATTAAATATTGAACCATCTCAACCACTCAAAATATCTTGAAACTATGGCAAACCTAACTTTCAAAGTCCCCAGTATCGTTTGTGAAGGCTGTGCTGATGTCATTAAAAAAAACATTCTCAATCTTGATGCTAAAGCCGAAGTAGGTGTTGATATCACAGCCAAAACAGTCAGCGTTGAAACTGACGTATCAGAATCATCAATTAAAGATATCATTACCTCCATCGGTCATACTGTGGAATAAAGTCATGAATCCCTTGCTGGAGAAAGGGTTAGATTTACTAAAAATAACTGTCAATTGTTAATTCAGGACTTACGCAAACCATCTATCTGTAGGGTGCGTTAGCTGACGCATAACGCACCATCCACTATTGGCAGCGTGACTGCGTAAGTCCTATAATTGTCAACTGCTATCAATACCATCGCAACTCGAATATCTATATAGGGTTTGCGGAAAAAGTCTTTTCATGAAGGGAGGGTGATTGGTGTGGGTTTTTTGGTGTAGGGATTTGAAGAGTTTTCTTGAAGGCAATTTTCCCATTTAAGTTAAAAAGTCCATG
>DOIX01000176.1:14820-14945 GCA_003511885.1 Cyanobacteria bacterium UBA11153
TTTCAGGGGTGTAACTCTTATTCCTGGTACTTTTCTTTAACAGCTAAAGCGCTCGAAGCGGCATTGCTGTCAAGGTTTCCGACTTATACAGCAAACCCTATATACAATAGACATCTCCAAAATAT
>DOIX01000176.1:15279-22211 GCA_003511885.1 Cyanobacteria bacterium UBA11153
ATGTTTTCTGGAGAAGTCTAATGGACAAGATGAAACATGGCAATATAAATAATTCTCCTATCCCCACATAACTTATCGCCGCTATCCTTCACCTTGACAGTAAATAATCAAAAAGATAAATCTTGTCACTGAGATCCTAAACTTGCCTTAAGATCGCGAATCGCCGCACTTGTATTCCGCTGATATGTAATTTCTAACCCCCGATTGATAACCTCATGAATATTGATATCTGGAAAATACTTACTGTCATCTTTCAGACAATATTCTGTCCCCTCTAACACGTAAATAAAGAGTCGTTTTTTTCTCCATAGCCAAACTTCCGGAACTCGATAAGGTAAATAATCATTAACATCGGAATAACTAGTTACATCAATTTCCAATACCAAATCCGGAGGAGGTTCGCTAGTCCAATTAATTCGATCTTTACCTGATGCAGCTTGCCAATTTTCAATATAAAAGCAATAATCTGGCTCAATACCGCTTTCTTCTGGAAGTTCCATTGTGACTGGAGTAAACGCATCGTATTCGCGTCCCTTGAAATCCAAGAGAACTTTGATAATATCGGCAATTAAGTTGGCATCACGTCCATGTTTAGGTAAGGGAGACATCAGAATCACTTCTCTATTTTGGTATTTAATCCGAGGAATAGATCCATCCCCTCGATTTTGACACAAAATTTGATAATATTGCCAGGTAGAAGGTAATCGGACAACTGCCCCCGGTGGTAGTTGGATTTTATCAGGTGAGACAAGAGCAAACATGACTTCAACTCCTTTTAAATGCTTGTTATTAGCATAGCGCGAGATTTAGGTAAAAGACTTTAGATAATGGGCAGTTAGATAACCTATCCTAAAGATATAGTAACCGCCACATCGGTATTGACATAAATAGCACCATCACTAGAGGCTTGAACCCTTTATGAATCAAGGGTTTGATTGACATTGCTATAACTGTCAACTGTCAACTGTCAACTACTATAGCCTAGCTAACCAAGTCCGACTCAAGCTAAAATAAAAAAGTCATACCTTAACAAGTTCATTCCATGCTCGAACTTTTAGACATTAAACGCGATATCGAAACCCTGTCCAATCGCCTGGGTAAAACCCAGTACTATCTTTGACATCCCTGCTCTAACTGCTAAAATTCAAGATTTGGAACAAGTAGCGGCACAACCAGATTTCTGGGACGATCAAAATTCAGCCCAGTCTACACTACAAAATCTCAACGATCTTAAATCTAACATCCAGAAATACGAAGAGTGGCAAACAAAACTTGAAGATGCCAAAGTAGTTTTGGAGCTACTGGAATTAGAAACAGATGAGGGATTATTTCAAGAAGCCCAAACGAATCTAACTCAACTTAATCGGGAACTTGACCGTTGGGAGTTAGAACAGTTATTATCAGGACCTTATGATAGCAGTGGTGCAGTCTTAACGATTAATGCAGGTGCTGGCGGTACAGATGCTCAAGATTGGGCAGAAATTCTCCTGCGGATGTACACCCGTTGGGCAGAAAATCGGGGTTATAAAGTCCATATTGCCGAACTTTCGGAAGGAGATGAAGCGGGGATAAAATCTGTTACCTTGGAAATTGATGGACTTCGGGCATTCGGTTACTTAAAATCAGAAAAAGGTACTCATCGATTAGTGAGGATTTCTCCCTTTAATGCTAACGGGAAGCGACAAACAAGTTTTGCGGGAGTCGAAGTAATGCCATTCCTAGATAAAGATGTTAAGTTGGATATTCCCGAAAAAGATTTGGACATTAGCACCTCCCGTGCAGGAGGCAAGGGCGGGCAAAATGTCAACAAGGTGGAAACCGCAGTCAGAATAGTCCATATTCCCACCGGAGTTTCCGTGCGGTGTACAGAAGAGCGATCGCAACTGCAAAATAAAGAAAAAGCCCTCGCTATCCTCAAAGCCAAACTCCTGATTATCGCCCAAGAGCAACGCGCTCAAGAAATTGCCCAAATCCGAGGCGACATGGTGGAAGCTGCTTGGGGTACTCAAATTCGCAACTATGTCTTCCATCCTTATCAGTTAGTGAAAGACTTGCGCACCAATGTGGAAACTACTGCTGTTGAGGATGTTATAAATGGAGAATTAGATCCCTTCATTGAAGCCTATTTACGTCAGGAAAATCAATTAAGTTGAGTAGGGAGTAAGGAGTAAGCTGCTGCGCATGTAAACTGTATATTTTCCATTTAGGAAAAAATCGCTCAAACCCTCTACCCTGCCCTCAAAACAAGCAATTATAGACATCTCCAAAAAACAATTTCCAACCATTACCCTGTCTGGATAAAAATCTATTTTCTGGAGATGTCTATTCTTCAAAAGAGTAAATTATAGCAACCGCCAGGACAGTTAGGACATTCTCAATTCCTCAAACCCTTGATTTTACAGTTTTCTTCCTGAGCCAAGAGCCAATAGCCTCTAGTCCCTCACTATAGCTCAAATTATCCTTAGCTCCGCTCTTCCAGTCCCCACTTCAGACTCCGCTATCCCAGTCCCCACTCCCCAAAAACAAAATTAATTGTTAAGCTAACTATAACATTGACAGATTAAAGCTATAAATCCAACCTTTAACCAAGACTAGCCATTTCTAATGACTCACTCAACTTCAGCGCCAGAAAGCTCTCAACCCAGTACTGATGAAGCTTCTACCTCATCGGAAGTCCTATCAACCCAGCCTCAACCCAGTTATGTGAAACTTGCTATGCGGAATATGGTGCGGAAGGGAGGAACATCCCTTAAACATTTTTTCCTGACTATAATCGGTATATTAGCTGTACTGTTTAGTCTGGCTTACCTTACCCGTTAGATTGCGATATCACCAGTGCCGAAAGCCATATCTGAGGAGAGAAGGCTAGTGGAAGTTGAAGTTACAGTACAGGATTATTTTTTGACAACGTTGCGATCGCGCTCAGATGCGATCGAGCAATATCCTAACCCAATTCCCACAGAAACCTGGGAAGACTGGTTTTACCAATGGCTGGAAACAATGACACCTTCTTTACCGCCAGCGCCATCCTACGAAATTAGCCTTCGCCTCACTGACGATACGGAAATTCAATCTATTAATGGCTACTACCGCAACAAAAATCAACCCACAGATGTCTTAGCATTTGCAGCATTGGAAGTAGACTCGCCCCCACTACCACCGGAAATCCAGATGTCTATGCCTCTTTATCTTGGCGATTTGGTTATTTCTGTGGAAACGGCGTATCGTCAGGCTAAGAGCCAAGGGCATTCCTTGACAACTCAACTTGCTTGGTTAGCAACCCACGGTTTACTTCATCTGTTGGGATGGGATCATCCGGATGAAGCTAGTTTAATGAGAATGCTAAATCAGCAGGAAGCTTTACTGGATCGGGTCAATTTGACACTACAAATATAACACAGCTTAACTACCACGAAAAGGAATCAAAGATCCATGGTATTTCACAAGGCTCATTCTACCAACTCCCAGTTCCTCCCTTCGAGATCTCTCTCTTTATCTCCAGAAATATCTATCTCGAAAGACTTGCCGATGCCCACATCTAACAAACCCCATTCAGCAGTTAAGCCAAAACGAGACTTAGCCTGGTGTATTGCCCCCACTTTATTGATTAGCTTCAAATATGCCTGGGCGGGATTTCGCTACGCTTTTAGCAGCCAACGCAACTTTCGCATCCATACAGCCATCGGCACCCTGGCAATTAGCTTGGGTGTCTTTTTGCATCTGTCTATGGTAGAACTATCCGTAATTGCTTTGACGAGCGGACTGGTGATGGCAATGGAGTTGTTAAATACTGCAATTGAGTCGGTGGTTGACTTAACGGTGAAACAGTCTTACCATGAACTAGCCAAAATTGCGAAAGACTGTGCGGCTGGTGCTGTCCTAATATCTGCGATCGCATCTGTTTTAGTGGCTGGTGTCCTCATTCTCCCACCACTATGGCTTCGCCTTCAGCCATTTGTACAATAATTTATGATGGTTTGTTAGTTGTTGGCTGTTGGTTATTAAACTAAGGAGTATCTTCAGTGATTTTAGTTATTGATAATTACGATAGCTTTACCTATAATTTAGTCCAATATTTGGGAGAATTTAGCACTGAATTGCCTGTAGCATCTGAAATTAAAGTTTACCGAAATGACCAGATAGAGATCGAAGAAATCCGGCAACTTAAACCTTATGGTATTGTAATTTCTCCTGGTCCAGGAAGACCGGAAGATGCGGGAATATCCTGCGAATTGATTAGGAAACTTAGTCCGGATTTGCCAATTTTTGGAGTTTGTTTAGGTCATCAAGGTTTGGGTGAAGTATTCGGTGGAAAAATTGTCGCCGCACCGACATTAATGCACGGTAAAACTTCAGAAATTTATCATACAGGTGTTGGGGTTTTCCAAGGATTGCCCAATCCCTTTACTGCAACTCGGTATCATAGTTTAGTAATTGACAGAGATACTTGTCCCGATGTCTTAGAGATTACAGCTTGGGTAGAGGATGGTACGATTATGGGGGTGAGACACCGGAACTATCCTCACGTAGAAGGAGTCCAATTTCATCCGGAGAGTATTCTCACTAATTGTGGTAAAGAAATATTGCGGAATTTTTTGGCATCCTTGCCCGTTTCAGAAAATCACGCCCTGGCAATTGCCTAATTTACAGTCCTTTTCCGGTATTTGAAGTACAGAGAATCCTGGGGAGAAACCTGGTTTCACTGAGTAAACTGAATTTTTAGAGTGTACTTCATATAACTGAAAACCGCGATTAATTTTTAGCTGTCAGTTGCTGGGAGAGGCATGTCGCCTCTGACGGGGCTTTGAGGAAGGGAAGATGCGGCAAAAATTGGGAATTGCATCGGAATAGACCCATTTTACCTTAACCTAGTTTGAATGTAATCCAAGGACAATTGATTTAAGAAAACGATGAAACGACGAAAATTAATCCGTTATGCAGGCGCGGGGTTACTGACAACATTCGGGGTGGGTTTCGGTGGTGGATTGAATTCCTCGGTTGCCCAGACTGGTGGTGGAGCAATATCCATCCAATGGCTAGGGCATACCTGCTTTTTATTTACTGGTGGTGGGTTGCGAATTCTCGTGAATCCATTTCGCCCTGTAGGTTGTACGGCGGGATATCGCCCACCTCAAGTAGCCGCAGATTTAGTCCTGATTAGCAGTCAGTTGCTCGATGAGGGTGCAGCTACAGGATTGCCAGGAAATCCCCAAATTTTGTTTCAACCGGGGGATTATCAGGTGAGTAACATCCAACTTAAAGGAATTAGTATGCCTCACGATCGCGTTGGTGGGGCACGCTTTGGTGATAATATAGCTTGGCAATGGATTTATAATGGTATCAAAGTCCTGCATTTAGGCGGTGCGGCTGCACCAATTCAACTTGAGGAAAAAATCTTGATGGGTCGTCCAGATGTACTATTAGTACCCGTAGGCGGTAGCGTGAAAGCGTACAATGCTGAAGAAGCCAAAGGTGCGATCGCAACTCTCAATCCTAAAATCATTATTCCTACTCATTTTCGCACCAAGGCTGCCGATGACACAACTTGTCAAGATGAATATTCTATTGAGCCTGTGGATAATTTTATGGGGTTGATGGCAGGAGAGGAAAACGTGAGAATCGATCGCGTTAATAGTGATAAGATTTCTTTCAAGTCAGGAGATTTACCTCAAAAAGGAGCGATTGTTAAACTCTTTAGTTATAAGTTTTAACAGCGGCATGGCGATGGTGATGCCCCCAATTTCGATTGGGGGCTGTGGAGAGTTAGTCATTTTTATCCAGTTCGTCAGGAATACCCCCACTATAGCTAAAGCTAACTCAGTCCTGGTAAAATTGACTCAATAGGGAATAATATTGGCAGAAAAAAGCCCAGTATGGAAAAAAGCGCTGAATTCAGGGAATCTGAATCCTCTATGGACGAAAATTCTAAGGCTATCTGTCCCGCCTTTTCAATCATACTTCCAGTCTACAACGAAGAAAAAGGTGTTGCCTTAACCATCAACGATATACAAAAAAATCTTAACTTCTCTGGCTGCGAATACGAGATTATCGCAGTTAATGATGGCTCCACGGATAAAACAGGTGAAATTCTCCGAAGTCTCAAGGATATTAGAGTAATCGAACACCCAAAGAATCGGGGATATGGGGCAGCACTGAAAACAGGAATTCGACAGGCGAAGTATCCTTTGATTGCGATTACTGATGGGGATGGTACATATCCTAACGAGAGGATTCCCCAACTAGTAGCCCTAACTAAAAATTCAGATATGGTTGTGGGTGCGAGAATTGGTGCTAACGTTAACTATTCCAATTTGCGGAAAATCCCCAAGTGGTTTCTAATTCGCTTTGCTGAGTGGATCGCAAATAGTCGCATACCGGATCTCAACAGTGGAATGCGAGTTTTTCAGAAGAGTCTGGTGGAAAGGTTTCTCAAAATATTACCCGATACATTCAGTTTTACAACCACTATTACGGTGGCAATGTTAATCAATGGTTATGTCGTCCATTATGAACCAATTGACTTTCATCACCGCAAGGGAAAAAGCAAGATTAAGCCAATCCGCGATACCTTACGTTTCGTTCAGTTGATATTGCGAACAGGAGTCTACTTCGCCCCATTAAGAGTATTTATGCCCATAGCTGGCGTATTTTTTGCCGGATTTTTATTTACATTCATTCAAGATATATTTGTGCGAGAGGATTTAACAGAAAGATCGATTATTCTCCTGATTGCTGCCACCCAGATTGGAGTATTTGCCCTACTAGCTGACATGCTAGATAAGCGAACGTAAAATTAGTAAACGAAAAGTACCAGAATTATACCAATTTCTTTCCCAGGAACCGAAAGACATTCCGATCGCCTCCTTAGCAAAACAAGCAGATTACCTAGGGTTTGCTGAAAAAGTCGGATCGTGAGGATGGGGTGATTGGTG
>DOIX01000176.1:22577-42940 GCA_003511885.1 Cyanobacteria bacterium UBA11153
AATGACTTATATAGCAAGCCCTACCTACCGAGTTTTACCAAGTGCTCTGTGTTAGTGTCACGGAAATATGCTTTGCCCTATGAGATGGGCTACTATAAGGAGATTCGGCTCTCCAGTAGCTGCTGACCAATAACAAATAACCAATAACAAATCGATCAAGTCATTAAATTTGCGATCGCAATTTCTAGGACCTGCACCGCTTTGTCAATTTCCTGGGCGGAAACAATCAGTGGTGGGACAAACCGCAACACCTTGGGACCTGCGGGAACTAGTAATAATCCTTCCTCCATCGCCGCTTTCACTATATCTATGGAGGTTAACTCAATATCGGCTTTCAATTCCATGCCATTCATCAAACCCCAACCCCGTACTTCTGTAAAAATATCGGGATATCGATCCGCGATTGCAGTTAATCCTATCCGCAACTGTTCCCCTCTTTCTTGCACGTTTTCCAGAATATTTTCTTTTTCCAAGGTTTGGGCAACTGTTAGTGCGACAGCAGTGGCAAAGGGATTCCCGCCAAAGGTGCTAGCATGTTCTCCAGGCTCAAAAATATCGCAGAATTGCTTGGACATCATCGCCCCAATTGGGATACCACCAGCTAATCCCTTGGCACTAGTGAAGATATCTGGTTCAATGCCCAGATTTTCATAACCCCAATATTTCCCTGTGCGACCCATCCCCACTTGAACTTCATCTAAAATGAGGAGGATACCTGTATCGTCACAGATTTCCCGCAACTCCTGAAAGTATTTGCGATCGCCAGGACAAACGCCACCTTCTCCCTGCAAAGCTTCCAACATCACTGCTGCTACGCGCTGATTGCCTTCATCAATTTCTGCGATCGCATTCTTTAGCGCTTCAATATCATTGTAAGGAACATAACTAAATCCCGGTACTAAGGGATCGAAATACTTTTGATACTTTGGCTGTCCTGTGGCTGTAACCGTCGCCAGTGTCCGTCCGTGGAAACTGGCTTTTGCCGTCAAAATTACTGGTTTCTCAATGTCTAAGACTGTATGGGCGTATTTCCGTGCCAGTTTGATTGCCCCTTCATTTGCCTCTGCCCCAGAATTACAGAAAAATACTCGATCTGCACAGGAATGGTCAACTAGCCATTTTGCCAATTCCCCTTGCTGTGGTATGTAATACAAATTAGAAACATGGTGCAGGGATTGAATTTGCTGCGTCACTGTTTCCACCATTGCAGGATGGGCGTGCCCCAGAGTACAAGTAGCAATCCCTGCCACAAAATCCAGGTATTCTCGCCCCGACGTATCCCAGACACTGCAACCTTTGCCCTTTTCCAGGGCAAGGGGAAACCGTCCATAAGTTGTCATTACATATCGATCGAATTCGCTGAGGTTATAGCTGAGATCTTGCACCATTGTCAACAAAGGATTTTATTTAGGGTGGGCAGTCCCCAATATAACTCGAAAAACTTATGAGGTAAGCCAATATCCAGTTCAATTGATTATGAACTCTTACCTTCAAGCTTCTACCTCTTGTCTGTTACCTGTAATCGCCATCGGCTCGTCTTTTGTACAACATAAGATCGGTAATATTGAGAAGCATATCTCATGGTCATTGATTGTCATACATTTTACACTTCTCAAACTTAGATTCAATCCCGTCATCTTCCCCACCCCCTGAGTGGAGCAAAAATCTTAAAATTTCTTCACTTTGGCTATTTCAATCTCCTGGTACATTTGGAGCGCTCAAAACCCTAGGATCCAGGCTTGACTGGCAAATTCTAATCTTGAAAGATGGTACTTTGGCGATCCTATGTTACCATAGGATCGCTTCAATATCCCATAACAACCAGCCAGATTGCTTTTGGCAGCCTTCCACTCAGTATTTTCTGATCCTTAAGTTGGAAGAGAGCTATGCTAGGATTAATTAATTCTTCTCAACCGTTTATTAGCCCAACCTTATATATCCTTGGTAGCTCTCCTACTCTGTAGTTACAGTCCTTTTTGAAAAATTACCCCTATTTTTTACATCTGCCATCTCAATCTCATCAGGGTGATGCGATCCGCTTTTCAGCAGCGCTTGCGCTATCGCAATCCTCAATAACACTCAAAACTCAAACCTGACTATGAATAATCTTGAATTGAACCAAAATGATACAATCGAATTTACAGAAGATACAGAATTTTCCGATCGTAACCACCATGAAATAGAAGAAAATGATTGGGATACTGTCGATGTAGAATTTTCACGATCGGTACAGCCGATAGGAACAAATAATTCATTTGGATATCGCCAAGGTGGTGCGGATGATACAATTGGTGCGTTTTTTAAAGAAATGGCTCGTTACCCGCTCCTTAAGCCGGAAGAAGAGGTGGAATTAGCTCATGGCGTTAAATTTTTACTCGAAGTAGAGGAAATTCAGGCAAAATGGCAAGAGGAGAAGGGGCGCAAAGCTACCCAAGCAGAAATTGCCAAATCCCTAAATCTGACACCAAGTCAGTTGGAAAATCGTCTCTATCGGGGTCGGGTAGCCAAGCGTAAAATGATTCGTTCCAACTTGCGATTGGTTGTTTCTATTGCCAAACGATATCTGAATCGGGGTATTCCTTTCCTAGATTTAATTCAAGAAGGTGCATTGGGATTAAATCGCGCTGCTGAAAAGTTTGACCCCACTAAAGGTTACAAATTCTCCACCTATGCTTACTGGTGGATTCGTCAGGCAATTACCCGGACAATCGCTAACGATGCCCGGACTATTCGCTTGCCCATTCATATTGTTGAAAAACTCAATAAACTGAAAAAATCTCAACGGGAACTTAAACAAAAATTGCAACGCAATCCTAGCGAAGCCGAACTAGCTAAAGCTCTCGATATTAGCCCCACCCATTTGCGTCAGCTCCTAGAATTGCGCCGAAGATCCCTGTCACTTAACCATCGTGTGGGTAAAGCAGAAGATACTGAATTAGTCGATTTACTCGAAGATAACGATCTGCAATTGCCCGAAGATATCATGAATGAAGCGATGATGCGTCAAGAGATTTGGGATGTCTTGAGTGATGTATTAACAGAGCGCGAAAGAGATGTTATTTCTCTTCGCTACGGTTTGGTTGGTACAGAAGCCTATACCCTAGAAGAAGTAGGAAGTATGTTTAATCTCTCTCGCGAAAGAGTGCGTCAAATTCAAACTAAGGCTATGCGGAAACTACGCCGCCCTCAAGTTGCTAGACGCTTGCAAGGTTGGTTGAGTTAGGTTTTTTATTGGTTATTGATTATGAATTGTTGGTTATAGGCTTAAGCAAGTCGTGGGCTTTTTATGGTCATAAATCTATTGGTAAAGTCATTCTCTAATACATTGCCGAGTTAGCCGTCATACCAAATCCGGGTTATTACGATCGTGAAACATCGGATGGTGCGTTACCTTTCGGATAACGCACCCTACTGGCTTACGTTATTAGTTATTGGTTATTACTTGTGGGGAATATGACAAAAAACAAACAACAAATGACTAATAACTTCAAATTAAGACAAGCAACACCAACCGATGTTCCAGTGCTGTTTGAATTGATTTTGGCACTGGCAAAGTATGAAAAACTATCTCACACAGTCACAGGTAATATAGATAATCTCCAAGAACATTTGTTTGGTGCTAAACCTTATGGAGAAGCGATTATTGCAGCTTATGGAGAAGAAGCTGTAGGATTTGCTCTATTTTTTCACAACTATTCCACATTTTTGACGAAACCGGGAATTTATATAGAAGATATATTTGTGATGCCAGAATTTCGGCGAATGGGTATTGGCAAAGCTATCCTCAAATACATTGCCGAGTTAGCTGTCAATCGTGACTGCGGACGTTTAGAGTGGAGTGTTTTGGACTGGAATGAATCGGCGATCGCATTTTATGAGGAAATGGGATCGCAGGTTTTACCTGACTGGCGGATTTGCCGGATTACTGGTGATTCCCTCACTCAGCTAGCAGGGCAAAGGTCTGTATAATTTTGAATTATTAACTTTGATTACAGATAATCTCCTATAAACTTACAAAGTATGAAAAATTGTGTTTTTCATCTTGCAGGAGTAAGTTCCGATCCTGTAAAAAATAAGTAGATATACTTAAGACTGTTATCAATCCCTTGCCAATTCGTCAGGAGAGCATAATTAGATGATTTGGGTAAACGAACAAATCGATCCTTCAGGTCTAGTTTATTCTTGTATTGCCACCTGCAATCAAGAGGAAGCACAAGACTGTCACCAGTCTTTCCAGCAGAATTTAACAGCAGAGCAAAAGTCGGCTGGGTGGGTAGCACGGTTAAGAAAAGTTAATTCCTGGGATGAAGTACCAGTTAACTCTTTGAAGTTGAATTAGTTGCCATCTCCGGAAACACAAGGAATTGGATGGCATTATCTTGAGATTGCATAGAGCCTACACTCACCCAAACTGGGGAGTGTAGGTAGTTTATTCGTAAATCCAGGGGGTTAAGCTGGGTTGCCAGGTTGCTAATTCCTCATCCTTAAACCAAAGGGAAATCTCGGTTTGGGCTGTTTCTGGGGCATCTGAGCCGTGGATGAGGTTGCGCCCAACTGTTACGCCATAGTCGCCGCGAATCGTACCAGGCTCTGCGTTAAGGGGATTGGTAGCGCCGATAATTTTTCTGGCTGAGGCGATGACACCGTTTCCTTCCCATACCATGGCAACGACAGGACCAGAGGTAATATATTCTATCAATCCGGGGAAAAATGGTCTGTCTTTATGAACCTCGTAATGTTTTTCGGCTAATTCTTTACTAACATTCATCAGCTTTAGCCCAATTAGGGTAAAGCCTTTGACTTCAAAACGCCGGATGATTTCTCCCACTAGGTTGCGCTGTACGCCATCGGGCTTGATCATCAGAAATGTCCGTTCCAAGTTTTACTCCTTCAGTTTGTGAAATGGATTGCTTAATCTAGATTAGACCAGAATAGCGGAGAGTGGGGAGTTGATGTGACGACTCAAAAACGCACTCATTATATTAATTTTTATTGAGCTAAACCAGCTCCTTATTGATTTCCAGCCAAATAAATGCTACACGTCAAGTGTATCACAAGCAAAGTGGGAGCGGCTTGTTATAGATATTCGTCGCCGGATTAATCGTAAAGGCTCGGGACAGAAACCCTCTTCCTCAGAGCCAGATATGTTGTAATGTTTGTTGATGAGCCGCCCCTTCGGTAACGAGAAAAAGGAAAGATCGCCAAAATTACCTACAACAGAAGATATCCTGCGATCGCGTCCTTTTACACATCAAACTCCCCAACCAATCACCGCAGAAGACATTCCAAGCATTCAAGCTCAGTTGGAGGGAGGGGCAGAATTTAGTTATAATGGTGCTTCTCTTCCCACTTATGCACCTTCTACACCACCAGAGAATTCAGTATTGAGGCCGTTTGATTCAATCGGGGCAGATGGGTTAGGTGAAGAAACTATCCAGCGAGAGGAAGTTTTAGAGTCAGAAAAGGAACGCTCAGAAATAGGAATTCAAAAACAGCACTTAGCAGCACCACCTGACGATGGGACAATTCAGAGGAAGTGCGATGAATGTGCAGCAGAAGATTCAGCGGCAAAATCAGAGCAAAAACAAACAGGAAGTATTCAGACACAAGCCGAAATATCCCCTTTGAGCGCTCCCGATTTTAATGAGTACTCATTTAAGACAACGGTTGAATCGAGAGGGACAGAGATTCTGTCACCGAAAAGACTGCCCTCGAAAGCTTCAGATATTTTAGTAAATAACGAGCTGAGTGACTTATCGATAACAAAAAGAGGGCGCAGTCGAATTCGAGCCAAAAGAATTTCCATACCAACAGGAAATACTCAAACAAAAGAGCAAAATCAGTCAATTCAAGCCAAGCTGACTGTGGGCGAAGCGGGGGATAAGTACGAGGAAGAGGCTGATGGTGTAGCCTCTCAGGTGGTGGAGAAGATTAACTCGCCGATTCAACAGGAGTCAGTTGCAGGAGTACGCGGAGAAGCAAAAGAGCAAGAAGCTAACCAAGTAGGGGATCGAGCAAGCTCCGAGCGGCTAAAAGAAAATGAGACTCTTTATGCAATCGACTACAGCATTCGTCCTCCTCAAGGAGATCCGAATCGCCCATGCTTCGATCTTTTGGAGATTATTGAACAGCTAGCCAATGAATTGAAACGGCGTTATGACGAGATGCTGGATGACGTACACTGGCTGTACCTCGCCTGGAAAACTGGAAATGAACACAGACTACCTAAAGAGTGGGGAACATGGAATGGACACAAAAATTATTACGATAAGGTAAGAGATGAGCTAAACGAAAAGCTTAAGGAATTTGGAGATAATAAAAATTGTGATGACCATAACGATCCGGATGGATATGACGCTAGGGATGGTTACGACTTAGCATGGGAGTATGTAGGCAAAAAACCTCCAGAAGAGCCACGTCTCAAAAACCCCAAGGACGCTCCACCTTGGGCTAGAAGCTGGATAGAGGAACTCGGTGGCATATTGGTAGATGGTGCGATTATCGTGGGCAAAGGAGTAGGAAAAGTTGCTCTCGCTCTACTGATGCTAATTGGAGCAATTTTGTCTATACCTGTACGTTTTGTTTTTTAATCAGGAGCAAAAAGTATGGAACTTCAATCTCCTTGGAGAGACTCAGAAAGTAGTAACTGGCTCTTAGCTTTGTCTTTGCCAACCTTAAGTTGGGCAACCCCTTTTCGACCACTAATGGGATTACCAGATAAACTGCTAGAACACCCAGAGGTTTGGACATCAATTTATACTCAGGCTGCCAACGAACATGAAACTCGTTTGAGGTTGAGAGATTGGGAAATAGGCGTAGACGGTGCCCGTGGTAACCTCATGCGGGAAGTCGTCACCAAGGCGCTCCTTCAACTAGCTGAACAAATGGGACACTCGGTAGCAGTTGATTTAGAGCGATGGGTGCTATTTCACTTCTTCTGTGAAGAAGCTGAAGCCGCAATGCGTATGTGGGGTGTGGTTTTACGTTACGCCTACCTTCCAGAAGATTCCCGTCGGGGACGGAAAAAAGTGCCTCCGCCTCCTGCACTCATGCCGCTGCTACCAGAAATTTGGGATTTAGTGAATTACGAGCGAAGAAGGGAGATTAGGGATGCTTTAATGCGCTCCGCACCGCCTCCAGCCTACGAACAAGCTCCCTGCGAAAAGCTGGAACATTGTTATGAGGCAACATTAATTTCTTGGGCATTTAATCAAGCTTTAACACTAAAAGCGTTGCAAACAATTGTGAACAGACTCAATAAAACAGAATGCCAAGAAATAGTAGCGTGGGCAGAGGTTCAGCTAAAAACGATGGATAGTCGCCACGGACCTGCTAATGCTCAGAAGCTTTGTGGAGATAAGTATTTGCAAGTGGAATTTCCTTGTACCAATATGCCATCAGTCCTTTAAATAGTTATCTAGAATCAGATGACAAATGATTACGAGTTGAGATAATTAGTCCTCTAGGGTAACAAGGAGCTTAAAAACTTGAATTCAATTTCCCAAATGATAACTTAAGCTATAGCACTACCAACACACGTTAGGACGTTGTTTCAACTTGAATCCTGAATTAAGAATAACGTAGCTTGAGAATATGTCCTAACCTTAATGCGTAGCGCTATACATCCAAAAACATGCCCTCAACCCAAACCATCTTTGACGCAATGGTCAAATTCTTCACAGAAGACAATTGGTCATTTACTCAAATAAACAAACAATCTTCATTGCGCCTAGCTTTTAAGGGAGAAAACGAAAAATGTGATTGTTATGCCATCGCCAGAGAAAAAGAGAAACAATTCATTTTTTTATCCGTTTGCCCTATCAAAGTACCAAAAACTAAGCGTCGGGCGGTAGGAGAATTCCTCTTGAGAGTAAATTGCGAGGGGGTGATTGGCAGTTTTGAATTAGATTTTGATGATGGTGAAATTCGCCATAAAACCAGTATTGAGGTTCAGAAAAACTCGCTGGATTCTCAAACAATTAAAAGTTTAGCTTATACCAGTGTCATGATGATGGATAGATATTTACCAGGAATTGAATTAGTCATTGCTGGCTTGATGTCCCCAGGAGAAGCAATTGTTGAAATAAAACTCTGGATAACAATCATCGTAACGCGATTGCCTCCGGCGATTGCTTACTTTACTCGCTTCGCTATCGCAAATTTTGTAGGTTGCGCTCGGCACCTCAATGACGAAAGTAAGTTTTCCTCATTGAGGTGCGATCGCATCCTGTCAGCGGTACAATTGAATCCAACGATTAACTGAGGAGGATTGTATCAGCAGCAAGCCACCGAAAAATTGGACAGATGAAGAAATTTTCCAGATAATTCGCACGATTGTTAGCCAATTCAAACTATTGAAATGTCCCCAATGTGCTGAAGTAGTCAAACAGTGGTGTCAGATTAATGGAATTCCAGGTTACAAGCTACAACTAAAAACTCAGTACGACACCGATGGATGGAAAAGCCTCTTTCTCAGGTTATTTAGACATTTTCATCACCTCTAATCTCTAACCTCTGGTTTGACTTTGTTTCACCTGTGCTAGTAAGTCATCCCAAGTAGCGGGAGTTGGTTTACAGCTTAATCCCTGACAAACTAAACCTACGGTATCTTCTGGTAGATTAGGATCTACCCGATACATAGCGGCTGGGAAATAATCGGCGCTGAGAGAAATAATGCGATCGCGCCCTGTCCGAACTAGGGTAGAATTGCGGAACCAGTCTAGGGCTGTGAATAAGCTGGGACAGGCTTGGGGTGACTGACTCATTGCATAACCAAAGGCTTGTAAAGCGGCTTGTGCCCTATCGAGGTAAGCTAGATTTTCGGTAATTAATGCCAAACGGACTAAATTTGCGATCGCCACTCCGTTAGCTGATGGTGTCGCATTATCAATATAACTCCTCTCCCGAATCAATAAATCCTCACCACTGTCACTTGCTGCATTATAATATCCTCCCAGTTCCAAACTCCAGAATAATTCATCGAATTCCTCCTGGATTTTCACAGCATTATCCAACCAAAAATCATCATTTACAACAGAGGAAGACTCTCCATTCCCCAAACAAGCTTGATCTAAATCCAACAGCGCTTTAATCAATAGGGCATAATCTTCTGACTGCGCCAATACAGAAGGTTTTTCCTCATAATTAATCCGATATAAACGTCCATCTATCCATTGATTTTTCAGAATAAACTGTGCTGAAGAAATTGCCAATTTCAGATATTTTGGTTGGCGAAATACGCTGGAAGCTCTTGCCAAACCGGAAATCATCAAACTATTCCAAGCGACAATCATTTTTGTATCGGTTACAGGCGGAATCCTTCCCATCCACTTACCTATTTTTGCCTCCTGATTGTTTCGCGCTGGGGGAAAGGTTGTTAATCGATCTGGAGATGAACCGTAACGGACAGCAAATAGTTTAGCTAATGCTACTTCTATGGTATCAGTTAATCCATCAGAATAACGACGTTGTAAAACATTTTTTCCTTCAAAATTACCTTCACGACTAACTGTGAATTCTTGTTGAATTTCCGCTAATTCAGATGAAGTTAATATTTTTTCTAATTCGCGATAACTCCAAACATAAAAATCACCCTCCTCTGGTTCAAGCGCCTTAGAATCGGTAAAATTATCAGCATCTTGAGCGGCATAAAAGAATCCTTGAGGAGAAACCATTTCCCGTTTCAGCCATTGGAAAGTACCATCAACTGCTCTTTTAAATGCTGCTTCCTGAATCCCTTGACTCCACAAATTAGCTAAATATTCAATAATTTGCCCATTATCATAGAGCATTTTTTCAAAATGAGGAACCGTCCAAGTCGCATCAACAGTATAGCGATGAAAACCACCTGCTACATGGTCGTAAATACCCCCTTTTGCTAAATCTAATCCTCGTTGGGCGACAGCTTGACGGGCATCATAATCAGATTCTCCCTCAAAACGAGTACCTCGCAATGCCAAATCTGAATAGGGCATCATGGGAAAACTAGGTCCGTAAGTACTAGTTGCTACAATTCTGGTACTTTCTCCCATACCTTGCCAAAGTAAATCAGCACTTAACTCATCTGATTTGGGTAGCATTATTGACTTCTGAAGATTTGTGAGAATTTCTGCTTTAAAAGATTCCAGCTTAGTTTTTTCAATATCGTAAAAGCGGCGAATAGATTGTAAAACCTGTAAAAATCCTGGTCTTCCGTAACGAGGTTCGACAGGGAAATAGGTTCCACCATAAAATGGTACTCTATCATCTGGTGTCAGGAAGACATTTAAAGGCCAACCACCTTGCCCTGTCATCATTTGCAAAGTCTGCATATAAATACTATCAATATCTGGTCGTTCTTCCCTGTCCACCTTAATGGGGATAAAATGCTGATTCATGTATTGCGCGATCGCAATATTAGAAAATGCTTCTCCTTCCATCACGGTACACCAGTGGCAGCTAGAGTAGCCAATGGACAGAAAAATCGGTTTATTTTCAGCTTTGGCTTTGTCTAAAGCTTCATCGCACCACGGAAACCAATCGATGGGGTTTTCGGCGTGTTTCCGAAGGTAAAGGCTTTGGGATTGGGCTAGGCGGTTGCTCATGGCAGGTAGTTTTACATGCTGATACATTGACGCTCGACAATATCAGAGAAACTGATATCCCGCACAAGTAACCATACCACAGTTACTTTTAACTAAAAATAGAAGAAAAGATTAAGACTATAAATATAAATTAAACACCATCATTCAACTTAGTAGTGTTTCCAGTTTTTTCAATTTGCTAGTTTTGTTATTTATTCTATTTAATAAGTTTTGTTAACATCCTCTTGACTTTATTGTCACTTGTTCCATAATGTAATCGTGCAGTAAACAAAACGATCTGACACTGCTTAATCTTCGATGAATGTAGCATTTAATACCAATCGAATTGGCTCTGAATTCTAAAAGCATCAATTTTATTAAAAGAAAAAGTTTTATTATCGCAGTCAATACAGTATAGCAAATAACAATAATATCATGAAACTCAAACTTGGTCTAAGATCTAAACTCATCCGTGGCAATCCAATGCAACTTCTTAAGAAGAATCTAAAGTCTAAAAAATATCTTAACGTAGGCTGTGGAAAAAACTTACATAAAGATTTTATAAACCTGTACTACTCCTGGAATCTAGGCCATTATTAATGAACTTCAGCAGTAGTTTACGATCGAAATAAAAAACTCAAATTAACTTAACTGTAGAATTCAGAATTCTGAATTCAGAATTCTGAATAACTAATCGCAATATAATGAAACTATCAGAAAAGTTTACCGAAGCCTTAACCTTTGCCACTCAACTCCACGCCAACCAAATCCGTAAAGGTAGTGGTGTACCCTACGTTGCTCATTTACTCGCTGTTGCCAGTATTGCTCTAGAATATGGTGCAAATGAAGCAGAAGCGATCGCAGCTTTGCTCCATGATGCTATCGAAGATTGCGGTGGTGCTGCAACTCGCGCAGAAATTTGCCGCCGCTTTGGAAATACGGTTACTGATATTGTTGATGGTTGTACGGATACTGATACTGTCCCTAAACCACCTTGGCGACAACGAAAAGAAGCTTATATTGCTCATATTTCTACAGCTTCAGCTTCAGTTAGGTTAGTTTCAGCGGCGGATAAGTTACATAATGCTCAGTCTATTTTAAGAGACTATCGCTTGTTGAGGGAAGATTTATGGCAGCGCTTTCGTGGTGGAAAAGAGGGGACGCTTTGGTATTATCGTGCATTGGTAGAAGCTTTTCGTACTCATGAATCAAGCCCAATTGTTGATGAATTGGAGCGGGTGGTAACTGAATTGGAAAATTTGGTGGCAGGGACAAGTATAGCAGTGGACAATTGACAATTATAGCCATGTTCATCAAACCGTTTACTCGGGAAGGCTTATGGTTTCTTTTTATGATGTTGTTGATGTATACACCGATGTAGCGGTTGCGATAACATTGTCCAATTATAGCACTACTCAATCCCCTCAAGATTCAATGGCAAATCTTTCTGGATCCACTCCCCAATTAATCCAGCGAATTGCATTCCTAGCAGACTGGATATCTGGGGGGACTCGTAACGCATGAATAAACCCCGTGCTAGGACAAGTCATTTTTAAAAGAAAAACAGGCATCCCATCATCATGGTCAATAAATTTATCAATTCTTAATAAGGTATATTCTCGCCAGGAACTAACAGTTGTCGCCTCTAATTCTTGACAAATGCGATCGTAGCCAATTCCTTCTAATAATACCCGCCTCACTTCTGCATTATGCTCTGTTAGTAACCATTCAGCTTGCCATGCTTCTGGAGGGAGTTGTCCGTATTTTTTGGGGATAACGACACCATGATGGAGGTAAAGACTGTATCCATCAGCAAATGCCAGGGCTACGTCTCCTTCGGCATGAATAGTGCGATTGCGATTCCGGGATAGTTTAATTGGGCGATGACAAACAATGCAAGTCTTTTCAAAGGGAAATATCCAACCACAATTACTGGCAATCAATTGAAATATCTCCCAGTTTTTTTGGGGATAAGCGCACTTAAATACTGACATGCCAATATCTAGCCAATTAGCACGATTAATCCATTGGATTGGATGAATACTATTGGTATAAAATAGAGGTTTTAGGAATAAGTTTCCTAATCTACCAACCATCAGGCTTGATTCTTGTTTTTGTAGTAATTCTTCCAGACGGGTAAGAATCTTAATTGTTCTTGAATGCTGCATTCGCGGCTTTAGTTGTTGAATTAGTCTTTGGACTAATTGGCTATTAAGTTGGTTTTCTAATTGGCTGACTAATTGGCTATGCCTTTGCTCTTCTTCTTCGTATTCTATAGTTTGAAAAATTTGGCTTTTTAGTTCAGTGGGTATTTTGAGATCGATTTTACTATTTAATTCGTTGGTTAATGTCCTATCAATTTGACTGGCTAGTTGAGTGCCTAGATGTTTTTCTAGTTGTTTTTTTAGAGGAATAGTTAGTTGCCCAATCAATTGTCTAAGTAATTCACCTTCGTTATTAAATCCTTGGGTGGTTTGAATCTCTATTTGCTGGATTAGTTGGCTATCTAATTCCTGGACTAGTTGAGTTGTCAAAGCCACTAGTGCTGAATGAGGACTATCAAAAAAAACAATAAATGGTTCCGCTTTGCCCATTAATTTATAGGCATATTTGAGCGCAGAAGTTGCTGTATCCTGATTGATAGGTTGGGTTGAATCGGCAAGCAATCGCCATTTCTTATTGGTGGCGCTAATGAGATTCTTCTGTTTATCATTGAGTGTTTTTGCTTGATTCCACCACATAATTGCTTCTGCCTTTTTGCTATCTAGTAATGAGTTGGGAGATCCTAATTTTTCAGATAGTGTCAACTCTCCTCTCACATTGGAACAATACTGATACTCAACCTCCAAATTTATGCACCTTCACCCGATCGTAACCTACCTAAAATATAGGTTTGTAGTAAGGGCTTAAGCCCCCACTACCAACTCATCTCATTTATTGGTTATATATTTATCCAGTTAGGTGAATGGATTTGAGCCTTTGGCTAGTAGTAGGGGCTTAAGCCCCCACTACGAACTCATCTAGTTGATTAGTTATAATTTACCTATTTTGATTGATTTTACGTTCCTGCTATTAGTCAACAACTTGTCGCCAATTATTCTGTCCCACTTTTCTTAATCTAGGTACTTCAAAGGGATTGGGAGATGAATTGACTAGGGGGGCAATTTCTTCAATTAAATCGGGGGATGATTCCGGTCGAACGCTGGGGCCTTTTGGTGGTTTTTGTTGAAAGGATTTAGATGGGGATACTTGAGTTCTCTTTTTCTGGTTTTGCAGGATAAAATTATCTTGAAATTCTGAATTAATGTTGAGTTTACTCGCGGATGAACTTCGTTTTTGCGGGGCATATTCTCTCTGAATTCGCACCAGCCAATTGCCTTGGGGAATGGGTAAGGCTTCATGCTCCTCATGGCTTAAAGTTGCTTTCTTGGATACAATGCGCAGATAAAGAGTGCCATCTTTGTCATATAATTCTGCTTCTCCGTTGCTAATGCGGTGACTATGACCCGTCACTTCACCCTCTGCTAAGGTTAAATGGGCAAGCTTTTTACCAGTAATTTCCGATACTGGCAGTAAAATGACATCACCTTGTCTAATTGGTCTCATTGGGATTACTCCATATTGTTACTGACGGTAAAACTGATCTTGTCCTTTGAGATCCTTTGTGGTATTTACTTAATTCTATCCACTAGCGATGCTAGCTGCGATTGCCTTCAGCAGCAGCGAAGCCGAGCGCACCACTCCAGCGCGGTAAATACTTAAATTGTAAAGAAAACTCCAGCCAGAGTGCCACAAGCTAAGGTCAACTTCATCGATTCTTTACAATAGACCTCTGCTTTCAAACAATCTCAACCCTAATTAAACTGAAAACTCTCTTCCCTATTCCCTATTCCCTATTCCCTATTCGCCATCCCCCATTCCCCTGAGTACAATAAATTTAACACACCGTGCCGAACAAGAAAAACACCGTGCGGAAAGATTAGCACAACGGCTGCGCGAACTGGGGATCGATCCCGATCGAGTATGATTTATATAGCGAGGGACTAGGGGCGAGGGACTAGGAGATAGGGAAGAAGGCTGTTAAAAACCTAATTTCTGAAGATGTCTATTGTGCTTTTGCATAACCTCAAATCAAGAAATCCAGTTGCTTGTGCCCCTCAAGAAACAGAGTTTCTTAACTCTTATAAAAATTGGACTTAACTTTGTATCCTTCCTCACAACATCCCGTACCCCATTCACCAGCTAACTGTGCTATGAAACCAACAATCCTCACCACAGCAACTCTCTTCAGTGCTAGTATCAGTGCTAGTATAGGCGCGATCGCATTTATGAACGCCCCTTGGTCAATCTCTCATGCCGAAAATCTCGAACATACCCAACAGTTACTTTCTACCAAAGCATGTGCCAAATGCAACCTTACAGGTGCAGGTTTAGTCGTTGCAGATTTAGGAGGCGCGAATCTCAGCGGGGCAGATTTGAGTCGTGCTAATCTCAGTCGTGCCAATTTGATGGGTGCAGACTTAACTCAAGCAAATCTCACCGGAGCTTCCCTCAATGGAGCCAACCTTGCAGGTGCTAACCTGAGCGGTGCAATTCTCGATGGTACAGATTTGCGAGATGCTTATCTGGTAAATGCCCAATTATTCGGTACTAATCTCAATCGGGCTTATATTCAAGGCACGATTGGCATTCCTGCTTATGCAGGCACACCTGAAGATTTCTATGCTTGGGGTGTCATTGAAGCAGAAAAAGGCAATTATCGAGCAGCCATTGAGAATTATAACCAAGCCATCAGTCTCAAACCTGACTTCGCCCCAGCCTTTCTCGCCAGAGGCATCGCCCTATTACGCCTTTCTGATGAAGTAGGCGCTAATCGAGATGCTCAGATTGCCAGTAAACTTTTTACCGAGCAGGGGAATCAAGCCGGTTATCAGGCATCCCAGAATCTCGTGCGATTAGTGGAAATTGCCCTCAATCCGCCCAAAGCCCGCGATCGCGGTTCTCTGGGAAATGCTTTACTAGGTATAGGTTCCCTTCTCCTACGGTTTCTTGGTCCTTTTTAGGACACCTAAAACCCCAGAAGCATTTCACAGCAGGGATTTCCGTTTTAAATTTTGACTGGGTGACTTTTGACTTTTGACTTTTGGTATAGTATCGAAATAGGTATTAATTCTTAAATATTGGGCATGTTATCAACCTCAACCCCTTTGCCAGATACTCTCGCTAAAATAGTAGATAAATTTAAGCGGCGGGCAAATCCCAAGCAGCGTTACGAACAACTACTCTGGTATGCCAAACGCCTGAAGGATATGCCAGAAGCGGATAAAACACCGGAAAATAAGGTATCGGGCTGCGTTTCTCAGGTTTTCATTACGGCTAATTTGGAAAATGGTAAGGTTTGGTATCAAGGAGATTCAGATGCGCAGTTAGTTAAAGGGTTAGTGGCGCTCTTGATTGAAGGACTTAATGGGTTAACTCCGGAGGAAATTGTACAGGTTTCTCCTGACTTTATTCAAGAGATGGGCTTGAATGTTAGCCTAACTCCTTCTCGTGCTAATGGATTTTACAATATTTTCCAGACGATGAAAAAAAAGGCTTTAGGATTCCAACTGGGAACCGCTGTTGAGTTACTAGCTTTATCTTGAATACATCGCCCCTAGTCCGCTTTTATAGAGAAATTAGGGGCGATATAATGAATGAGGCAATCAATACTCTTCTAAGCTGCTACAACTGCCACCTTAACGGCAAAAATCTTCTCAATTGCCTCCTCTACTACTTTATCCGGTGTTGAGGCTCCTGAAGTCACTCCGACAACAATTTCACCAGGGGGAAGCCAATTTTCTTGTATTTCCAAATCTCTGCCCAATGGTTTATGTTCGACTCGATTTCCAGGTCCAATTCGCACTGCACTATCTATATGATAGGAAGGAATATTGCGATCGATCGCAATTTGCTGCAATTGGGTAGTGTTGGATGAGTTGAAGCCGCCGATGACTAGAATTAAGTCTAGTTTATCTTCTACCAAGTTCAACATCGCATCTTGTCGCTCTTGGGTAGCGTCGCAAATGGTATTGAAGCTGAGGAAATGCTCGTTTAATTTATCTGGGCCATATTTCTTCATCATTGTCAACTCAAAGAGCTTGCCAATGGCTTCAGTTTCGCTTTTAAGCATGGTAGTTTGGTTAGCAATTCCAATATGTTCTAAATCTACATCTGGATCGAATCCAAGAGAGTGGGCGCGGCTAAATTTTGCCATAAATTCATCGCGATTCCCCCCAGAGAGAATATAGTTAGCAACATATTCTGCTTCTTTCATATTCAGGACAATTAAATATTTATCCGCAAAGGAACTAGTGGCGATAGTTTCTTCGTGTTTATATTTGCCGTGAATAATTGAAGTACAATTTTTTCTTTTATGTCTTTCCACTGTATTCCAAACTTTCGATACCCAAGGACAAGTAGTATCAACAATTTTGCAGTTTTTGTCTTTGAGAAGCTGCATTTCCGGAATGCTAGCACCAAAGGCAGGTAAAATCACCACATCGCCACTATCAACTACCGAAAAGTCTTTTTGTCCATCCTGAATGGGAATAAATCCTACTTCCATATCAACTAGCCGTTGATTAACAGAAGGGTTGTGAATAATTTCATTAGTCACCCAAATCCGTTCCGTGGGAAAATGGGTACGGGTTTCATAAGCCATTGCCACCGCCCTTTCCACACCCCAGCAAAAACCAAAAGCTTCCGCCAGTCGGATGGTGACATCTCCCCGTTTCAGTCGATAGTTACGATTGCGAATTTCTTGGATGAGTTGGCTTTGATATTCTGACTGTAGCTGCGTTGCTACTTCTGCCCCGTGACCAAATCCCTTACGATTGTAATTGTCTGAACTTTGGAGGGAACGTTTGAATGCTCTGGTATCCATGAAGCGGTTCCTGAGAAATTGATTGTATTATTGTTTTTTGGAGATGTCCATTAACAATTATCCATTGTTAATTGTCAATTATCCATTGTCAATTGTCAATTATCCATTGTCCCATCCAAAACCATTTGATGGGCAACTTGCAGGGCATAATGCCAGACTAAATAGCCTTTTGGACCGAGATGTAAGCCATCAGTACTTAAATCCATATTGAGGTTACCGCTATCTTCGGCAAATAAGGGATAGAGATCTAGATATATCGCTCCTTGAGTCTGGGCAATGACTTTGAGGCGTTGGTTGAGTTGCTGAATGCGACTGTTGGGGATTTCCAGGAGGCGATCGCGTCTTTGCCAAGTAGCTTTTTCGGCACCGTGGGGTAAGATAGACTGGACGATTATTTTGGCTTTGGGATGTACTTGTCGTAAATTACGGATAATTAGGGCTTGATTGTTGAGAATTGTTTCATCTTCTACGCCACGAATTAAGTCATTAATCCCAATCATCAGAAAAATCACATCCGGTTGTGTCTTGTCGAAGAGATTCAGGCGCTTGAGTAACCCAGCCGAAGTTTCGCCAGAAATACCCTGATTTAGCCAAGTTGCGTCTTTTGGCAATAATTCATTAGGAAACCACAGACTTAAAGAATCGCCCAGGAGAATAGCTAAATTTTGGGGTTGGCGCGTAGAAATTACATCAGCTTCTTTTTCGAGGAGGACTACCCATTGTTGGTAGTTTAGCTGATGGCGAGGGCCAAGTTCAGGTGATGGTGATGGTGTTTCGGCGGGGGTGGATGCGGGCACTGGGGTAGTGGCTGCTGATTTTTTCATCGAATGAGGCAGCAACCATTGGCTATGAGGTAGAAGCACCCAGGCAAACCCCATTAGGAATAACAGGTTAGCAGCGAGAGAGCATAAAGCCCAGTTGGGGAATCTCTTGGAGGGAGTGATGGACACTGACTTAGATCTAGCATCGGGTTTGAATCAGATTTTAGTCGTATCTCGGCTGTTCGCTCAAATTTTTCTTGACATACTCTCCTTGTTGAAACGAAGGGGATTCAAAAATAGGGAGTAGAGAGTAGGGAATAGGGAGGAGAAAAACCCCCCAACCTCCTTCTCACCATTCACCATTACCCCAATTATCCACCATGAGCAGTTCTTTCTCCAATTGAACTTAATCCAGAGGCAAACTCTTCACCATAACCTTCTTCACCATGTTCGTTGATATCCAAACCTTGGAATTCGGCTTCTGGTTTAACTCGCAATCCTACAGTAGCATCGATAACTTTGAGGATGATAAATGTACCCACACCTGCTAACACGTAGGCGATAACAATGGCTACAATCTGTTTAACAAATTGTCCAGGATCGTTCCCTTCAAATAATTTACCTGTTTCGCCAAACAGCAAGCCATTTGCTCCGGCAGAGTTAACTAATTTAGTGGCAAATACACCTGTTAAAACTGCACCAATTGTGCCACCCACGCCATGGACTGGGAAAGTATCCAAAGAATCATCAATTCCCAGCTTAACTTTGAGGCTAATGGCAAAGAAGCAGCAAAATGCCACAATTGAGCCAATAAATATCGCAGATAGAGGTGTAACAAAGCCAGCCGCAGGTGTAACTCCTACCAAACCAGCCACAGCACCTGTGGCAATACCAACAGCAGTAGGTTTACCTCGCAAAACCCATTCCAAAATAATCCAAGTTAAAGCTGCTGCTGCTGCCCCTGTATTGGTAGCAACAAAAGCGACAACTGCTACGGAATTTGCACCTAAAGCGCTACCAGCATTAAAACCAAACCAACCAAACCATAATAAACCTGCACCAAGCATAATAAAAGGAACATTATGAGGTGCGGCAGGTTGATCCGGATAGGTTTTACGCGGACCAATCACTAAAGCTGCTACTAAGGCAGAAATAGCTGAACTAATGTGAACTACTGTTCCCCCAGCAAAATCCAATGCGCCAAGTCCACCATACAAGCCCAACATGCCACCTTTTGCCCAAACCATGTGGGCGAGGGGGGCGTAAATAAAAGTGGACCAGAGAAGGACAAATAACACATAAGCGCGGAAACTTACCCTCTCCACAATTGCCCCAGAAATTAGAGCTGGAGTGATGATGGCAAACATGGCTTGGTAAATCATGTATACCTGATGGGGAATCGTAGGCGCATAGGAAAGAATCTCTTCAGGTTTTGAACCTTTGAGATAGTCAGTTGTTTCCAGCCCGACATCATTTAAAAATGACCATTCCAAGCCACCAATAATGGAATTACCAGGAGCAAAGGAAAGGCTATAGCCCCAGAGTATCCAGGTGACTCCCACGATCGCCATTAGAATAAAACTCATCATCAGAGTATTGAGGACATTGCGCGATCGCACAAATCCGCCATAGAAAAAGGCTAATCCCGGTGTCATCAACAATACCATCGCCGAACAAATCAGCATATAGCCTGTATCGGCTGCGGTGAGTGCTGCTGCTGCTGCTTCTGCCCCAGATGCTTCCGCCCAGGCATTACTCGTCAGGGGGACTACCAGCAGCCACAGCGTAACTGCGCTAATAATCAGAATCTTCTTTAACACTTGTCTCTTCCTTCCGCATCTTGAGAAATGGGCAAAATGTATCTGCATTCCACCAATTCCACCATCGGGATTCTGTATCGAAGACTACATAAAAATAACTCTAGGATAAATTTTTATACTTTATTTTGTTTGGTTAGGGGATGAGGTACTATCCTGAAAACCCTTATTTTTAAGCCAAGGCAGGTCGATTGAGTTACAGTAAATCAGCGATCGCAGTAAAAACTCTGTTTCTCTCCATACAAATTAAATACCGAGTGCTTATGCGCTAAAGAATATAAGCTGCGGCGCATCTAAA
>DOIX01000183.1 GCA_003511885.1 Cyanobacteria bacterium UBA11153
ATCCTAAATGAGTTGTAACAAGTGCGCGGCTTGAAATCCAGTCAGAGCAAGGATTGCAGTTTTCAAAATTGCCACAAATGATTTAGGATTGCTATAGTGACTGGTCCGATGGTAAAATCTTTTGGCAAGGTATCATCGGGTAGGGTAAATTTTAATTTACCTGTGGCAATATCCCATACTTTTATCATTCCCCAACTGCCACTAGCAATAGTTTTGCCATCTTCACTAATTGCCACAGCGGTAACATCATATTTATGTCCTTTGAGAATTGCTTGCCTTTTGCCTGTGGTAAGATTCCAAATCCGTACCATTCTATCAGGACTGCCACTAACTACGGTTTTACCATCCGGACTAATAGCTAGCGATCGAATTTTACCAGAATCGCTTTGTAAGGTTTTCTGTAATTTTCCCGTCGCGATATCCCAAACTTCGATCGCTTTATCATCACCGCCACTGACTAGGGTGCGACTATCAGGGCTGATAGCGATGACAGATGCAGAGGGATGATTTGCGATCGCGCGAATCAGGCTAAAGTTACAGTAGGGGGAATGAGTTTGTTCAATCTGACAGGGATTAACCACCTCTTCGGTTTTAACGGATAAAAAGGGTGAAAAATGAGGTTTCCGTGGCGAATAAGTTTTCAATAGTGTGAAACCTATACCAAAAGACATTAGGATCCAAATCAATTGCCCTATCTTTTTGAGAGATTGAATATTTTGACGATTACTCCTGTTATTCTCCATCCTAATTTCGCCGAGAATTATTTCCGCTACTTCGTGGCGACTTCGATTTGCTTCCAACCAAAAGGCACACCAGAATACAATTAAAATTACGATCGGCAATCCTATAAAAAGCAAAGCAATCTCATTGGGCATAGCCCCAGTCAAGACTATTGGTATCACTCCGCTATACCATGTCAAATACCAAAAACCTAAAAAAGCCATGACCAAGGGATGGATTCCCATTTTAATGTGAATTGTCGTCCTGCCATCGGATTCTTGATGAAAAGTTCCGCGAATTACAGGTAACAATGAATTGCGATAGTGAATGATTCGCGTAATTTCAAATCCAGTTTCGGATACCTTTCCCTGATAAAGGGCATGATGGCGAGAGAATCCCCATCTAATTTTGGGTATTTCTACCTCACTATTCAGTCGTTCTTTAATTAAAGGTAAGGAATCTCGAGTTTGAATAGAAAAGGATTCATAAGGCAAAAGTTTCATAAAAACCTCGCACGAGGGTGGAAACTACTAAGTATGGGCAGAGGTAGAAGTTAAGATCTGTTTTTATCTATAAAGTGCCTAATCTTAGTCAGGGCGAACCACAATTATCTGTCATATTCCATTCTAATCAATAGCTGTAGTTCTTTGAGGTGGGGTAAGCACTACCAACTCTAATGGGAAAACCTGACATCGCGTCAGTACTGAGTAGCAACAAAAGCAGCTATTGTTAAAAATAGAAGTTATCAGTTATCAGGAATCGAACTCTGAGTTAGGGAATCCGATCGAGTTTCCACCTGTTGGTCGGAAAAAATATTAAAATATCAGTAAAAACAGTAGCGAAAACAATAGTGAAAACAGTAGTTGTGCCAGAATCCAACCAGCCAGTAGTATTAGAGTATGAGGGAAACGACGCAATCGCGCCCAATCTTAAGGAAGTGAGAAGTGGGGAGTCGGGAGTCGGGATCGATGAAACCCTCATCCCAGAAACCACACCCAGCCGGGAAACAGCAGGATTGCGCTACAATCCTGTCGCCATTACCGAACAATACCGCAAAGCACCACTAACTGTCTTGGGGCGGATCTTAAACATTACCTTTCCCGTGTTATTATTTGCGATGGGAATTTGGTGGGATCGCTGGCGCGGGCAGAATCCATTAAATCGGCGACACCGGGCAATTCAATTACGAAAATTATTGACAAAATTAGGCCCTGCTTATATTAAAGTAGGACAGGCACTATCTACTAGACCAGATTTAGTACCGCCAGTATTTTTAGAAGAGTTATCTTTACTACAAGATCAATTACCTCCATTTCCTAATGAAGTAGCTTTTCAGTTTATTCAAGAGGAATTAGGGGATAGCCCAGAGCGAATTTATGCTGAATTAACTTCGGACCCAGTGGCAGCAGCCTCCCTCGGACAAGTTTACAAAGGTAAATTAAAAACAGGGGAAATTGTCGCTGTCAAAGTGCAACGTCCCGGATTAGATAGACTGATTACTTTAGATCTTTATATTCTCCGCAGTCTAGCGGGATGGGTACAAAAAAATGTGAAGCGGGTAAGGAGTAACTTAGTCGCAATTATGGATGAATTTGGGGCGCGTATCTATGAGGAAATGGATTACGCCCAAGAAGGACGAAATGCTGAATTATTTGCTAAACTTTACGGTCATCTGCCCGATATTTACGTTCCCCAAATTTATTGGGAATATACAGGAAAGCGCGTCCTCACCATGGAATGGATAACGGGGACGAAGCTGACGAAAATGGATGCGATCGCAGATCAAGGACTTGATGTTAAATATTTGGTAGAAGTTGGGGTACAATGTTCCTTACGGCAGTTACTAGAACATGGTTTTTTTCATGCCGATCCTCATCCCGGTAATTTATTAGCGACTCCTGAAGGTAAACTGGCTTATCTGGATTTTGGCATGATGAGTCAAGTTAAGCCTTATCAGCGTTACGGTTTAATCGAAGCCGTTGTCCATTTAGTCAATCGCGATTTTGTCGGATTAGCTCGCGATTATGTTACTCTGGAGTTTCTCACTCCGGATACCGATTTAAGTCCGATTATTCCCGCCCTGGAGAATGTTTTTAAGGACGCATTGGGAGCTAGTGTCGCGGAACTTAATTTTAAGAGTATCACGGATCAGTTATCGGAAGTTATGTATGAATATCCCTTCCGCGTACCTGCCTACTATGCCCTAATTATTCGTTCCTTAGTTACCCTGGAAGGGATTGCTATTAATATCGATCCTAACTTTAAGGTACTGAGTAAAGCCTATCCATATATCGCCAAACGATTGCTCACAGACTCTTCCCCAGAATTACGAGGCTCTCTCAAAGACTTACTGATTAAAGATGGCAGTTTCCGCTGGAATCGATTGGAAAATTTATTAAGGAATGCTGCCAAGTCATCGGACTACAATCTCAATAACGTACTAAATCAAACCCTAGAATTTATCTTCTCTGAAAGAGGAACCATAATTCGGGAGCAGTTAATCCAAGAAATCATTAAATCCCTCGATACTTTTGGTCGTCAAACTTTAGATAATTTTACCCATACAGTACAAGTTCAATTGGGTTGGATTGACAAGAATAAGACACCAGCAAAAACCGTCGAAGTTCCCCAAAGTACAGATCATATCAAGCGAATTTGGGAAATTCTCAGTCATACACCAGGTTTCGATCCCCTCCAATTAGTACCGATGATTCCTCAGCTTTTAATCAAGCCAGAAACCCAGGAAATGGGACAAAAAATTGCTGGTGGATTAGTACAGAGATTAATAGCGCGATTGATTAGAGAGGTTTTACTTCAAGATGTATCTGATGAAGAACAATTTATTGGTGAAATATCTGTATCGCCCAGAGAAAATCCAGCACCTAATTTAGCTTTACCTCCCGCTAAGGTTGTTAGCCACCATCGCAGTTGACAGTTGACAGTTGACAGTTGACAGTTGACAGTTGACAGTTGACAGACTATCTTCCATCTGTAGGGTGCGTT
>DOIX01000128.1:0-124 GCA_003511885.1 Cyanobacteria bacterium UBA11153
ATCTCAATGGCTTTATTGTAATCCGCGATCGCACTCTGTTTATCTCCTAAAGCCAAGCGGACTGAACCCCGGTTGTTGTAGGCTTCGGCAAAGTTAGGATCAATCTCAATGGCTTTATTGTAAT
>DOIX01000128.1:454-3607 GCA_003511885.1 Cyanobacteria bacterium UBA11153
TTATTGTAATCGGCGATCGCACTACCAGAATATCAATAATCAATTAATTTTGATCGCACTACCAGAATATCAATAATCAATTAATTTTACTTACCTGTGTTTACCTGTAGGGGCGAAGCATAAGGGGGATATGATTTGGCTTTTACCCAAGGATTCATATCCTTATGCTTCGCCTCTACCAGAAGATTAAGTATATATAGGTTATCTGTGAAGCAGGGCGAAGCATTCGGATTGAAATATTATTCATTTCTCCGATAGGTTATCCTCCGAATGCTTCGCCCCTACCAGAATATCAATAATCAATTAATTTTACTTACCTGCGTTTACCTGTAGGGGCGAAGCATTTGGGAGATATGATTTGGCTTTCACCCAAGGATTCATATCCAAATGCTTCGCCCTGATATCTGGGTGGGGGATATGATTTGGCTTTCACCCAAGGATTCATATCCTTATGCTTCGCCTCTACCAGAAGATTAAGTATATATAGGTTATTTGTGAAGCAGGGCGAAGCATTCGGATTGAAATATTATTCATTTCCCCTACGCCTCTACCAGAAGATTAAGTGTATATAGGTTATCTGTGAGGCAGGGCGAAGCATTCGGATTGAAATATTATTCATTTATCCGATAGCTTATCCTCCGAATGCTTCGCCCCTACATCAAAAAACCCAACCCAACCCAACCCTTATCCCGTCACCCGTCTAAAACCCATTCCCCTCCGGTAACACGCGATTTACCAAAGATTCCAAGGAAACAAATTCAGGAAGTGAAACACTTTCATCAATATTATTCTCCTCGGTTTTCCCATCAGCAAAATTAGCTATTTTTGCCAATACTATTTTAGGAGTTTTGGCATTATTTTTATTTAAAGTAAACAAGAAATTATCCTGATTACAGGTATCTTCCCCTTTTCTCACCACACAAACCACCGTATACCCATTATCCAACTTACCCGTCGTTAACTCTAAACTTTTTAACGTACCGCCATTCTTCCCCACCGCATCGGTGAGTTTACGGGAGACAATTTCGCAGCGTTGTTTCGGGGTATACTCATCCCCAAACTCTCTAGTCGCCCAAGTCATCAGGGGTTTCTGAGAAACCGCATTTCCCCGTTTAGCGACTGTTACCCAATCTCCCTCTTGCACTGCACAATTAAAAATAGTCGGTTCCTCAGCTTGCGCCACTCCATCCTTTACACTAGGAGTAGAACCAGTCTGAGCAGAGCAGGCTATCGTAGAAATTAGTAAGGTTGTGGTTAGAATCTGAGCAGTTAACCGAACATTTTAGTGATGAAAACAGCAGCAATTCTCTATCAGAGAGACGGTTACGATACCAAGAGCAAACGCTTAATGGGGAGGCAAGCGGCTGGGGAAGGTTTTCTCAAAGCTTTAGCCCGTTATAGCACTGGGGAAAAACTCTATTGTTTTGCTACAAATAAAACGGGATTTGAAGACTTTTGTCAACAAATCCGACCTTGGTTGGATCGAGATCTCTCCTTGCACTGGATTGAAAATATTCAATCTTTAAAGGAAGCAGGTACTCTCTACAAACCCGATCCTTTAATTGCCCAACTTGCTTGGCAAAGGCGCTATCAAAATCCCCAAAATTACAGCATTTGTGGAATTACCCACACTATTGCTAGTAAAGAAGTAATGGCGGGTATTGGTGACTTATTGATTGCTCCTGTTGAACCTTGGGATGCGGTGATTTGCACTTCCCAAGCGGTGAAAAATACGATCGCAAAACTCATAGAAACTCAAGCTGAGTATTTAGCCCAACGTCTTGGTACTAAACCTGATGCTAAAGTTCAGTTACCAGTGATTCCTCTTGGTGTTGATTGCGACGCTTTTCCCCAAGGTAACGCGGCTCAAAATATCCGTCAGGAATTCCGACAAAAATTAGGTATTGGTAGAGAAGATTTGGTAGTTATTTTTGTAGGAAGGTTAATTTTCCATGCCAAAGCACATCCCGTACCTATGTATTTAGCACTAGAAAAGGCAGCCCAAACTACTAAAAATAAGGTACATTTGATTCAAGCTGGTTGGTTTGAAGATCAACAACAGGAATTTAGTTTTAAAGAATGTGCAGCTCTTTTTTGTCCTAGCGTTAACCCAATTTTTATTGATGGTCGTCAATGGAATGTTCGTCAAGGAATTTGGTCAGTAGCTGATATTTTTATCTCCCTTGCTGATAATATTCAGGAAACATTTGGGCTAACGCCAATTGAAGCAATGGCGGCAGGTTTACCTGTGGTAGTATCAGATTGGAATGGCTATCAAGAAACAGTTAGAGATGGAATAGATGGGTTTCGGATTCCTACCTTGATGCCACCGGGAGGATCCGGTATAGATTTTGCGGCAAGTTATGACGATAATAGTCTAAATTACAGTACCTATATCGGTCATATTAGTTTAATGACGGCAGTAGATATTGATGCTTGTGTCCGAGCTTTAACTACCCTTTTTCACCAACCAGAATTGCGTCAGCTTTTGGGAGAAAATGGGCGTAAACATGCCCGGGAAATATACAATTGGTCAGTCATAATTAGGGCTTACGAAAATCTCTGGGAACAACTGACTGAAATACGACTACAAGGGACAAATACAGATTCTCTAAATTCAGTAGTTATTCCCCATCCCCTTTGTGACGATCCTTGTCGATTACTATCTCATTATCCTACCCAAATATTGAGTAACGATCGTATATTAAGTCTGGGTGCGATGGCAATACCAGAAAGGCTGCAAACCTTACGGAATAACTGGATGACCAACTTTGGCGCAGTTTCGCGATCGCAAACTCCTATCATTGATGAAATTTTAGCAACAATTGCCCAAAAAGGTTCTCTCTCCGTAGGAGAAATTTTAAATCGTTATGGCGGCGATAATCCAAATTCTCAAAGTTATCTATCTCGCACCTTAGTATATTTGCTCAAGTTTGATATTCTGAGGAATGTAGCTTAGATACTCCCGCAGCTTATCAAGTTGGCATGTCTGGAGCGTCGATAGATACAGAAACCAGGTTTCTTTTGGCAAACTGCTCAAATTTCACAGGCAGCACTGTACGAGAAACCCGGTTTCTAAAAATACTGAATTGGTGTTGTAGAAGTTGACTAGTTAGGGCTTGCTGTATAAGTCATTAACCTTGACAACAATTA
>DOIX01000128.1:3944-10454 GCA_003511885.1 Cyanobacteria bacterium UBA11153
AAACCCACACCCCATCCTCACGAAAATACTTTTTCAGCAAACCCTAGTTATGTATATCAACTTCCTGGATATTGAAGAGGAATGTCAGGTAGGAAGACAGAATCTTTAATTTTTACTCTGCTCCTGCTTCTTCGACTCATTCCCTTCATCTAAGTCTATCTTCTCTTCTTCCGTCTGCCCTTCAGGTTGTACCTGTTTCAAATGAATATTATTCACCTGAATGATAAAGTTTTCGATTGATTTCTTAATTTTAGTTTGACGTTTTTCTTCATCTTTCACCTCATAGCAGCGATAAGGTTTTGTCACGCCCAAAACGAATTTTTCTTGTTCTGCTTCTAACAATTCAACGGTGGCGTTAGCTGATATCCATTGTTGCTGAAAAGGAAAAGAAGTAACAATACTGCTGACTATGGCGGCAATTGCTGGACAAATTACGGGAAACCACTTCAGCCAAGAAGGGGCAGATGCTAGTTTATCGAGCAAGACTAAAATCGGGGTGATTCCCGATAGAATAACTGTTGCCAATTGGGCAGTGTAGTAAATATTTCGGGCTTGCTCTCTGACCTTTTTGTAATCGTCAATTAATTCCTGGGAATATTGTAACGCTTTTTCCCGTGCTGGTGCGACCATATTATCGAATGAGGTCGTCTTATCTGCCAATAGATATTTATAAATCTCAGCTTTTCGGGCTAAATTCATCTCCAGACTAAGCTGCTTATAGTCCACCAACAATTTTTTATTGAGGAGGAATAAGAAAATAAAAGTCGATAACAAAATGGCAGCCCAGATAATTATAATTTGCTTGCCAAGAGAAACTACGGCAATGATGATGGCTGCCACAAAAGCCGCCAAGGATAGGTACTCAAGAATCTTCAAGAAAGATAGCAAACCTCGCGTTAAGAATATAGATGATTCTTCACCGGAGTTGCTAAATTGATTTTGGTTTGTCGTATCCGCACTAGTCATGGTATGGATATTAAAGTTGCGATCGCATACCACTATACCACGTCTATATTGGCTGTTTGGCAATTTGCGATCGATTCCTGGCATCTCTAAAATGACAAGGCGCACGATATGTAAAGGGTTTGATTGCCCAAGAGACAACTGTCAATTGTCAACTGTCAACTGCTATAACTCCAGAGGGAAAGATGACAGCGATACGCGCCACCAAAGCAATAGCATTAAGAGTGGCAGGAAAAGTCAAGGGAAAACACCGTTGGCAAGCGCAAAGCCCATACACCTCTCCTCTGAACTCCGAAGTCAGGTAACAGGGGTGGATGTTGCCGCCAAAATTATGGAGTTTTTACAGAAAAATACCCCTGTGGAGAAAACCCGCGATCGTTTTTAATAGGGAATAGGGAGTGGGAGAGCGGATGCCCTAATGGGGAGGAGGGGAGTGGGGAGTAGGGGGGAGACAAAAATTTCTTCCTTATCCCCCTTATCCCCTATCCCCTGCCTCTCTCACCTCTCACCTCTCACATTTCACCTTTTATCAAAAACTATGGCTTATCAAACTTGGGACGATCGCTATAAACGTCTTGTACCAGATAAAATTCGTAACCAAGGCTGTGCCCCTCAAATTATCCAGCACAACGAAGTAACGGAAAATGCGATAGTGTTAATCCATGGGTTAACAGATTCGTCTTATTTCATGAAGCCTATTGGTCAAGAGTTTTATCGAAATGGGTTTAATGTTGTCATCCCATTATTACCTGGACATGGACTTAAAGATCCTGAAAAAAAGATGGCTTCAGTTAATTTAGCAGAATGGCAAAATGAAGTAAATTTTGCTGTAGATTGTGCGAAGAAACTGGGAAAAAGAGTTTCGATTGGCGGTTTATCTACAGGGGGGGCACTTAGTGTTTGGAAAGCTAGTATCAATCCTGATGATATTACAGGCGGATTGTTCTTATTTTCAGCAGCTTTAGATTTAGGCCCCGGATGGGGAGATGCGGCGGAAAGATTGCTCAGATTCAATCCTTTGGTAAATCTTGTTGATGCTGTCCAAGATAGAGTTCAAGTGGGATTAATTGGTAATAATCCCTATCGATACGCCAGAATGGATACTAATGGTGCGGCTAGATTATCCGAATTGATTAAGGAAATCGAAGATCGCTATCGCAATAAACCTAAATATAGCGATATCAATCAACCCGTTTTTATTGCTCATTCTGAATCAGATAAAGCTGCGGATATTGCTGAGTTGGATGTTTTATTTAAAAATCATCCGCGTAAAGATAAGATCCAATTTTTCCGGATTCCTAAAAAGGATAATGTTAGTCATGCTAGCATGATTCTTGTGGATAATCTTCTGTCTTCAACAGGGGCTATTTTGGAACGGAAGAATCCTTTATTTGGGGAGATGATGCGTCAAGCGGTGGAATTCTCGAAGAAGCATTTGTAATTAGGGTTTGCTGAAAAAGTCGGATCGTGAGGGCAGGGTGTGGGGAGTAGGGATATTTTATGGTATAATCGAGAATTAATTTTAAAATATCATGTTAAAATTTTTGATTCTCAAAGCCATCCGCTTGGTTGCGGTAACTTTACTCATCGCCCAAGTTACCTTTTCTCCTGCCCTAGCTGTAGAGACTAAATCTGCCGCAGAAGTTAATAATATAACCTCAGAAGTAGTGGATGGAGAGAAAATTAATCTGTCATCACCTGCGACACCAACAGAAGATGGCAAAAAAGTAACTCCAAGTAGCAAGGGCGAAAAACCGGATGCTGTTTCGACAAAGCGCTTGACTTATCCTCAGCCTCCTCATCTATATGATATGGATGCGATCGCAAAATTTAACGATGAGTTGTATGGACAAGGAAATTGATGGGGCTTTAAGCCCTAATCATAAAATCCCCCGAATTCGGGGGATTTTCAAAAACAGCTTCTTCAGCCTTCAACTGCTAACCTCTAGCAGCTCAACATCAAAAATCAGAGTAGCGTTAGGAGGAATGACACCACCAGCGCCACTGGCACCATAACCTAATTTTGGCGGTATAATGAGCTGCCTCCGCCCACCGACTTTCATCGTCGCCACGCCTTCATCCCAGCCTTTAATCACTTGTCCAACTCCAATTATGAAGGAAAAAGGACTATTGCGATCGCGGGAACTATCAAATTTCTTCCCATTCTCTAGAGTACCTGTGTAGTGTACCACTACTTTTTTACCCGTTTGAGGGCTATTTCCCTCTCCTACCTTCAAATCTATATACTTCAAACCGGAGGGAGTCGTAATCGTTTCTTGTCCTTCTGTCTGCTCGCTATTTGCCTCAGTACTCATGGCTGTTGGTTTTGTATCGTTAGTGGATGGGTTTTTACTCTTTGTCTCGCTTACCACAGTAGTTTGACTCTCCGTGGTTTGCTTTGATTGAGAAGTGCTATTTCCAGGATTGAATTGTCCTACAAGTAATAATAACCCACATACTACTATAACCCCTAAACTGATTAAAATAGCTTTCAAAATCTCTACCTCCTAAATTGTTTTTGGTTGCTTGTGGTTTGTGGTTTGTGGTTTGTTTTTGGTTGTTGGTCAATTATAACTGGGAATCAGTTTTGCCTTTTGCCTTTTGAATTGGTGACTTTTAACGCCAGAGTTTGTTTTCTAAATCTCGGACTTGACGTTCTAGTCGGTCAATTCTACCACGTAATTCATCCATTTCAGTTTGGCGAGGAACACCTAAATCCTGCAATATGTTACGAAGTTGGCGTTCCATGTTAGCTTCAAAGTTGCCTTGTTCCGATTTCATCTGCTGTAACATATCATCGACAAAGCCTTTTGCTTGATCTGGGTTTATTTTGCCATTTTTTACCCATTCATCGCTAACTTCTCGCAGTTTATCTGCCACCATTGAGGTGGTGCCAACACCAACCATCAGTAATTGTTTGATCCAGTCGTTATTATCCATATTATGTTCCTGCAATCAAAGGGTGTGGGGTGTGGGCGGGAGAGTTTGGAGTTTTGAATTGGGACTCTTGCTCGTTCCCTCTTCCCTGTTCCCTCTTCCCTACTATTAACTTTAACGCGATCGAAAATGCAAAACTGTCCCCGTTGCCATCAGTCTATTCATCGTAACGCACTTAACTGTCCTCATTGCGGCACAGTCCTCAAAGCTTACGGTCATCCAGGTATTACTTTACACCGAGCTGAGGAAGATAATTTTTTATGCCAAACTTGTGCTTACCATGCGGATGATACCTGCAATTTTCCCAAACGCCCTCACGCCAAGGATTGTACTCTCTATCAGGATGTCTCTAAACCTCAGCTAGATGCGAACCCTATTTATACTCCCCGCTCTAATCTCCTCCAATCCATCAAGTTCTGGTTTCAGCGTAACCCAGCTTTGGTGGCTTTGTTCGTTTTAATCTCAGCTAGCCTTTTACTTGCTGTCATTTCTCGCTGAGTGGGGACTGGTAGAGCGGATGCCCTGGTGGGGACTGGTACAGAAGATTAACAAAAATAATTGTCAGTTGTTAAAAAATTAAGTCGATCGTAGACAAAAAAAGGCAAAGGCTCTAAACTATGTTTTGGTCAAACAATTCGTCTAGAGCCTTATGAATCTGAAGCGACTGCAATCGCTCCAGGAACCCCTGCGACATTACTTGTGCCGGGAGTCATTTTTATTGTATGTCTTCGCCACAAGTATCGTCAACCATAAGGCACTACTCTCTTGACAGTACCCTACTTTTCTCAATATTTATTGAGAAGTTTTCTAATTAAGAGGTGATAGTAGTCTCATGCTGGCTAATCCATCCAATCCAGAAACTAACGATCCAGAAATTAATAGTTTTCCCAAACAGCTAGACATCGCTACTGTTTGTATTTATGGGCTGGCGATTTTATCAGGGGGCTTATTTTTATTTTTGCCCTTTGTTAACCTTTTACATCATAGTCCTTGGCAAAGGTGGCTGGGGACAATTCATGGTTTCGCTTCTTTACTATCAATGGTAGTCATAGTTTATTTAGGACACCTAGCTTTTCCCTTATTGAGAGGCTCCAGCAAAATCCTCTCCCAAATCCGTACTTTAACATTTTGGTCAACAGTATTAGCCTGTTTGGGCATTGCTACAGGTAATTTAGCCTATATGCGTTACAGGGCTGATATCAGTTTTGGCGGGGCGAGGGCTTGGCTAAAGGAAAATTCTCCTTTAGGGCAATATGTTCTCATGGAGTATCACGAATTCAGCGTCTTATTTATTTTACCTTTAGGGGTGGCTTGCACCTGGATTTTGTGGAAATATGGCGATTCTATTTTGCAAAAGCCCAACCGCGCTGTTTTAACCGCTACCTGTCTGGCACTAATGGCGATGATGTTTTTTGCTATGGGTGGGATGGTTAGTGGTTTAGGTGTTGCCAAAATTCACGCTTTGTAATTTGCCCATCCAATTAACATCTTGCACTATCTTCAATTAAGGAAAGAAGGACACAGTATTTCATTTAAAGATAGTGCTATCAATATTGCTGATGGTGCGTTAGCTTGAGCGGAGGCATCCCTACAGATGCAGGCTTGGTATAAGTCTAACTCGAAAAGATTTTGATTCAGGAGTAACCATACTAATGACACAAGAAATATCTGGTAAATATGCCAAGCAACATCCTTGGTATGGCTGGATTTGGGATGGCTGTAAAAAGTTTCCCAAATTTCTATCCCAAGGCTCCAAAAATCCTCCCACAACTAGTGGAATAGCAGCAGCAGCCTTAATTAGTGCGGGGATTGGCTGTTTTGCTATGATGGTAACCCATCACTTCTCTGATGCCGATAAAACGAAAACCATCGAAACAATGGTTTGGTCCCTAGGAAGTTGGATTCCAGGCAGCCATAATCCAGACAAAATGTGGGGAAATATTGGCAGCTATTCGGGGAAAGAAACGATGTTGCTGATAGGTTGGTTAGTAAGTTGGCCTATATTACACCTACTCTGGAAAAACACAAATATTAAGGCAAAAACCATGATTCTTTGGTTCTTAGTCTTGATGATTGCTGCTACTGCCATGTCTTGGCATCCTATTTTCCCTTACTTACCTTTGACTTAGATGAAAAAGGAGCGAATTTTACTATGGAATCACCAACTAGACTGAATTATGTCAGAGAAATGCACAAAATTGTTTGGATTTTATTGGGCGTTTTTGCTTTATTTGCTGGTACTTTTCCCTCGGCTTGCTGGCGAGTTAGCAAAATGGATAAATTTAAAGGCTTTCACGTCAAATCTTTGTCTTTAGCAGGGAAGTGGGAGGATAGCGCTAAACAAGAAAAATCTCAGGATAGCGCTAGGGGAGGGAAGTCGTCATACAGTACTAATACAATTCTGGAACATGACTAAATTCCCATAATTCCCACGCTATCTAATAGGGTGCATTATGTAATGCACCCTACTGATATCCACAGTTTTATGTTTGCCTTCATTTTATAAGCTGCTACGCATTTAATTTGTATATCCCCACACCCCAAACCCCTTTCGATAAATTTACTATCCAATTTCGATGCGCCGCAGCTGAGCATTCTTCCCTAGTCCCT
>DOIX01000292.1:0-8160 GCA_003511885.1 Cyanobacteria bacterium UBA11153
AAGCCCCCAGCCAGAAAGCCCCTAGCCCCTAACTTTTTGGGACCAAATGCGAGTGGGTAATCCCCAAACATAGATGAAGCCTTCGGCTGCTTTATGATCGAATTGGTCTTCTGCGCCGTAGGTGGCTAAGTCGGGGGAGTAGAGAGAATTATCTGACCAACGTCCTACAATAGTGGCATTACCTTTGAGAAATTTTACTCGGACTGTACCTGATACTCTTTCTTGGGTTTTTTGGATGAAGCCATCTAAAGCCCCTTTGAGGGGAGAGTACCACAAGCCTTGATAAATTATATGGCTGTAGGTTTCTTCAATACCGCGTTTGTAGTGAGTAACATCTGCTGTTAAAGTGAGACTTTCTAAGTCGCGGTGAGCGTAGATTAAGGCTAACAGGGCAGGTGCTTCGTAGATTTCTCTGGATTTAATCCCAACCAAACGATTCTCAATCATATCGAGTCGCCCAAATCCATGGTTGCCAGCAATCTGGTTAAGTTTGGTAATTAAGGCTACTGGATTGAGAGTTTCCCCATTGAGACTGGTAGGGATGCCAGATTCAAAGCCAATGTCCACATATTCTGCCTCATCTGGAGCATCTGCGATCGCCTTTGTCATCAAATATATCTCTTCTGGCGGCTCAGTTGCCGGATTTTCTAGCACTCCAGCTTCGATACTCCGTCCGAGGAGATTGCGGTCAATACTATAAGGAGAGGATTTTTTCACCGGGGAGGGAATCCCGAATCTTTCTCCATAAGCGATAGTCTCCTCCCGACTAAAACCCCATTCCCTTGCAGGTGCTAGTACTTTCAAATTAGGATTTAATGCCATAATTGACACATCAAACCGTACTTGATCGTTTCCTTTACCCGTACAACCGTGGGCTACCGCATCTGCACCGTATTTCTCTGCCGCTTCTACTAATAACTTAGCAATGAGCGGACGAGCTAGTGCTGTAGATAGGGGATAGCGATTCTCATATAGGGCATTGGCGCAAATTGCCCGAAAAGCATAGTCTTTGACAAAGCTTTCCGTAGCATCTGCCACCAGAGATTCTACTGCCCCCGATTTCAAGGCTTTCTCTTGAATTGGTCCTAGTTCATCACCTTGGCCTAAATCTGCTGCTAGTGTAATCACTTCCTCGACTCCCCACTCTTCTTTGAGATAGGGAATACAGACAGAGGTATCTACTCCACCGGAATAGGCTAATACAACTTTTCGTGCGCGACCCATTAATTCTCACCCTGGGAAAGGACAAAGACAATATTGTATCTGCTTAGGCGACAATAAATCGATCGGAGTAAACAAATTGCATCTACTTTCGTTTTACACCAAGAGCTATCGAGCTACGGCGATGAGGGAAACTCTGCGGTGAAACCTTGCTAATTCCAGGAATTGCCCAGAATTTTCCGCAAATTACTGCAACACGGGCTTCCTCGGAGCTTCTGACAAGAAACAAAGCCGAAAGTCCCCATGTCAAGAGACAGAGGGGTGTCAAGATAAACAAAGCTAATCAATAGGTTAGCTTATAGTATAGGCTTCCTCTGCGGTAAAACCTTGGTAATTCATAATTTTCCGAAAATTACCGGAAAATCAGATTTTTATTATCAACCAATGTTATTGCGAACTTTGAACCGTTGGTTTTCCTATCGCGATTGTCAAAAAGTACCGCTACGCTGGCTGCTTGTCGTTCCCTTTCTGCTGCAAATTTCTGTCGCTGTGGGATTGACGGGTTGGTTTTCCATCCGCAATGGACAGAAGGCTGTCAATAATTTGGCCGTGCAGTTACAGGATGAGGTTAGCAATCGCATCGAACAGCACTTAAATGTTTATTTGGCTACTCCTCATCAAATTAATCAAATTAATTTGGATGCTGTAGATTTAGGTCTATTGAATTTGTCTGATTTTCAAAGTGTGGGACGATACTTTTGGAAGCAGATGAAGGCTTTTGATGTTGGTTATATTTCATTCGGCAATCCGGATGGTGAATTTATTGGGGTTGAACGTTTAGATAATGGTAAACTCCTGATTAATGAACTCTCGAATCAGGTTGAACGTGGCAAACTGTATATTTACAACACAGATGAGGAGGGCAATCGGACGAAGCTAACCGGGATTAAAGAGTGGGATCCTAGGAGTGAGGATTGGTATTTTGAGCCAGTCAAGACGGGTAAGCCGATGTGGAGTTCAGTTTATCAGTGGGAGGATAAGCCGGAAATTTTATCTATTTCTTCAAGCTATCCCGTCTACGACAAAAAAACTAACAAGATTATTGGCGTTCTCAGTATCGATCATATTTTAACTCAGGTTAGTGATTTTTTAGATGGTTTGAAAGCTAGTAAGTCTGGCAGTACTTTTATCTTAGAACGGAATGGATTATTAGTTGCAAGTTCCCGTAAAGATCGACCATTTACTATCATCAATGGTCAAGCTCAACGACTAAAAGGCTCGGAAAGTCGTAATTCAATTATTCGATTAACTACAGAAGATTTATTGAAACAATTTGGCGATCTCAATCAAATTCAAGAGAGAAAACGCCTGACATTTATGAAGAGGAATGGCGATCGTCAGTTTGTCCAGGTAACGCCATTTCGAGATAAGTTTGGTCTGGATTGGCTGATTGTAGTTGTCGTGCCAGAATCTGATTTTACTGAGCAGATTAATACCAATACTCGCATCACAATTTTGTTGTGTTTGGGGGCGCTTGGTGTCGCCACAGCCCTGGGAATTTTCACTTCTGGCTGGATTAGTAAACCAATTTTTCGATTGAGTGGGGCAAGTCGGGCATTGGCAGAAGCGGCAAATTCACCAGACTTTGGAAATCAACCGCTCGCACAACAGGTTGAAGTTCAGGGTATTGTTGAATTAGAGGTTCTCGCTACTGCATTTAACCAGATGGCAAGGCAAATTCATGCCTCTTTTGGTACTTTAACTAAAACCAACGAACAATTAGAAGAGCAAGTTGAACAAGGAAATGTCGCTTTAAATATATCAGAAGAAAAGTTTACTTTAGCTTTTCGTGCTAGTCCCCATCCCATTATCATTTCTAATCTGGAAACTGGTCAGTTTTTGGAGGTAAATGAAAGTTTTCTAAAATTAACAGGTTACGATTTAGAAGAGATTGTCGGACAAACTGCATTGAATCTGAATCTTTGGGTGAATCCTGAAGACAGAGAATCTATGTTATATTTATTACAATTAGAACGAAAAGTTCGCAGCCAGGAATTTGATTTTCGGATTAAGTCAGGAGAAATTAGAACTGGATTATTGTCCGCTGAAATCATCAAACTAGATGAGAAAGAATGCTTGTTAGCTGTAGTTAATGATATTACGGAACGGAAGAGAATTCAAGATCTTCAGCAGGAGAGAGAAAAACGGATCCGGAATCAGAATACTGTTTTGTTAGAATTATCTAAAAATCATATTCCTAATGCCGTAGATTGGCAGACAGCACTGAGAGAAATTACTGAAGCTGCTGTCAGTACCCTGGATATTGAAAGGGCGAGTATCTGGCTTTATCAAGATACAGATTCGACATTGGAATGTATTGACCTATTTTCGCGATCTCCAAAAACTCATCGGGCTGGAAATAAACTGATTTATGATAATTATCGCTCCTATTTTAAAGCGTTAGAAGAAGCACGAACTCTGGCAACTTATGATGCTTATAACGATCCGAGAACCCGCAATTTAAGGGAATCTTATGCAGAAGATTCTGGCTTAACTTCTGTGCTGGATGCGGCGATTAGATTGGGTGGTAAAACTGTGGGTGCAATTTGTTTGGATAGGGTGGGAGAGGTACGGTATTGGAGTTTGGAAGAGCGAAATTTTCTCGGTTCCCTGGCTGATTTAGTTGGTTTAGTGTTGGAAGCTCGGGAACGTCAGCGGGCAGAAGCAACTCTGAGGGAAAAAGAACAATATTTGCGGTTAGTTTTAGATAATATTCCTCAACAAGTTTTCTGGAAAGATACGGATCTGGTTTTCCTCGGTTGTAACAGAAATTGGGCGATGTCAGCACAGATTGAATCTCCAGAAGCGGTGGTAGGTATGACAGATTACGATTTACTACCTAATCGAGAAATTGCGGAAATATTCCGGGAGCAAGATCGGAAAATTATGGAGAATAATACTCCTCAATTACATGTTATTGCTCAAAAACAAAAACCTTCCGCCGATGGCAAAACTATTTGGTTCGATATTAGTAAAATTCCTATTCACGATGCCAATGGTAATGTGATTGGTATTTTGGGAGTATTGGAAGATATTACTCAGCGGAAAAGTGCGGAAGAGGCTTTGCTACTTGAACGAGAAAAATCTGAACGCTTGTTACTGAATATTTTGCCAGAGGCAATTGCTCAAAAATTAAAACAAAATCAAAATAGTTTAGGAAAACAAAATGGTGCAGCACCCATTGCCGAACAATTTGATGATGTAACTATCTTATTTGCTGATATTGTAGGTTTTACTCCTCTCTCTAGCCGCATGTCTCCCACAGAGTTAGTTCATTTACTCAATCAAATTATTTCTCAATTCGATGAGTTATCGGAAAAATATGGTTTGGAGAAAATAAAAACTATTGGAGACGCATATATGGTGGCAGGTGGATTGCCGATGCCCATGGCAAATCATGCCGAAGCTATCGCCCAAATGGCTTTAGATATGCAAACATCTATTACTAATTTTACTACTGATACAGGAGAAAGATTTCAAATTAGAATTGGGATTAATACCGGTCCCGTTGTGGCTGGAGTAATCGGGACAAAAAAGTTTATTTACGATTTGTGGGGCGATACAGTAAATGTGGCATCCCGGATGGAATCTCAAGGTGTCCCTGGTGGGATTCAAGTGACGGAATCAACCTACAATCGTTTGCAGGATAAATATATTTTAGAGAAACGGGGTTCTATCTCGGTTAAGGGTAAGGGCGAAATGGTGACTTATTGGTTAACGGGGAAAGGAAATGGGGAGTAGGGGAAAAAATACTTATACAATTAACTATTAGCGATTCGTTGAATCCATCTATTTTCAATACTACAGAGAGAAACTGGGATTATTAGGAAAAATGGCAGATACAGCCGCATTATTTGAAGTATTGCGCCATCCAATTGCTACAGAATTACCACCAGAAGATGAGGGGTTAATTAGGGCAGTTGATTCATCTAATGAAAAGGTTTGTAGTAAGCGCTTTAGCGCTGAAGCGCCTACTACAAGCCTTGTAAGGCACGAAGTTTTGAAAATCACGGCTAAGTAAGAGAAATGATTGCCAAAATTATTAATCGCAGTGGAGGGAAATGGGCATTTGCCAAATTAGCGAATATCCTTGCCGAATCCTTATGGGTGGATATAGATGAAGATTTCGGCGATTTTAATTACCTTCTCTGTCTGGAAAGTGAGGAAATTAACCATGTCAAAAGTTATATTCCCATTCCCTCGATAAAAATAGCGGCAGATAAGAGAGAAATAGCCCAAAAATTTTATACCTACCGCGTGCCGCACCCCAAAACCTTTATTGTGAATTGGGGACAAGAAATAGAAGGAATTTTTGCCGAATATCCGCAAATTCAGTGGATATTAAAATATCCCATCGGTTGTGGCGGGATAAACCATCGTCTTATCGAAAATATCAGTAAAATTCCCAAAAATTGGCCTCAGCCATTCCTCATCCAAGAGTTGATTCAGCTATCCATACCCGAAGTTTACAGATTCTATTGTATAGATGGTGAATTATTCGGTTTTAATGCGAGGAGATTCCCAGATAAAAATATCAAAAGTCCCTGGGTAGCCCACGCCCAAGGTGCAAGATATGAATATGGCGAAAATCCAGATAGAGAAGCAAAGGATGTTGGTAAACTCGCTTTGATAGCGACAGGTTTGTACGATAGTTTCGGTGTAGTGGATTTAGTAAAAAATCAGGAAGGAAAATGGTATGCTTTGGAAGTGGGGACAGATGGGATATACAATTATGTAGATAGAGAGGTGGAAAACGAGCAATTATTTGATGAAATGAATGAGAGATTAGCAATCGCTTTCTGGAAAAATATCGGGACACCTCCTTGGGGTAAAAATTGGCGGTATCGAAATTTACTCAATTAACCTATATCCATCCAATTGGCCTAAAATTTTCACAATCATATCATGTTCAGTTATATCGCTCTTGTTTGTAGTAAGGACTTCAGTACCTCAAAATCCTGTACTTCCAAGCACTGAAGTCCTTACTAAGAAACTTACTTCCCTTTAATCAAGGAAGTACATCAATGCGGCAAAATAAAACTTAAGCCTCAATGAAACACAAATTAATCAATCCCCGATGAAGATAAACGGTACTCCATCCTACGCCATCGACTTTGGCACTAGCAACACGGTAATCGCACGCTGGAATCCTGTGACGCAGCAACCGGAAACCCTGAGTTTACCAGGATTATCCCTGCAACTGAGTCAAAATCCGCCTTTAATTCCCAGCTTGGTCTATGTGGAAGAGGCTAGTCAGGGTAAAGTTATTGTAGGGCAGGCAGTGCGCGATCGCGGTTTGGATACTAATAATCCTCGTTTCTTCCGTAGCTTTAAGCGGGGAATTGGTACGGATATTCAGGGGTTTTTGCCGGAATTGGATGGGAAAATGGTCAGGTTTGAGGAGGTTGGGGAATGGTTTCTCAGTCAGATTATTGCTAATCTTTTACCCTCCCTAACCCCCCCTATTGGGGGGGGACAAGAGAAGGAATCTTTATCCCCTTATCAAGGGGGGGGACAAGAGAAGAAATTAGAGAAATTAGAGAAATTAGAGAAATTAGAGAAGATTGAATCTCTGATTTTAACTGTACCTGTGGATAGTTTTGAAGCTTATCGTCATTGGCTGACAGGGGTATGTAAATCTTTGCCAGTCGAACAAGTTAGACTGTTAGATGAACCTACCGCAGCAGCTTTGGGTTATGGTATGGCTGAGGGGGAAATATTATTAGTTGTTGATTTTGGTGGTGGTACGCTGGATTTATCTTTGGTAAGATTAGATCTCAATGCGCAGTCGGGGACAAAGCCTTTGGGTTTTATCCTGAAATGGGGGGAAAAGTTACTGGGAGAAAGTTCCGGACAAAAGGTGAAATTAGCCCGCGTTTTAGCTAAAGTTGGGCAAAATTTGGGTGGTGCGGATTTGGATAATTGGTTGGTGGATTATTTTGCCCAAACTCAAGGTTTAAGCAAGTCGCCTCTCACTACTAGACTGGCGGAAAGGTTGAAAATTCAGTTATCGGAGAAGGAATCAGCTACGGAAGTTTATTTTAATGATGAAACTCTGGAAAGTTACCAACTCCAACTGAATCGCGCTACTTTTGACACTATTTTACAAGAACATCAATTTTTCGATATCCTCAATGAGAGGATGGCACAGCTTTTACAACAAGCCCGACGGAGTGGTATTGAAGTTACCGATATCGATGGTGTATTGTTAGTGGGAGGTACGGTAAAAATTCCTGCGGTGCAAAATTGGGTAAGACAATATTTCCCTCCTGATAAGATTCGCTGCGAAAAACCCTTTGAAGCTATAGCCCAAGGCGCACTACAATTATCTCAAGGAATTGAAGTACAAGACTTTCTCTATCACAGTTACGGAATTCGCTATTGGGATAGGCGGAATAATTGCCACAACTGGCATCCCATTATTAAAGCCGGACAAGCTTACCCCATGGCAAACTCTGTAGAATTAGTCTTGGGTGCATCTGTGGAAAAACAACCCAATATCGAATTAATTATTGGGGAATTAGGTGCAGATAGCAGTACTACTGAAGTTTACTTTGAAGGAGACCGTTTAGTCACCCGGCAATTAGGTAGCGGCAAAACCGCAGTCCAACCATTAAACGATAAAGACGGTGCCAGAAGCATCGCCCAACTGACACCACCCGGAAATCCAGGGAGCGACAGGATTAAAGTTCAGTTTACTGTAGATCGCGATCGCGCTTTGCGGATTAGTGTTGAGGATTTGTTAACCAATGAGACTTTGTTAGCTAATCGGGTAGTAGCCCAATTAAGTTAATTAGACATCTCCAGAAACTGGGTTTTGATCCAGACAGGGTAAGGGTTTGACATTGTTTTTTGGAGATGTCTATTGTCAGAGAGGGTGAGGAATAACTAGGGTTTGCTGAATAAGTGCTGTGGTGAGGATGGGGTGTGGGTTTTTTG
>DOIX01000292.1:8532-15568 GCA_003511885.1 Cyanobacteria bacterium UBA11153
CTTATACAGCAAGCCCTAAGTAAAGCTTCCTCACTGAGTAAAGCTTGAGTGTCTAATTTTCCCTCATCTGGTGTTACTCAATCTTTGCGGAATCCTTTGAGAGCCAACACCAGATTGCGATCGCATAGCGCTCATAAATTAGTGGCAGGTAGTTGACTTGTTCAGTTATAATAGTGGCTTGCATTGGGGCTGTGGCTCAGATGGATAGAGCAAGCGCCTCCTGAATAATCGGGCACGGTGGGGGAAACTCCACATAGTGAATGTGGTCAAATTCGGTGAAACCTAAAGAGGAATCGGGATATCCGCTACTCTATGGCAATACCGAGCCAAGCCTGAATCAGAGCGAATTGCGTAGCTGTCGAAATGACATTGCGGCATGATTTGACTTCAGGAAGGTGGAGAGACTAGATGGCCACCACCTACAAGCTTTTTGGCTATGGTGAAGGGATAGTCCGGAGAGTGGGGAAACTCACACAAATCTGAAGCGCTAGGTCGCCGGTTCAAATCCGGCCAGTCCCGTTGGTATATAATCCGATCGGCTTTGCAGTTACAGGAATTGTATCCTGTCATGCTGCGATCGTAAAGGGATTTTTGTTCTTAAATTCCTTCTGTATAGCAGTTGACAGTTGATAAGTGATAGTTGAGAATTGTCAACTGTCTCTATTGTCTATTGCGATAAGGATTTTTACGGATAACGAGAATATGGTGTAGAAAAGTTTTGAGAAGGGATGCTGGGCTGCTTTTAGCTTTTGTGGAAAAGTACTGAAGTACTTACGCAGTAACACTACAAATAGGAGGATAGTCTATTATAGCACTCGCCAAGGCTTTGAGGACGAAGGAGAATTTGTAGGGGTGAAGCATTCCGATATAAAATCTTGCGTTAAAGCCAAGTCTTATCCCCGGAATGCTTCAGCCTCCCTTCACTATTGATGCCCTAACTGCCTTGTCTATTGCTATACCAAGAGATAACGCACCCTAGAGATAGTAATTTAGTCAGGACTTGCGCAAACCATCTATCTGTAGGGTGTGTTATGGAAAAGTTAACGCACCATCCACTATTGGTAGGGTGACTGCGTAAGTCATGTTGGTGCAAGTCACATACTTGACAGTACCCTTCATCTGGAAAGACAATTTCCAGGTGAAAGCTTACACTCGCTATCTCTACACTGTTTAAACAGTGTAGAGATAGCCAGCCTCAGTAACAAGACGTTTTCAGGGTGATGACACCTACAAGAGGAAAGATTAGTCCAGTGCGTCACAAATACTGTAAAGCAATTCACCGTAAGGATGGTTATATCTATAGTTTTTCCACTCTTATCGACGCTCATTAGCAATTAGAGGCATTGCGATTGCAAGGTTAATCCTCAAATATTACTTCCGCTCGATTCCACCTGATTTATCTGTGTATTCATGCTTTTAAGGATTCCTCCCCATCACAACCAAGGATTGTCTTCACAACCTCGGCAGTTTAAAGCTAAATTATGGTTATGTTTGATGCCATTACTGTCCCTTTGGTTGTTCTGTGGCTATAAGCAGATTCAAAGCTATTTTGTACAACCAGAAGCTATCTTGGTTTTAGGAGGGGAAGAAGAAAGAGAATTATTTGCTGCTAAATTTGCTCAAAACCATCCTCAATTAGATATATGGATATCTTCTGGTAGTCCAGAATGGTATACTAATAGAGTTTTTACGAAAGCTGGAATTAAAAAAGATCGCTTGCATATCGATCGTCAAGCTACAGATACAGTAACAAATTTCACTACCCTAGTAGATAAATTGCAAGCGGAAGGAATTGACGGAGTATATTTAATTACTTCTGACGATCACATGCCTCGCGCTCGCATAATTGGTGATATTGTTTTTGGTAGTCGAGGAATTTTACTCAAACCAGTACCTGTTAAATTGGGACGTAAACCCGAGCCAATTGAAAAATGTTTCCGAGATGGTGCAAGATCTTTACTTTGGGTGGTTACGGGACATACGGGTGCTACTCTAGGTCAATCATCGGGATTTATTAATAAAAAGTAGTTTAACTTGATTGAATCCTGAAAGCTTAATGGTTACATCATTATCTGCACGCTTGCATTCACCATGCTCTCCTTGAAAAATTGCATTCGGTGAGCTAAATTTATCTGCTTTGATGATGTGTTCAATGATATCATTGGGGATTTTTACGCTTTCTTTTTCAACTAACAACGTGACGACTAATTCTGTACTTTTTTCAGTTTTAGAAATCGAGAAAATTGAAGGATCCCCGAAGCGAGTTACTAGGTAAAACTTGCTTAATAAAGTAATATTTTTTGTCCCCAGGATCGCGTGAAATTGTGTTTCTTTAAATCGTTCAGCTACTGCTGCAAAAATCTTCGGTAATTCCTTGGTATATGCCTAACAACCTTGAGCGATAATCTGCTCTGCTTGTTCGACATATTCTTGTATATCAAGACGAATTACGCCGTCAGCAAGGAGTCGATCGATCTGATCCTTTTTTATTTTGATTGAAAACATCCGCCGCCAAGTATACAAAAAGCCAAATAGGGCGTAAGTAGCATAAGTTTTGCCAGTATTGTTGTTACCACAAAGGATCGTAAAGTCGCTAAGGGTGAATTCAGCTTGCTTTAAAGCACCAAGATTTTTAACTTTAATTTTCATTGTCTTATCCGTTCCTCGATTCCGCGTATTTTCATCTAATCCTCTTTTAACAAATGGTTCAAAATACCTGGTGTCACCAGTTAAAAAAAATCGGTGATATCAGGTATTTTATGGTAACTTATATAAGTCCTAAATTCTCTGCCGTTCGATTTATTACCTAAGCTATTGCTAATTGTTGTACCAAGACATAAGGTTGGACAATTAACGCTTGAAACCGGATTGTTTTATCGCTATTCCACATATTTAGTTGATCGGGAAAAGGCTTGTGGAGTTGTTGTTTGCTAATCCAACTCTCTACAGATAGGGTATCATCGCGGGCGAAGGCTACTCCCACATCTAGTAAATCTAAATCTTTCGTGACAAAAATGACAACATCTCGTTTAACATGAGGAATTAGCCATTCCCATTCTGCTTCATCGAGTGCTTGTGCTAGTTCCGCTCTTAAATCCTGCATTGTGCTAACATTATGCCCTATATTTGCTAATGTAATTATAGCAGTTGATAATTGACAATTAACAATTGAGAATGACTTGAGATAATCAAACTGTATTGAGTTGACAATTGACGATTGATGATTGATAATTAATAGATTTAGCTAAAATGTAGAAAATGATCGAGTCAGAACCAAAAATTATCATTGAAAATTTAATTAAGATATATGGAGATAATCCTCGTCGTGCGCTCAAAATATGGCGAGATGGTGGTACGAGAGATTCTCTTTTACAAACAACGGGTAATGTTTTAGGTATTGCTGATGTTTCTCTGACAGTAAATCGAGGTGAATTATTTGTCGTGATGGGGCTATCTGGCTCTGGAAAATCAACTCTGGTACGCTGTATCAACCGTCTCATCGATCCTACTAGCGGGCATATTTATATTGATAATGAAGATATTGCCCATTTGGATGAAAAACGGATGCGAGAGATTCGTTTGAGTAAAATTTCTATGGTTTTTCAGGGGTTTGGGTTATTTCCTCATAAAACTGTTGTGGAAAATGTGGAATATGGCTTAAAAATCCGGGGGATAGATAAAGTGAAACGCCGGGAAAAAGCAATGTTAACTTTAGAAACAGTTGGTTTATTAAAATGGGCAGATTATTTTCCGGCTGCTCTTAGTGGTGGAATGCAGCAACGGGTAGGATTAGCTCGTGCTTTAGCAACAGATGGAGAAATTTTGCTGATGGATGAACCATTTAGTGCCCTGGATCCCTTAATTAGACGAGAAATGCAGGAGGAATTATTGGCACTACAAGCAGAATTTCATAAGACGATTATATTTATTAGTCATGATATTCAAGAGGCGCTGAAAATTGGCAATCGCATTGCTGTGATGAAAGATGGATATATTGTTCAGGTTGGTACGCCTGAAGATATTATTGTTCAACCAGTTAATGACTATATTAGAGCTTTTAGTCGAGATGTTAATCGCGCCCAAGTTATCAAAACTGGCTCGATTGCCCGCCCAACTATTACTTCAATTATCGGTGGAGATTCTCTGGAGGGGGCATTGGCGAAAATGGTAGATTATAATTTGGAAGCTATGTATATTTTAGATGGTGATGGCAAGCCTGTGGGAATTCTGAAGAGACGATTACTTGAAGGAGGGATTGAACAAGGAAAAGTGGAAATAAATAAAGTGATGGAAACTAACTTTCCTGTAGCGATTGATTCTAGTACCATAGAGAATACTTTGCACCTTTGGCAAGGCGGAATCCCTGTGGCTGTAGTCGATGAAAAAGGAAAATTTCAGGGCGCGATCGCAATTTCGGCTCTTCTGGCTAGTTTGAAAGGCTCTTTATGACTATATCTTATTGTTTAATGACGAAAATCCCCACGGCTCTGGATATCTTGCTCAATCCATTTGCTAAATATACTTTGCCTCTGGATGAGTGGATTAATATAGGAGTTGAGGTATTGGTTCAAAATTTTCGCCCTATCTTCCAAGCTATTCGCTTCCCTATTAGTTTGGCTCTGGATGGAATCGAGTCGTTATTATTATCGATTCCACCACTAATTTTTATGATTGTGGTGGGTTTAATCGTCTGGAAAATAGCTGGGCGAGGGATTGCTATTTATAGCATATTGGCTTTAACTATTATTGGATTAGTTGGAGTATGGCAAGAGGCAGTCATGACTCTAGCTTTAGTGGGGACGGCTGTCGGATTTTGCGTGATGGTTGGCATTCCGATTGGCATTGCTTGCGCCAGGAATCAAAGGCTAGATAGATTAATTCGTCCTCTGTTGGATTTGATGCAAACTTTTCCCACATTTGTCTATTTAGTTCCCGCAGTCATGCTATTTGGGATTGGCAAAATTCCTGGCGCAATTGCTACCATTATTGTTGCCGTACCTCCACTCATCCGTTTAACTATTTTAGGGATTAAACAAGTTTCTCCAGAAATAGTCGAAGCAGCAAAAGCATTTGGATCAAGTCCCGGACAAATTTTATGGGAAATACAACTTCCTTTAGCAATACCCACCATTTTAGCAGGAGTCAATCAAACAGTTTTATTTGCATTAAGAATGTCAGTCATTGCCTCCATGATTGCCGCCGATGGATTAGGCATGATAGTATTACAAGGCATTAACCGACTGGATTTAGGCATGGCTACAGTAGGCGGATTGGGAATTGTTGCGATCGCAATTATGTTAGATCGCATTACTCAAGCCGTGGGAAAGCAGTGGACAGTTGACAATTGACAATTGACAATTGTCAATGGACAATTGACAGTTAAGAGTTTATAGTTGACAGTTGATAATTTATTAAAATAGAAAAATGAAAATGCCAAGACCCAAAATTGCAATAATTTCCGCCTTAGCTCCCATAATTTTCGGATTAATCGCCTGCCAGTCGCCCCCCCAAACCACATCAGAATCTCCAGAAAATACCAATTCCCAACCAGCAAAAACCTCAACCACAGACTTACCTGGAAAAGGAATTAAAATACGCCCATCCTGCGGTCCAGCCCAAATCTCTCGATTTATTGGAGAAATCGTGAATCTTGGACTATCTCAACTGGGTTACGAAGTAGAAAACCTCAAACAACTCGCACCTGCTGCCTTACACGTTGCCCTCAGCAATGGCGACTTAGATATTTTTGCCGGACATCGGGAAAAAATGCAAGCAGGATTATTTAAAAAAAGTGGCGGTGATGAAAAATTAGAACAAGTTGGCGAAATTGTTTCTAATGTATTTTTAGGATATCAGATCGATAAAAAAACCGCAGAATCAGCCAAAATTACCAACTTTAGTCAACTCAAAGATCCCAAAATTGCCAAACTATTTGACTCCGATAACGATGGCAAAGCCAACTTAGCTGGCTGTAGTGCAGGTTCCCCTTGTGCCGAATTCATCGACTATCAGATTAAAGCTTACGGCTTGCAAGATACCGTCGAACAAGACAAAGGAGAAGAAGCACCTTTATTAGCAGATGTTTTAGCACGATATAAACAAGGAAAACCCATCTTATACTTCTCATCCAACATACTCTGGATTACCACAACCCTCAAAACAGGAGCCGATGTAATTTGGTTAGAAGTACCTTTCACCTCCTTACCCAAAGATTTAGGAGAATTCACAGCTAAAGATACCTCAATAGACGGTAAAAATATTGGCTATCCCATCGATAGATTGCGCGTTGTCGGGCAAAAAGAATTTTTAAAAACCAACCCAGCCGCCAAAAGCCTATTTGAACAGATTCAGATTCCAGTAGAAGATATTAACGCCGAATTAACCCTCATCGAAAAAGGTGAAAACAGCCCCGAAGATATCCGCCGTCATGCCGAAGCCTGGGTAAAAAATAACCAACAGAAATTCGATACCTGGATAGAAGAAGCCAAAAAAGCTAGCAAACCCAACAGCAATTAACTCTAATTTATTTAACGTATTCCGCTTAAAAGACAGTGGCGAAGAGCTTCCATGATGTTTTGGTAAGGTGCGTTATGGCAAAGCCTAACGCACCAAAACTAACTTTTTTAGTTGGAAGAGGAAGCCATAAATCTCAATCACCTCTCCTTTTAGAGGAGAGGTGAAACAGTTAATTGAAAATAGTACAAATCATTATTCGCGATTCCTACTCCACTGAATTAAAATAAGTTAAAAATCAGATTGAGTCGTCTAAAGACGACTTTAGCTGTGAGACAGTGGTTTTAACCACTGGCGGTTTCTGGCGGTTTCTGGCGGTTTCTCACCATTAATGCCATATCTCAATCTAACCCCTATTCTACTGCCAAAAAATCCCACAGAGTATCAATCCCACTACCGATATAATCAGAATCCTGATGCTGCTGAATCCAGGCAATGATAGTGGTAAGAAAATTACTGTTATTTTTGCACAACTTACTTAAGGCATTAGCAGCATGGCGACGGACATCAGAATGCTCATCAT
>DOIX01000291.1:0-7165 GCA_003511885.1 Cyanobacteria bacterium UBA11153
CCATTAGTCAGGAGCGTCACATCGCTGGTTTCTGTGAGGGAAAACTTGTAGTAATCAACCGTATCAGCACTTCCCACAAAATCTGGGAAAGTTTGACTACTACTCAAAGTACCAACGTTGATAGCAGTACCAATAGAATTATCGCTGTTATCTACACCACTATCCTCTACCGGAATAACTTGCCCATCAAGTACAATAATTCCTAGATCGTCCTCAGCCTTCAAAGCTTGTAATGCCTCATCATCCAAACTCTCACCCCGCACCAACGCCGCGAAAATCGCCCCTTCATCCCCCGCACTATCCACGCTATTGAGTCGCGCATCAATCCGATGTCCCGCCTCTTCCAATATCACACTTACCAACGCCTCTAAATTCCCCAGATTCTCTCGCAGAAACGCCTCTGACAAATAAATTCGGTTAGTAGTCGCCCCATAAGCCCCATTTGCGCCATTAAGTTCACCACCTTGGCGAATTTCTATCCCAGAAAGTAGGCTAAAATCTCCAGCCAGCCAATCTGCCTGTAACTCAGCCGTTTCCACCCCTTCCCCAAAAGCTACCGCCATCTTCTGACTAAACTCCGGGCTATTGGCAAAAGCAGCTAACCTAGCTTGTGCCAGGAGGAGAACTTGTTCTGCAACAGAGAGGACATCAGATTCCAGCAGGAGAGGCGTTTCGACAAGTAGATTATTGCCAAAAATATATCTAGTATTCATCTTGTAAAGAGTAGAGGGGCAGGAAACAGGGGTTAAAAGAACGTCGAGATTTAAAAATTTTACATGAAATAAAAAATTCCGCTAAAGGTCCTAGACCATCTTCATCGAATCTTTACAATAGAGTTGTGACACTCCTCAGCGATAGCTTGCGCTGCTGCAAAGCAGATTGCAAAAAGTCACAAAAATTAAGACTTATGTCTGACGGGGCGACAACTATGGTTGAAACCTTGACAGGCTATGCTTTTAAAGCAATGCCAATCCCGAAAAAAGTACCCATGTTAGGGAAAATTAGCCAAGAAATCTGGTGGTGTTTGTATCTAGAACAAATACAAAGTTAGATATAAACGTCCTCCCTATTGGGGTAATGTTTTCCGGGCTAACGCCCCGCTTCGCTAACGCCAATGTTTTAAGAGCTTGTCGTGTCAATTACACTTCTTTAACCAAATAGAGATGTTTAATAATTGACGACAGAGCTACGAGCTGGAAAGCACCCGTAGGTGTCATGACTCTAAAAACGTAGTTTGTAACTGTTCTGCTATTTCTACACTGTTTGAGCTGGTTGTCTTGTTTTGTCCAGTGTTTGGTGGATAGCTCTTTTGATACGATGAGCTAATTCGGTAACATCCTCAATCGCCAGAATCCAGCAATTGACGTAATCTCTGACTACACTGCCTCTAATCCCCAGTTGCAATGCCCGATGTGGGAGTATTTGCAACTTTAAATCTCGGTCTGGGTCCCACTGATAGCGTACCTCACCTCGGCGTAAAGCACCAGACCAGTCTTGTTTTGTCTTAAATAATGTGCGGTCAAAGGAACTGGGGACAGCTTGAGCTAGAATAGTTTGAAACCCCTCATGAGTTAGCTTAATTTTGAGGATGCACTCTTGTCCCTGTTTGATAGCGTAACCGGAACGATAGAGCATCCAGCCGAAGGAAGGTTTAATCCAAGTCATTCTCTCCAAGCTAAAGCCTGTACCGAAAGTACCCAGACGCACGGCTTCTTCAGCAGTAGACGGTTTGAAAGCTTGGTAAACTGAGATGCCTTCCTCGTCAAAGTTTGCCAGTATTTGTCGCTCCATATCTGTAGTATAAAGTATTACGCAAATAACCAATCATATACTACGATAATTGTCAAGATAATACTCACCGTCCTTTTCCAGATCGGGAACTAGGGGCGAGAATATCCATTACACTGAAATCTATGTCTATTATTGTGGCGGAAAACCTAAGTAAAGTCTATCCGGTAGCTATAAAAGAACCGGGGATTAAGGGTACATTTTCCCACTTCTTCCACCGGAACTACCGCTTAGTGACAGCAGTACAAAATGTCTCATTTGAAATAGGAATGGGCGAGATTGTGGGATTTTTAGGGCCTAATGGGGCGGGAAAAACTACTACCCTAAAAATCCTGACTGGGCTAATTCATCCCTCAAGTGGGACGGTGCGAGTGGCGGATCGCATTCCTTTCAAGCGTCAACCAGACTTTTTGCAGAAAATTACTCTAGTAATGGGGCAAAAGCAGCAGTTAATTTGGGATTTGCCTGCTTTGGATTCTTTGAGAATTAATGCCGCTGTTTACGGAATTTCTCCTAAACAGTTTAATTATCGAGTTGGTGAACTTTCGGAAATGCTGGCTCTGGAAGGTAAACTGACTCAAGCAGTCCGAAAATTGTCTTTGGGGGAAAGGATGAAAGCTGAACTTTTGGCGGCACTTCTCCATCAACCCAAGGTATTATTTTTGGATGAGCCGACTTTAGGATTAGATGTTAATGCGCAATTAGCGGTACGAGATTTCTTGCGGGAATACAATCAACGTACAGGGGCGACGATTCTATTAACTAGTCATTATATGGCAGATATTACGGCTCTTTGCGATCGCGTCTTGCTCATTTATGAGGGTCAGAAGATTTATGATGGTAGTCTGGATGATTTATTGGAGCGTTTTTCTCCCTATCGGGAGGTGAAGGTGGAATTGGCTAATCTTTTGCCTGATGTGGAAAAGGGCGATTTAACGGCGCTGCAAAGTTATGGTGAGGTGGCAGCGGTAGAGGGTAGGGAGGTACGGTTTTTGGTGCTGAGGGAGAAACTTACGGGGACTGTGGCTCGGATTTTAGCGGAATTAGAAGTGTTAGATTTAACTGTAACAGATCCACCAATTGAGGAAGTAATTGGTAGGGTATTTCGGATGGGAGCAGTTTAATGAAGCGAGTAATTACTATAGCTAAAACGTTGATATTCGTTTACTATGCTTACATATTGGAGTATCGGGCAGAAATATTTTTGTGGGCGCTATCGGGCAGTTTACCTTTGATTATGATGGGGGTGTGGATTGAGGCATCTCAAGGTGGACAGTTTAGCTTGGCGGCTGGGGATTTTGCTCGCTATTTTTTGGCTGTTTTTATTATCCGTCAGTTTACAGTAGTTTGGGTAATTTGGGATTTTGAAAAGGAAGTTTTACAAGGGCAGTTATCTCATCGCTTGTTGCAGCCAATCGATCCTGTATGGCATCATGTTGCTACCCATATATCGGAAAGGATAGCTCGAATACCATTTATTGTCGCTTTGGTTGCTTTGTTTTTTTTGCTTTATCCCCAGGCGTTTTGGTTGCCTAGTTTGAGCAATTTGTTACTGTTTTGCGTGACTGTGGTTATGGCATTTGCTCTGCGTTTCTTGATGCAGTATACTTATGCTTTGTTTGCTTTTTGGACTGAGCGGGCTAGTGCGATTGAGCAATTTTTGTTTTTATTACATTTGTTTCTTTCGGGTATGATTGCTCCTCTAGAGGTTTTTCCCGATGCGGTGCGGGAGGTGGCGTTGTGGACTCCTTTTCCTTATATGATTAATTTTCCGGCTTCGGTTTTGATTGGGTTGCCTGTAGATTTGGGTAGGGCATTTTTGGTGATGTGGGGTTGGGGTTTATTCTTTTTTGTCACGAATCGTTGGTTATGGCGGAAGGGTTTGAAGCATTATTCGGGTATGGGGGCATGATAAGCTGCGGCGCTTTTAAATTGCTTATTGAAACAGACACGGAGACGCGGAGAGGGGGAGACACTCTGAGGGTTTGACGGATTGTTTCCTAACTGAATCATATCCAATTTAGATGCGTAGCAGCTTATCAAGTCAAAAGTTACAAGTCACAAGTCAAAAGTCACAAGTCAAAAATAACAAATTCTCCCCTAGCCCCTAGCCCCTAGCCCCTAGCCTCTAATCCCTAGCCCCTAGCCCCTATTTCAATGGCGGGGGTGTTGGTGGTTGGGGGATTTTCTAGCCAGTGTAGGCATCGTTGAATGTGTAGTTTGGCGGGTTTGTCGTTGTTGTTAATGGCTAAGACTTGGGAAAATTCGCTCATGGCTAGGGCAAATTGATGTTGTAGATAATGTTGACGGGCTTTTTGGTAATGTTTGATGATTTGTTGTTGTGGTGGTGAGATGGTTTGGGTGTTGAGTGCGATTACTTCGTAGATGGATATGGGTTGTTTTTGGTTTTTGGTGTAAATTCGATCTAATTCTCTTGCTAAAATGCGATCGCAACATTGTTGGTAGGTGGTTTCGCTGATGATAATATCGCAGTTGTATTCTCTGCCTGCTTTTTCTAGGATGGAGGCTAGGTTAATTGTGTCGCTGGTGCGATGGTGGCTGTTTCCGTTTTTTTCGTTGTTGATATTGCCGGAGTGAATGGCGATGCCGATTTGTAAGGGTTGTTGGTTTGGTGGTAGGTAATGGGTGTTGAATTTTGTCAGTCTATGGCGCATTTCGATGGCGGTTTGGATGGCGTGCCATGCCCTATTTTCTAAGGGTAAGGATGTGCCAAATATGGCGATTGGTGTATCGCTGATGTATTTGTCTATTGTGCCTTGATATTTTAATACGGCATCGATCATTAATTCAAAGTATCTATCGACTAAATCGGCTACTTCTTCTGGCTCCATTTCTTCAACTAGGCTGGTGTAGCCCCGAATATCTAAACATAAGATTGATACGTTTTCTTGGGTTAGGGATGGAATATTGTGTTGTTTGAGCCAGGTTTGGGTTAGGTTTTGGTTGTGGGGCTGATGATTGTGGTTTTGATGGTTTTTGTCGGTTTCTTCGATGGCGAGGAGGATACCATGGATATGGTTACTGTCGGTTTGCTCTGAGATGGCGTTAATTGATAAGTTAATTTCTCTTTCTTTTCCGCCAGCGATTAAAATTTGATGGGGGTGGTATTGTTGGGGTTGTCCGGTTAATATATCTTTAAAGCATTTGACTAGGTTATCGTCTTTGATTTTCACTAATTCTCTAATTAGGTGTCCTTCTATTTGTTTATCTTGGTGAATATTTAGGAGTTGTTTGGCTTTGTCATTGGCGGTGATAATTCTACCTTGTTTATCGGTAAAAATTGCTCCTCTATCTAAGTTACCAAAGATATGGCGTTGGATTTCTTCTTGTTGTTTGAGGGTGGTAAATTGTTTGGCGTTGTCTAGGGCAATTCCAACTTGGAGGCTAAAGGCATTCATTAATTGTTTGTCGGCTTGGCTAAAGCTGGCTTTAAATTTTTCGGGTGCTAAAGGCCAAGTTTCTGGGTTATATTCGGGAAAATTACCGAATTTATGTTTATTGACTAATTCCATTACTCCTAGTAATTTTCCACTGGTATTCAAGATGGGAAGATAGAGTAAGTTACAAGTGCGATATCCGATTTGCTTATCCCATTTTTGGATGGATTCGGAATCGGGATGGAGGTAGACATCAAAGGGAATATCGAGGGGTTTTCTAGTTTGGGCAACTTTTCCGGTAAAACCAATACCGATAGGGAGATGGAGGGTTTTAAAAGTCCCGTCTGCCATGGCAACTTTTGTCCATAATTCGTTCCGTTCTTCGTTAATCAGCCATAATATGGTACGATCGGCATTGATTAAGGCTTTAGCTTCTTCTACAATTAATTTGAGGGTAGCATCTAAATCTAATCCACCTTGACTAATGGTATGGATGGCTTTCATAAAAGCCACAAATACTCGTTGTTTTTTGATTTCCGCCTGAATGACTTGACTCCTCTCAATGGTACTCAATATAGTAGCAGTAGCCCTGGCAAAACGTTCCTTATCTTCTGGAGAAAAGCCATTAATATCGACTCGTTTATACATCGAATCTTCAGGACGGTTGTAGGGCTTAAGTTTATTGAGGAATTGGACAAAAGCCACAGGATAGCCTTGGCGATTTAAAATAGGCAATGCCAGAATATTATAAGCAATATAAGGTATTTTTTTACCCGCCAGCTCCCGGCGAGACTTTTGGAGATACTCCTGACAATCAAAAGGCTCCCGCACAAAATATTTTAAACTGTCAACCTGCCCCATACCCGGTTGGAGCGGGATTTTTACCTCAAGAGCGCGATCGCAATTATTACAGAAAACGGAACAGACTGCTGGATTATGCCTATCTAACAAGAAAATCGTACTTCTATCAACGCCCAGAAGTTTTTTCAATTCCTGGTTAACCTCGTTTAATGTTTCTGTTAAAATTAAACCTAAATCTTGATGGTTTGTCATAGTTATATTAATTACATTCCGTGAAAAAACTCTTAGTCACAGGTGCGAGCGGTTTTTTAGGATGGCATCTTTGTCAGCTAGCCAAACTTCAATGGCAAGTCTACGGCACGTACTTTGCCCACAAGGTATCAAGCCCTAGTATAACTGCGATCGAGGTGAATTTAACAGATTTTCAGGAACTTCAGCGTCTATTTCAAGAGATTCAGCCCGAAGCTGTAATACATACAGCCGCTAAATCCAGCCCCAATTTTTGTCAAACTTACCCCAATCGAACAAAACCGATTAATGTCACTGCCTCCGCTAATATTGCTGGACTTTGTGCAGATTATGCCATTCCCTGTGTCTTTACCTCAACAGATTTAGTTTTTGATGGCTTACATCCTCCTTACAAAGAAAACGATCCAGTTTGTCCAGTTAATTATTATGGCGAACAAAAAGTCAGAGCAGAGGTAGAGATGCTAGCCCGTTATCCTCTCACTGCTATATGTAGAATGCCCTTAATGTTTGGCAATATCACACCCACAGCCAGTAGTTTCATCCAGCCATTCATCAAAATTTTGCAAGCCGAGGAAGAATTGAGCTTATTTATCGACGAGTTTCGCACGCCCGTAAGTGCAACAACAGCAGCCCAAGGTTTATTATTAGCTTTGGATAAAGTTCAAGGCATAATTCACTTGGGTGGTAAAGAGAGGATATCCCGTTATGACTTTGGTAGATTATTAGTCGAGGTATTAAAATTACCCGAAACCGGATTAAAATCTTGTCGTCAAGCAGATGTAAAAATGGCTGCACCCAGGGCGCGAGATGTTTCTTTAGATAGTTCAATAGCATTTAATTTAGGATATTCACCCTTATCTTTACGGAAGGAATTGCTAAAAATGGGGAGTGGGTAGTAGGGAGTGAGTATTAAGCTGCGGCGCATCTAA
>DOIX01000291.1:7453-21008 GCA_003511885.1 Cyanobacteria bacterium UBA11153
TTCTTCCCTAGCCCCTAGCCCCTAGCCCCTAGTCCCTCGCTATAACTGTTTAACGACTTGCTTAATTAATGTACAAGATATACCAGACAAAGCTTTCAAGCATTTTTTCCTCACCATAGTTGGATAGAAGTTAATATAGTAACCGCTAGATCGGTATTTACAGCTATAATGTTATGAATAGACATCTCCCAGAAATAATCTGAAACCCTTATCCTGTCTAGATGAAAACCTAATTTATGGAAAAATCTAATAGAGGTTTGAGAGCTTAATGAATTAATGGTTTGCTTTCTATCAAATAACTGTTAACTGTCAAGGGCGATAACTCTTCTGTGAAGGTTCCCAGTCCCAGATGTCCCCATCCCGAATTCAGGGTTTTTCCCTCACCCCTCACCCCTTTCCCCTCAAAAAAAAATCATTTACATAACTTAATAAATGAGCGATGGCTGAAAGTGCTTTAACTTCGTTAAATTTATTAAAAAAGATTCTCAATTATTGACGAGATTGCGTCATTTCAGCGATCGTGGTAGAATAATCCAAAGGAGAGCTAATAACCTCGTGCAGCTTTTATACACTATCGTGATTCAATTCAATATTTTCTAGTCTGTAATTCCCTTATCAGAATTTATCCAATTTTTTAGTAAAAATAGCTCTCCAGAAGAGCCATTTTTACTAAAGTTGGTAGTTATCGATTAATCCAACTTAATTTTCCCCAAACTGGCATCTTCAGCATCTAAAGCTCTTAAAACTTCTTGAATTTGCTGTGACGAAACTCTTTCTTCCATAGATGTCCAACAATGGCCTTCACTGTTATTGAAAAATGTCTGACTCCGTAACTGACGTAAGGCATTCATACAGGAAGAACAATCGCAACCAAAAAGAGTAACGGCAGCATCGCTTTCAGCCGCAGTAAAATCAATAAATTCATCATCGCCCCCAATATCACTTGAGGCAATCAAAGTACCTTGATTAAGGTTATGTATTCTGAAAGATTTTAGCTTGGGTGTGGTGGGGACATCGCAGGAAACTTGACTGGTAGCTGTGGGACTAGAGTTAGCAATAATATTCACACCCATCCCTTCAGTTGCAGATGCCCGATTAGCGAATAAAGCGATGGTTAGCATTGAAGTTGCCAATGGCAGAATACTTGCCAGACTCAATAAAATTTTGTACTGCATTAGGAGGCACTCCTTAAGCTGAATGAACTTCATCACCCGATTGTAAACAATGATTCTCTGTTTTAGCAAATATTCTCTATCCTCAGTGAACGGTTTGATTGCCATGGCTATAATTGCCAACTGTCAACTGTCCACTGTCAACAGCTATATCCGATCGTTAAATTTGATACCGAAGCTTCCCTAAACAGGGGGGAAAGTATGGGATTTTAGTTGGAATTAGCCCAAATTGCGGCTTGAGTGCGATCGCGCAAGTTTAATCTACTTAAAATATTGGTAACGTGGTTTTTTACTGTCTTCTCGGAAATATATAGTGTCTGGGCAATTTCTCTGTTACTCGCTCCTTTCGCAATTAACTGTAAAATTTCCTGTTCTCTCGGTGTTAATTGTTCCCAACCTTCAGGACGATTGGTTAGCGGTGCGGGAATTTGGGCGATGATTTTTTTGCCGATCCCGGGACTTAATTGAGTATAACCTTTATGTACGGTACGAATTGCTTGGGCTAATTCTTCTGGTGGCGTATCTTTGAGTAAATATCCGACTGCGCCGTATTGTAATGCTTGAGTCACGTATTCATTATCGTCAAATGTGGTTAATACTAAAACTTTGGTTTGGGGAAAGCGTTGGCTTATTTCTCTAGTTGCGGCAACTCCGTCCATAATCGGCATCCGAATATCCATTAGTACGATATCTGGTTGTAATGTTTCTACCTGATGGATTGCTATTTCTCCATTATCGGCTTCTCCTATGATTTGGAAATCTGGTTCAAAATTTAATAGGGCTTTTAAGCCACGGCGGATTAGGCTTTGATCGTCAACTAGTAAAATTTTAATCATATAGCAAGGGACTAGGGGCTATTGGCTCAAGCAGAAAGCTATCAAATCAATGGCTTGAGGAATTGAGAATGTCTTAACCGCCCTGGCGGTTGCTAGAATTTTTAATTGCTAATTGCTAATTGCTAATTGCTAATTGCTAATTGCCTTTACCAAGACTCTAGCGGCTAGCAGCTAGAGCCTTGGTAAGGGAAAATGAGCGATAATTCGGCAACCTTGTGCGGGTGCAGTTACTATTTTAAATTTACCACCTAATGCTTCAGTACGTTCCCGCATTCCCTGTATGCCAAAACCAGTTGTGTTTCGATCGGGATTAAATCCTCTACCATTATCTTGGACAATCAGATGTAAGTCTGTTTTGCCTTCTACTGTAATGGAAACTTCCGTTGCTGTGGCATATTTACATATATTAGTCAGAGATTCCTGAACAATCCGATAAACTGCTGTTTTGATTTCTGTAGGAATTTGGTGTGGTAAATCTAGAGCATAATGAGGCAGAATACCTGTAGATTTAGAGAATTCATTAGCCAAAGACGCGATCGCAATTTCTAATGACTGTCCTCGCCAAGGCTCGCTACGCAAGCTAGCTACAGATTGACGTACTTCCTTCAGGGCAGTTGCCCCTAGTTGTTTGGCTTCTAAAATAAATTCTTTGGCTTCAGTAGGGTTGGTGTCTAACAATTTCAATGCGGCTTCTAAGTGCAGGTTAAATACTGTTAGTGAATGTCCTAAAGAATCATGGATTTCGCGGGCAATCCGGTTTCTTTCTTGGAGGGTAGCAATATCTTCAACTCGTAAGGCATATTGACGAAGTTGGGCGTTAACCTGTGCTAACTCTTCCCGACTTTCTCTTTCTGAGAGTACGGCATCCACTAATAACTGTAAAAAAACTACCACTAAGCCAAATAATACAGTAGAACTGACAAATATAAATATAAATCGCTCTGGTGGTAAAAACCTTATCCCCATTGACCTCGGCATATTCTGAATCCTATATGACTCGGAGACAACAAACAATAGAAAGGCAAATAAGGTGATAATTAAGCGACTATTGCCCTTAAAAATAAAACAATTACGGATTACAAAAATAATAATCAGTAAAGGTGCTATCCGAATACCTCCCCATATAGATGATACGAGAATGAATCCAATCTCTAATCCGGTATAAATTATCTTGTCGATAGACTTGTCTTTAGGTATTTCTAGACCAATGACACCAAATAAAGCCAGACAAATAAAGTTTACTAAGGGTTGCCTAGGATATGGAGGCAATTGCCACGTCACCAATTCAATCAAAGCGACAATACCCAGGATAATCCACTCCAGATAGAGCAGAAATTTAATCGGATGATTGCGAAGATGAATAAATTCGCTCATAATATAGCAGTGGATAGTGGACAATTGACAATGGACAATTGACAGTGGACTCTCTACCAGCGGGATCGATCGCAAAGAAGTACAATCTAAAATACCAAATCCCCCATGACTTAGTTATAGGACTAAAGTCCCAGATAAAATTAGGTCTTTCGTCTCATGGAATTTAATCGGTAGTTTTTATAAGATAGAAGCATCGAACCAGAACTGACATAGTAAAGGATAACACCATGAAAATCAAGCTTCTGCCTTTAGTCGCAGGTATTGCCACACTCTCTATCGCCACCGCACCATTCATCCTAAATGCTCAAAAATCTAACGCATTACCACCAGAAGGACATCCAGGTTTAGCTGAACTTAATCTTACCCCGGAACAACAGTCTAAATTAGATCAAATGCGGGATAATGTTGACTCACAGATTGAAGGAATTTTATCCCCTCAACAACAGCAACGTTTCCAGAGAGTGAGAGAGCTTCGCCAAGAGCTACGACAAGAAATGGAAGCCCTTAACCTCACAGAGGATCAAAAAGAACAAATGCACTCCATCATGAGAGCAAACCGAGACCAAATGGCTGATATCCTAACTGATGAACAGAAGCAAAAACTCCGTGAAGGAATGCGAGGAAGAATGGGTGAAGGACGTGGAATGAGAGAAGGCGGACAAAGAATGAGAAATCAATAAGGTTAACTCAAAATTCAAAAATAGTCTCCCTATTTCTTAGTCCAGAAATAACTCATCAGTCTTTTCTTTGCGTATCTTTGCGCTAACCTTTGCGCACCTTGGCGTTAAAAAAAGTAGGACTTACGCAGTCACGCTACCAATAGTGGATGGTGCGTTAGCTTTCCCATAATGCACCCTACAGATAGACGCTTTCCGTAAGTCCTGAAAAGATTATGTTCTGAACAACTACAGGCTATAAGTGGGGTAGGTTTAGCTGAATTATCAATGAGTTGCCAAATTTATTCCCTAAACCCGCCCCGACAAAATCCTACCCTTCTCAAACCAAACAGTACACACTCCCCATTAGCTTCTCAAAAATGCAAGGAACAAACAAAGAATTTCCTCATGTAGAAACATTTCTGAATCTGGTAGACAAAATCGGTGAAAACTTCAACTTAAACATACCACCAATAGTAGAGATTGAAAAATTGCTATCGCTACCTCCAAACACCCTAGGCCGCACCTTAGCAGAATTCCTCCAATCTCACCAACTCAAACCCCTCATTACTGGTCCTCGTCGCAAACAACTACACGATAGCGTCCATGTTCTCACAGGTTACCATGTTGACCCCATCGGTGAAGCAGAAGTACAAGCATTTTTACTAGGTTCAAAACTCCATATCTTCCATATTATCTTAGGCTTAGGATTATTAGGAATGATTGCCAAACAGGTAACAAAGGCTGGGATTAACCAATCGCCATATCAGATTTGGCAAAGATTATATCGGGCTTACCACCGAGGCAATAAAGCCCAATTTGACATTGATACATGGCAGCCAGAATTACAATGGAATTTACCATTAACCGCCGTGCGATCGCAATTTAATATTTCCTAATGAATAGGGAATAGGGAATGGAGAATGAAGACTAGGCATTAACAACTATAGAAATCCTCAATCAGTTGCGGTCATTTTCTCCGTCGCAATCCTTACTATAGCTAGGTTTCAAGCCTCTCACTTGTTACCACTCATTTAGGATTGCTATATCAACTGTCAACTGTCAACTGTCAACTATCAACTGTCAACTATCAACTGTCAACTGTCAACTATCAACCGTCAACTATTCATTACCCACATAAATATTTTGAATATCCTCATCCGGAATCCCCAAACCCAGCAAAATACTATAAGCGACAATTCTATTGCCCATCTTATTCAAATGTACCCCATCATAAGTAACCACATTTTGCGCCCTTCCCCCATGTTTTTGGTATACATTGATAACTTCCGTCAATGATATGTTGAGATTAATGAACAAACAATTATTTTGACTAGCCACTTCCTCCATTGTTTGGATATACTGGGTAAGTCGGCGATTCTCTAGATTATCTGGGTGTTCATAAATCGGCGTGGGAGATAATAAAACCACCCGAATCCCTGCCTTTTGTGCCGCGAGAACCATATCAATAAGTTTCTCGCGGTATACTGGCAGAGTTACGCCTCCTGGCAAATTTCCCAGTGGGTGGCTTTTTCCATTTTTCAAATCCTGAAATCCGTGCCATACATCATTGACACCCACATTGATTGTAACTAAGTCTGGTTTTTGAGCGATAACATCCCGTTGAAAACGCGCCGCCATATCGGTAGACTTGTGTCCAGAAATGCCTGCATTAATAATTGCGATGGCGCGCTCTGGATATAGAGTATTAAGATAAGCTTGTACCAACCAAACATAACCTCCCGGTTTTCCACCTTGTTGCGTAATACTATCGCCCAGCATCACAATTCGTTTCGTATCTTTCAATATAGGAGGCGGCTCGTGAGATGATATGACTTTTGTAGGAATTGGTGTTTCAGTATCGCCAATAACTCTCCCCCACTTAGATGAAGATAACTTCAGGAAAATAGCACCAGCCACAATTGTTACTGTTACAGCTATTGCCACTTTAACTAAAATTTGATTCATTGGTAATTCAGAATGTAGAGATTTAGTGAAATTAAGGCAAAAATATTTATTGCAGTAAGTTTCAATTAAGATTTTACCTCAACAGTACCCACACAAAACCTTTCTCTGTAGAGTGCGTTATGCTCAAGCTAACACACCATCCCCATCATAACAAGACATAAACAAAACCTTTCTCTGTAGGATGCGTTATGCCAAGGCTAACACACCATCTCCATTATTAGTAATGTTACCAGATAAATCCCGATCGATCGCGATAATCCACCAGTAGTTTTAACCACTATCTTACAGCTAAAGTCCGTTGAAACTCATAACTTGCACCAATGTCAGTAAGCTAGAAAACCCGCCGGAGAATTAATTATACGGCTAATAGCCAAAGTCCATTTTAATGGACTGGAATATAAAAATAGCCAAAAAATTAAAAATTCTGTTCTTTTTAGTTGACTTGAGAGGTGTGAGATGTCTAATGTAGGTAAGAAATTCATTTTTTTCATTAAATAGGTCTACTTGAGAATAGCCGACCTATTTTTTTTGGGCAAGGAGTAGGTCAATCCCTTACGGAGTGAGGGATTGACCGATTGTTGTCGCCCCGTCAGCCCAAATCTTAATCGTCTTATCCATACTGCCACTCACCAATATTTTCCCATCTGGAGTAAAAGCCAGAGTATAAACCTCCTGTAAATGCTCCCTAAGAGTAGCAATCGCTTCCCGATTGCGCCAAATTTTAATAGTTTTATCCATACTACCACTAGCAAAAGTTTCCCCATCGGGACTAAAAGCCAGAGTACCTACTCTACTTTGATGAGCTTTAAGCATAACTAATTGTCGCTGCTCTGCCAAATCCCATAAATGGATTGTGCCATCAAGATTTCCCGTCGCTAAAATCCGCCCATCTAGACTCAAAGCAACCGAACAAAAACCGCCAATAGACAAAGAGCCATTACCAAAAGTATGGCATACTTCTCCTGTCTGCAAATTCCATAATTTAACAGTTTTATCGCCACTAACACTAGCCAAGAATTGTCCATCAGGAGACATAGCGATTCCTTTAGCAGGCGAAGCCATCGCCATGACAGATTGAGCCTCTCTCCGGCGCAACTCCTTACCTTCGAGAAAATGCCATAATTTAATAGTGCGATCGCTACTAGCACTAACTAAGGTTTCCCCATCGTGACTAATTGCCAGACAAGTAATCCATTTCCCCTCACCATCGATACTAAAAATTTCCCCTTCCTTATCCACAGCCCATAACTTAACGCTTCCATCGTAACTCCCGCTGACAATAACCTTCCCATCCCCACCAAAAACAACAGCAGCCACTCGATCCCTATGTCCCTTCAGAGTACAGGCTTCCAGGCGATTAGACAAGTGCCATAACCTAATTGTGCGATCCCTACTACCACTAGCTATCATTGTCCCATCCGGACTAATGGCAATCGATTCCACCGCACCTAAATGACCTTTAAAAGTATCAATAAGTTGCCAATTTAGCGAAATGTTACTGATAGTATTAGATAATTTAGTTGCTTCAGCATCAGGCGAAATTCTTGTCGGAAATAAATGAGAATCAAAAGTTTTGGGCTTGGCATAATGAGTTGTGATTTTTTGATTTTGAATTATAACTTTACCCTCACTCCCTTTTAAATCCTGAATAACTTCAACCGCCGATTGATAGCGTCGATTAGTCGCAGGTTGCAAAAGTTTATCCAAAATATATCCTAACTCATCACTTACCGGATTATTAAGCAAATAATTCCGCCACACCCAAACATTTTCACCCGTATCAAATAATTTGAGCGGATTGACATGAGTAAGTAAATGAACAGCAGTTACACCCAAACTATACAAATCGCTAGCATAAACAGCCCTCCCTTTAATTTGTTCAGGCGCAATAAATTCCGGAGTGCCAATACTAGTCCCCTGTTTAGCAATTCCCATCCCCATCACCGACTTAGCCGCACCAAAATCAACAATAACCAACCTAGTCTTTATCGTACAATCTCCTTTCTCCAAAGCAGAAAAAGAACGACGAATAATATTTTCCGGCTTAATATCCCGATGAATAACATGACGAGAATGGATAAAATCCAACACAGGCAATAAACTACCAAGTAAATCTCTAATCTCAGATTCCCGAAACGCCCCCTCTATCTCCAAAACCTCAGCCAAATCCTGTCCATCAATAAACTCCTGCACCAAATACTGACGACAATCCTGAGTAAAATGAGCCAATAATTCCGGAATTTGAGGATGCTTACCCAACTCATCCAATCGCACCGCTTCCTGCTCGAATAATTCAGCCGCTTTTTCCCGCTCAGTCGTTCCCTTAAATCGAGGACAAAACTGCTTAATGACACATAAAGGTTGAGAAGGCTTATCCCCATCCACCGCCAAAAAAGTTCGACCAAATCCCCCCTGCCCAATTGGATTAACAGCCCGATAACGTTCCCTCAAAAGCAACCTAGCACCGCAACAGGAGCAAAACATTTCCCCATCTAGGTTATCCGGGCAATCGCAATCTGGATTTAAACAATAAATCATATAGCAGTTGACAGTTGACAGTTGACAGTTGACAGTTGACAGTTGATAGTTGATAGTTGACAGTTGATAGTTAGGCTATTAAATTATTTTTTTTTATAACTTTTGATTTAGACTAATTTGCTAGTTTCAGAATAAAAATTATTTTTTATCTTTTTCCAGATAAACTCCAATTTTCAACCAATCGTTATGAAAGAAAAGAGCTGAAGATGATTCACAGTGTAAGAGGGAACAAACAAAAGGAGGTCGTTTGAATACCTCTATTTCGATGATATCAAAAAAATTCTCGGCATTTTGCCATATTGGACAGAAGTATATCTCGTCGGGAAATCCAGCCCGAAACCATTGATAAAGGATGGTTTGGGCTTGTTGGATAGAAACAGCATTGTATAACTCAAAATCCTCTGGAAAATCCTCAAATATTTCCACATCGAAATGATAGATAAAGCCTGAATCTGCTACCGTATTGAGTGTTTCTGCAAACTCGAGATAACCGCGAAGGAGATGAATTAATCGGGTTAGGTTTTCCATCTTGCCTTTGCCCCAGTTATTCAATAGCTTGTAGTAGGCACTAAAGTGCCTCAAAATCTGATAATGTCAGGCACTAAAGTGCTTACTACGAACCTGTTTGCACAAGTGCTATTCTACCGGAAATGATATGATACCAATTTCATGTTTGTTGTGCTACAGATGGGGTCTTTGCTCCCCCCTTACTAAGCAGGGCTGTTTCATTCTCGGTGGAGAAATTAGGGAGCAGGCTCGCAGGGGGCAGGGGAGAAAGGGAGAAAGAGGATTTTTCATAATAATTAATCCCTAATTTCATTTTATTAGGATTTAGGGTGAAAAACCCTCTCCCAGTCTGGTTTTTAGCTCTATCAAATTTTTTTCTTGAAACAGCCCTGCCTTACTAAGGGGGGTTGGGGGGGGTCGATGTGTAGCGCTATTTGAGGAAATTGATATAACCAATAACTAATCCCGTAAAAACTCCACAAGCTGCTCTAATTTAGCCCAAGCAGCACCACTTGCCATCACCTCTCTTGCTCGCGCCATACCACTCCCATGATCTTCCAGAGGAATAACACCACCCACTTGTAAAGCCAAAGAAGCATTCAAAGCCACAACATCCTGCTGGGCAGAAGTACCCTTCCCTTGCAAAACATCACGCAAAATTACCGCATTTTCCTCAACATCACCACCCCGAAGTGCTGCTGTAGAAGCTGGGGTTATCCCAAACAAATGAGGATTGAGAGTAGAAAGATGTACCTCCCCATTGGATAATAAAGCCAAGTCAGTGAGATCTGCCAATCCCGCTTCATCCAGCCCTTCTCTCCCGTGTAAAGCGATCGCATTTTTGGTTCCCAACTGACATAAAGCTCGCGCAATAGTCCCAATCATCTTCGCATCGAATACACCAATTACCTGCCCAGTAGGGTGCAAGGGATTCACCAAGGGACCTAAAAGATTAAACACAGTACGAATTTTCAGGGTTTGTCGCAAAGAGGCTACAGCTTTAAGCGCCGGATGCCACCCTCGTGCAAACAAGAAAGTCACCCCCACCTCATCCAAAGCAGCTTGCACTTGTGCGGGTGGGGCTGCTAAATTAATCCCCAGTGCTTCCAAGACATCCGCCGATCCCACTCGCGACGAAGCAGAGCGATTCCCATGTTTCGCCACTCGTACCCCAGCAGCCGCCGCCACAAAGGCAACAGCAGTAGAAATATTAAAAGTTGAAGCACCATCCCCACCTGTACCGCAGGTATCGATAACCGGAGTTTGGTGAGAAATCTCAACAGCCCCACTGATTGCAGAAGTGGGAGATTTTGATTGGGATTGGAGTACCTGCGCCATCCCCGCCAACTCTAGGGCAGAGACTCCTTTAGCTTGAATTGCCGCCAGAATTGCACCGGATAAAACTGAGGGAATTTCCTCATTGAGCCATCCCTCCATCAGATAAGCTGCTTGCTCTATGGAGAGGGATTCTCCATCAAGTAGCTGTTGCAGGAAGCTGGGAAAGTCATTGGTAGTGTAGGGCATTACTCGAAACCGAGCGATTTTCGATAACTATCTTACCTTGTAAGATAACTATCTATATTTAAGTTAGTATTGATCTTTGTTTTGCCGCAGCCACTTGGGATAGTAGCGTAGTTTAATAGAAATAGTCTGGTGAGAATATTCTCATCGCGGTAAGCCAAATCTGTTGGTGGTGAGGGGCGGTAGCTATGCTGTTAAAGAAATGGTCATGATCCAACTTAAGGATGAGTCCCCTAACTCAGGTAATCTCCAAATTTTATCGACATTTGCCGAGGAGATACCCTTTGCCGTAGCGATGCTCGATCGCGAGCTGCGTTACTTGGTCGTGTCTCGTCGCTGGCTCATGGATTACGGGATTCATAACCAGAATATCATAGGTCGGTATCATTTGGAAATATTTCCCTGGTTGCAGGAAGAGGGAATGGGAGAGACAGAAGAGAAATTAGACTTGTCCAGAGAAAACTCATTCCTCGTTCCTCCAAGCTCAAAACTTGCTTTTCCACATCTTTGGCAACGGTGGCAAGCAATTTTTGCTTCTTGTTTAGCGGGAGAAACTCACATCAGCTCTACTGATTATTTCATCAAATCTGATGGATTGCGGCAACAAGTTAAATGGAAAATTGACCCGTGGCGAACGAGTCTGGGTGAGATTGGTGGAGTCATAATGTTTGCCGAGTTGCTAGAGAGAGAAAATTTAGATCCCTCTACTTTATTATTAGAGAATCAAGATAAATGTTCTCCCCTTCTTCCTCAAACAGAGGTAAAAACTGGCATAAATTTGAGCAATAGCGATCGAGAATATCTGGAACAGGAAACTGTCGAGGAGCAACTTTCACAAACCTTTTTGCGGGAATCAGAAGAAAGCTTAGAAGAGCGACTGCGGGAGAGTGAGGAAAGATTCCGCGCTACTTTCGAGCAAGCAGCAGTTGGGATAAAACACAAGTCTATTGATGGTAAATTACTCCGGGTAAACCAAAAATTTTGCGATATTGTTGGGTACACCCGCCAGGAAATTTTGGCAATGAAATCCTGGACTATAACCCATCCAGACGATGTGGATTGCGATCGCAATTACCAGAGATCTCTGGCTGCGGGTGAGATTGAAACCTATTCCATAGAAAAGCGCTACTTACGCAAAAATAATACAGTAATTTGGGTACAAGTTACTGCTTCATTAGTTCGTAATTGTCAAGGCGATCCTAACTATTTGCTTTATGTAGTTCAAGATATCAGTTCTCGAAAAAATGCTGAATTTGCCCTACAAGAAAAGAGCCGAGAATTGCACGAAACCGCAAGGCGGGAAGCACTGTTAAATCGACTATCTACAGAAATCCGCAATAGCTTGGATTTAAACACGATTTTAGAAACTGCTGTCCAAGAAATCAGGCAAATGTTGCAAATCGATAGGTGTCATTTTGCTTGGTATCACCCTGATGAATCTCAACCTTATTGGGAGGTAGTAAAAGAAGCACGTCATCCCAATTTACCGGATTTAATTGGTCGTTATCCTGCGGATCTTGTTGGACCTTTCAGTCAGCGAATATTAGATTTAGAAATTCTGCGAATTGATAATGTAGAGACTGTCAGCGATCCCAGTTTTCATAAATTTGTGCGCTCCCTAGGCTATACCTCTGTGTTACTCTTACCCATGCAGACTCCAGGCGGTACTATTGGTGTAATTAGTTGCAGTCATGCTCAATCTCCTAGAGTCTGGAGTGATAGCGAAGTTGAACTCTTGCAATCGGTAATGGTGCAACTTTTGATTGCAATTAAACAAGCGGAACTCTATGCTGATAGCTGTAGAGCGATGGAACAAGCTCAACAACAAGCAACTCGCTTAACTCAAATCTTGCGGGACTTACAACAGACTCAAGCTCAATTATTACAAACTGAAAAAATGTCAAGTTTGGGTCATCTTGTTGCTGGTGTAGCTCATGAAATTAATAATCCAGTTAACTATATTTACGGCAATATAATTTATGCTCAAGAATATTGCCAAGATATTTTAAGTCTGGTTCAACTTTATCGAAGTATTTACCCCAATCCTCCCGCCATAATTAAAGAAAGGATTGATGGCATCGATTTGGAATTTTTAATGAGCGATTTTGCTAAACTCCAAAATTCGATGAAAATTGGTGCAGAAAGGATTCGAGAAATTGTTCAATCTCTACGGACTTTTTCTCGTTCCGATGAATCGGGAAGGAAGCGGGTAGACATTCACGAAGGGATTGAAAGTACGTTAATGATTCTCCAATATCGCCTTAAAGGTAAACCGGGATTGCCCGGAATTCAGGTAATCAAAGATTATGGAAATCTTCCACCAATTGAGTGCTATCCCGGACAAATGAATCAGGTATTTATGAATTTACTGACTAATTCGATTGATGCAATAGAGGAAAAAATAAGTTACTTTGAATCAAAAATAGAGGATAATTTATCAGAAATTACTATCCATTATTCTCCTGGTATTACGATTCAAACTGGATGGGTTTATAGGGATAATTCGAATTTAATCCAAATCGATGGCATGGAAGATAATATTTATGAGAGCAATTATTATCCCTATTCCGGCAAAGAAGCGCGAGCTAAGACTGTTACTTCTTCCTCATTCCCATTCCCGAAAGAAAGTTGTCTTGAGGATAAAAAGTTACATGTTTTTATTCGCATCGCAGATAATGGCTCTGGGATGAATCAGGAGACAAAAAAACAGTTATTCGATCCTTTTTTTACAACCAAACCTGTGGGGAAAGGCACTGGTTTAGGTTTGGCAATTAGCTATCAGATTGTTGTGGAAATCCATGGCGGTAAGCTATTTTGCAATTCAATTCCTGGTGAAGGGACTGAATTTATCGTTCAGATTCCGATGAGGAGCAGTTGATAGTTGACAATGGACAGTTGACAGTGGACAGTTGACAGTGGACAGTTGATAGTTGACAATGGACAGTTGACAGTTGATAGTGGACAGTTGATAGTTGATAGTTGA
>DOIX01000291.1:21237-24797 GCA_003511885.1 Cyanobacteria bacterium UBA11153
TTGATAGTGGACAGTTGATAGTTGATAGTTGATAGTGGACAAAGGTTTAGAAATTGGCACGATTTGCGATCGCATTCTCCATTCTATCTAATACTTCTGCTACCGATATCGCGCCTAAATCTTTAGATTCTGCTCCTGCTAAACGGGTGCGGATACTTAGAGTGTTAGATTCAACTTCCTTTGCCCCGACAATGCCCATAACTGGGATTTTGGCTTTTTCCCCGTTACGAATTAGTTTGGGCAAACGATCCCCACTTGTATCTACTTCCACTCTCACACCGCGCGATCGCATTTTCTCGGCTACTTCCCGAGCAAACGGTAACTGCGCATCGCTGACAGGCAACAATCGCGCTTGTACAGGTGCTAACCAGAAGGGGAAATCACCAGCATATTCCTCAATTAAAATACCAATTAAACGTTCCAGGGAACCAAAAGGGGCGCGGTGAATCATGACTGGGCGTTGGCGAGTGCCATCTTCTGCCACATATTCCAAATCAAACCTTTCTGGTAAATTATAATCTACCTGTACCGTTCCTAACTGCCATTCTCGATCTAAAGCATCGCTAAAGATAAAATCAAGTTTAGGGCCATAAAATGCCGCTTCGCCAATCCCTTCAAAATGCTCCATCCCCAAGATTTCCACGGCGCGACGAATTGCGCCTTCAGCTTTTTCCCAGGCTTCATCGCTACCAATATACTTATCCAAAGTTGGATCGCGGAAACTCAATCTTGCCTTAAAGTTTTTCAGTTGCAAACTATTAAATACAGACAAAATTAAATCCACCACACTGAGAAATTCTCCATCCAATTGTTCCGGAGCCACAAATAAATGAGAATCATCTACCGTAAAGCCTCTTACTCGCGTTAATCCACCCAATTCTCCAGATTGCTCGTACCGATATACCGTCCCAAATTCTGCCAATCGCATCGGTAATTCCCGATAAGAGCGTAACTCATGCTTGTAAATTTGGATATGGAAAGGACAATTCATCGGTTTCATGACAAAACCCTGTTCCGCCGCCGCAGATTCCTCATCCTCCGCCATCATCGGGAACATATCCTCTTTATATTTTTGCCAATGACCGGAAGTTTTAAACAAATCCACTCTAGCAATATGAGGAGTTACCACAGGTAAATAACCCCGTTTGAGTTGTTCCTGTTTTAGGAAATCCTCTAAAATAGAGCGTAAAACCGTTCCTTTTGGAGTCCACAAAGGCAAACCAGGTCCCACCACATCAGCAAAGATAAATAGTCCCAATTCCTTGCCGAGCTTGCGATGATCGCGTTTTAATGCTTCTTCTTTCCGCCGCTTATATTCTGCTAATTGTTCGGGAGTTTCCCAAGCCGTACCATAAATACGCTGAAGTTGAGCTTTTGTCGCATCACCGCGCCAATAAGCACCCGCAACGCCCTCCAATTCAAAAGCTTTACCATTAATTTCTTTAGTATTTTCCAAATGAGGGCCAGCACACAAATCCCACCACTCATCCCCTAAATGGTAAAGTGAGATCGGATCTTCTAAACCTGCCAGGATTTCTAGCTTGTAAGGTTCATTAATCTCCTTAATTCGGCGTTCCGCCTCTTGGCGGCTTACCTCTTCCCGAATTACTGGCAATTTGCGATTGACGATCTTAATCATCTCTTTTTTAATGGTTTTTAGATCTTGCTCGGTAAAAGGTTCCGGCTTATCAAAATCGTAATAAAAACCATTTTCAATCCAAGGCCCAATAGTTACCTGTGTCCCTGGAAATAGCTTCTGCACTGCCATCGCCATCACATGAGAGGTGGTGTGACGAATCTTTTTCAACGTCTCAGATTCACTAGTACGAGGCAGATAGATTTTTTCAGGTTTTTGAGCAACTTCTGGATTGGACATTGGTTTTGCCATCTAGGAACTATTTTGTGAGAAAATCAATTAATCGGTAGGTGGTTTAAAACAAAGATAACATATCATTGATAACTTCGTGGCAAAACACCTAATTAGTTCATAACCATAACCTTCATCAATTTCCCTACTCCCCACTCCCTACTCCCATGGTGACCTACATAGTTGTTATAGTTTTCAATGTAACCCTCTCCATCGCCTGCCTGTACGGAGCTTGGCGCATCTGGCAACTGCGGAGAGCGATCGCACGAGCAGCCAACGCGATCGCACGAACTGAAGGTAATACCCATTCTGCCTTACAAAATGCCCCCAGGCCAATTTATCAGGGACAAATAGGCATACGAGGAGTCAGACAACGTTACCAGCAACTAGAAATTCAGTGGCAAAAAATCCAGCAAATCTTAGCCACAGTAGCTTTAATCCACAGGATAGGGCGCAAGCCACTCCAGCGCAGCAGCTATCCAGGGAAAAGGGGAGTAGGGAGTAGGGAATAACACTGGGGAGTAGGGAATGGGGAATGGAAAAAACCAAAAACAAATAACCAACAACAAACAACCAACAATGTCAAAAAAAAGTACCGGAGCATTTATTGGCGGTATGCTATTGGGAAGTACCATCGGCACCATCATCGGGATCTTGATTGCGCCGCGCACGGGGAAAGAAACGCGACAATTCCTGAAAAAATCCGCCGATACCTTACCAGAATTAGCCGCAGACCTGTCCACCACTGTACAATTGCAAACAGATCGGATCTCCGGATCGGCACTCCGGAGATGGGATGCGACATTAAATCGACTGCGAGATGCGATCGCAGCAGGAATTGAAGCATCTATTGAGGAAAATGAAGAACTTACCGAGTCTCAACCTGACCTAGTTACAGATTCTCACTCCTCCGTTTCCGAAAGTCAATTATAGGCAATCTGTCAGTGACCGATCCTCTATTTTGGTTGGGATTATCTATTCTACTAGTAGCAGTTAGTTTAACTGCTCTCTTATGCGTCGCACTACCAGCTTTGATGGAAGTAGCGCGGGCGGCTCGTAGCGTCACCAAATTAGCAGATACACTTCAGCGCGAATTGCCCCCAACCCTAGAAGCGATTCGTCTCACAGGTTTAGAAATCAGCGATTTAACCAATGATGTCAATGAAGGCGTTAAAAGTGCCAATCAAGTCGTCAAACAAGTGGATCAAAGTATCACTAGTGCCAAAGGGCAAGTCAAAAAAGTACAAGTTAACACCCGCAGCCTTTTCGCCGGAGTAAAAGCAGCCTGGAAGACTTGGAAGCGCCCCGGTAACAGACACAAATCTGCAGACAGGTTACCACCCTCTCAACGAATCCCTCTCAATCTGCGCGAAACCCCAGATTTACTTCCAGAATCCTCATCCCATCCAGATTTAGATGAAGATTGAAGTCAAAATCGGGAATGGAAAGATGAAAATCAGCAAAAGCATAATGGATAAGCTTTTCCCCTGCCCCCTGCCAAAACCAGGAGTTTTGCACCACAAGTACGGGAGAGCCAATTCTCTCCATCCCCCCTGCCCCTAGCCCCTAGGACCTGAGTTCGACGCAAGAGCAGAAGCTGAAAGCCAGTAAACAAGAGCTTTACAGGATTTTTTGATCAAATCTCTTAGGCAAGAAGTCGATATTTTATGAAGATTGAGTAAAGTTCCTGACA
>DOIX01000290.1:0-5721 GCA_003511885.1 Cyanobacteria bacterium UBA11153
GTCAACTGTCCACTGCTATAAGTTAAAAAGTCCATGAATTTTCAGGGGTGTAACTCTTATTCCTGGTACTTTTCTCTAACGGAATCAGCGCTCGAAGCAGCATGGCTGTCAAGGTTTCCGATTTATACTGCCAACCCTACCTATATTTCAGTCAATAGAGAAATAAAATCATTGAGAATGCTAGTCATAATCATTACTGGGCAAGGCTTTAGCCAGATTAATGCTAATAATTTAGCATAGTATGTTCTAGAGCTATCTCTAAAGATTAATCCTTTTCGTTTCTGGTAACAGAGGAAATATCGAAATTACCAAAATTGACAACAAAAGCGACATTTAAGTTTTCCATAGATTCAACCAACCAGATAATTTCATCGATAGTTTGTTGTTCATAGTGATTAAACAAAACCGAAAAACGCTTTTCTAAATCTGGTTTTATTTTTGCTGATAACAGAACAATTTTCAGTAATAAACCGATAGTCCGAATTGGACCGAGATTAGAAATTAAATCGATAAATATATAGTGATTGGGATGCTGAGGATTTCCCACCAAAAAACTGAGTAATTGGCTACAAGTTCTCACAATTAAGAATTCGTTTAATTTATGATAATCGCTATCGGGGAAGGTATTTTTAAGCTGTTGATACAAGCTTTGGTTAAATTGATGCTTGCCATAAGCTGGTTCGATGGATGCAATCAGGTATTCATATAAATCTGTTTTGAAATTGCGATAGGATTGGGTGTCATTTTGTTGGGTGAGAAAAACTCGTGCCGAGTCTCGGTAGCTGTGGGAGCCTTCCACTTTACCCATAAACTGTTTGAGGGCTAAATAAAGATTTCGATCGCTCAATAGGGTAGGATTGGCTACTGGGGGGATAATTCGTCCTTGGGAACAACCTTCACGATGGATTTTGACTCGCCGCAGTAAGTAAGTCATATATTGAGATAAATTCATTTCAAATTGCAACTGTTTTTCCACCTGAATGTGGCGGATAGTTTGCTGGTGTTCGTAAGAACTATTCTGCTTTAATAGAGAATGGGTGTATAAATAAGGATATCGAGAAATTAATTTACCTAACCTCGGATTCGGCTCTTGGTGATTTTCTGCTGGAGAGCCTTCTAATACTTGGACTAAACGTTGTAGGTTTTGATACTCTTCACTCTGGGTGAATTGCCAGACTAATTCATGTAAGCGTTTGACAAAGCCAGAACGAATTATCGATATATTAGATTGGGTAATTTTTTTAAATAAAGATACCAAATCTGCGATGGCTTCGTCTGTCTTCGGCATCGCAGTTTGTTGGTGCAGTTGCATTTGCCAGCGGTTGATCAAAATATGGCAGGCACGATTGAGAAGATAGGTGAAATCTTCTGAGTTAGTATTGGCAATAATAATTCGATGTAAGGCGGCTGATATTTCTGCGTCTGGATAATCGCTGCCTTGAATAAATAAATGTTCAAAGCGACTAATTAAATCTCGGGCAGATTCTCGTTGTACCCAGTAGATGAGGTGATCGTATAATATCTGCTCGTCTGAGTTTGTCCCTCGATTAAAATCCGGAGTAACGGAAGTTGTCTGGTATGAATTTGGGATTATTAATTGTGGTTTAACTGATTTATTTTCGGCTTTTACTTCTTGTCTTAACTTCAGTTTTTGAGCCGTTGCTAAAACTTTATCCCGACTGGCACTGAGAAATTGATAATCTTGATGGTTTAATCGCTTTCCCTTTGCCCAAGCGAAAGCTTCTTGTAATTGTACTCCTGTCAACAACCGCGATTCATCCCGTTTTTCTGAAGCAAACCAAGCTACCATGGCTGATTGATAAGGGCGCAAGGCATCTAATTCTTTTGCCACCCAATGAGAATTAAAAATTGCTGCGTAAATGCGGTTATAAACTTTAAGAATAGCATGACCATATTTTTCCGAGATAGATTGTTTCACTACCAAACCAGACAACCGTAATTCTCTTTGCTCTGGAGTATCATCGGCGGGAATTTCACCTTTATCTAAAATTTGCTGATATAGTATGAGTAGGCGACGAGTGCTAGCTGGCGATCGCAAAAGGCGATCGCGAATTGTTTTTAAGTGTTCTGGTTCATCTTGCGCTTCCCAGTTTGCGATAATATGCAATCGCACTAATTTTTCCACCCACTCCGATATTTCCGATGAACTTTCCCAACTCCCCACCTTGGTATCTGTTGTTTCATATTGCCATACCAACTGACATAATTTTTGGGTAAGAAAAGGTTTCCCACCTGTCCAATCTAGAATCTCTTTGAGGATAATTTCTGGCTCCCTTACTCTGGAGGCTAATCCTCGAGCAAGGGGCAAACATTCGTGGAGTTTAAAACCACTAAGTTCAATAGATTTACCGATATTAAAGGGAGTGCGATTTTTATCTTGAATTAATTCGGATGGCGTAGCGACTCCTAATAGTGCAAAAGTGAGCCGTTTGTAGGCTGGATAATCGGCACGACTATCATAGAAAGCACGAATAGTAGCTAAAAAATCATCGACGCGGAAATTTAAGCTGAGAACACTATCAATTTCATCAATAAAAATTACAATTTGTTGCTGAATATTAGAGAGAACTACTTCTTCGATAAATTCACTAAAACGTTGGACAGGAGATAGTAAATCCCGTTCCCGCCACCAGCTTCGTAAGTTTACTTTATCTCCTAGATTAAAACTAATTATCAATCTCCTTAATATACCCGCATACCATTGTTCAGGAGTGAGATTTTGGCAACCAATTTTAGTTAAATCAACTGCGGCACAAGCGATACCTTCTTCTTCCAAGCGCCGCATAATTTGGACTCGCAAGCTAGATTTACCCATCTGTCGGGAATTTAAAACATAACAAAATTCCCCAGCTTTTAAGCCTTCATAGAGTTGGCTGTCTGCTTGGCGCTCTACATAGCTTGGCGCTTCAGGGGGTAGACAGCCTCCAAATTGATAGTTACAGAGGCAGGTATCGCTAGGATTCATCTTTATCGGACATGGATCTATCTATTTTTAATTTTAGATCCAATTTTTGGGGATTTTCGATGTGGCAATATCATTGAATCCTTACTATTTGGTAGTTGTAGTTAGTTTATGGGTAATTTACAACTTTGGCATGTTCTTTTTTACGAGCGGAGTATAAGGTATAATAATTCAAAATACATTATATCTATTGTGAAATAGTTTAATCCTAATGAATTGAAAGGATTTGGGATAGTTTATCTTTTTTAAGAATATACAGTTTAAATCCGCAGCCGCTTAATTTGGAAATCCGTTATCGCTAATTTTCCCTTCCCCAAACCAACCAGAAGCAAATTATAACAAATAACCAACAACGAGCAACCAATAACTAATAATTAATAACTAAAGTAACCAAGTATTTTTCGCAAAATCAGCAGGTTTTTCATTCTCTTTTTGTATTGGCCTCATCGCCTGTGGATTCCTTTGTTCTACAGTCCGATTTTGAGTTAGATTCCCTTTGGCTTTAAGTGCAGTATTTTCCTGTTTCAGAGCATCTATTTCTTTGGTTAGTTTTTCATTGGCTTGGGCTAGTTGGAGTGCGGCTTGTTTGGCTTGGTCTAATTCTGTCTTCAATTGTTCGATTTTCTCAACTTTTTTTACTTCTTTTTGCAGGATGGTTACTGATTGCTTTTGCTCTGCCAAATCGGATTGCAAAGCTGTAATTTGTTTTTGCAAAGAAGCTTCTTTTTTGTTAGATTCAGCTAAGGCTTCTTGCAATTGGGTTAATACTTTTTCTTTGGCTTGAGCTTCTGCCAATGCAGCCTTTAATTCACTGATTGTTGGGGCTGAATCTTGGGCAGTTGATGAGTTAGTTTCTGGTATTACTTCTGTCGGTATGGCTGATTCCTCCACTGGATTGGTATCTTGGTTTAATACTGGATCTGAAGTTTTTTCTTCGTTAGATTCTGGAGATTTTGCTACCTCTTCTCGCAGCAAATCGGTTAATTTTTTTCTAGCCATTAGTTCCCCCAATTACGCTGTAATTCATCTGCCACGCGGCAATAGTCTAATTTGGCTTCACGGGCATTTTCTCCTCGCCATTTAGTAATGGGAATACCCTGAAGTGCTGCTCTTTCGTGAGCTTTATAACTCCTAACAAAAGTATGAAATATGGGAATGCCCAATTCCATTAATGTATTTTGCGCTTCCAGTGCTTCGCTGAGACTGCGAGAGTCTACCCGTGTTAATAATACCCGATGAGGAGTACCTACGGATGCGATCGCGTTTCGCACTGTTTCGATTAGTACCGCTAAGTCCATCGGTGCAGGCGGCGTGGGCAAAATAATATAATCTGCGATCGCAATTACTGCCCGCAAAGCTTCTGATTTCAGTGCTGGCGGCGTATCCACGACTAAGAAATCATAATCTTTAATTGTCCGCAAACGCTGCAATAGGGCTGGATTTGTCTCTTGAGTCAAGTCAAAGCCCATTTTCCCTTTACCGCGCTCGCTCCACCAAGTTGCGGAGCCTTGAGGATCCGTATCCACGAGGAGGACGGATTTGCGATCGCACAGGGCTGCTGCTAAATTGATTGAGGTCGTTGTTTTGCCAACTCCCCCTTTACCATTAATAATAGCGATGATTCTTGTTTTTTCCAACAAAATTGATACTTCTTTTCAATCTGCGATTTGCCAATTGGGATCTGCTTGCAGCAGTGCTTCGCTATCGCCAAGTTTTGGATAATTAACTCAAGTTGCTAGTTATAAGCGATTAGTCATTTTTCACCCCCTAAATCCCCCTTACTAAGGGGGACTTTCCACAAAGGTTCCCCCCTTACTAAGGGGGGTTAGGGGGGTGCTAACCGATAATATTTGTAACTAGCAACTTACGTTAATTGGATATTATCCCACTCAAGGAGAGCCAATGCAATACTAATTTCAATTCTTAACATCTCTATCCAAATGTCTTACACCCCATTCGTGCATCGATTGCATAATTGGTTTCAAACTCTCGCCCAAGGGTGTCAGAGAATATTCCACTTTGGGCGGCACTTGCAAATAAACCTCTCGATGGACAATTCCATCAGACTCCATCTCCCGCAACTGTTGCGTTAACATCTTTTGCGTAATCCCGGCTAATGCTCGATGCAATTGTCCAAAACGCTTCACACCATCAAACAACTCCCGCAAAATCAATACTTTCCACCTGCCCCCAATTACCTCTAAAGTTCTTTCTACCGGGCAACTAGCCCTCTCGCTTCCTACTACTTGAGCTTCCATAGTATCTTTTTGGGTACTACCTTACTTTTTAGTATGTACTTGCTAGAATAACATCATTGAGTATAAAGTAGAAAAGTGAAGGATGAAATATAGAAAACATTCTGCTCATCTCAACTTGCCAGATTCATTTTCTGATTTCAAGCCTCCTCCTTCACATTTAATCCTCGATCCTTTTCAAGTCAATTATTAGAGAAAAACAAATGACTGAACCCATTATTGCCGATAAAAAACCTGCCGTTATCAAACTGGAAGCTGGCACTTATTACTGGTGTAGCTGCGGTGGCTCAAAAAATCAACCATTCTGTGATGGTTCCCATGCTGGGAGTGAATTTACACCTCTAGCTTTTGAGCAAACTGAAGCAAAAACAGTAGCCCTTTGCAACTGTAAGCATACAGAAAATCCGCCTTATTGTGACGGTGCCCATAGCAAACTTTAAAGTATTTTCAATACTTACGCCAAACCCCCAGGGCAGAAAATCC
>DOIX01000290.1:6057-9463 GCA_003511885.1 Cyanobacteria bacterium UBA11153
AAAATTCTCTCTCAAACCCCCAGCGAGCAAGATGCTCGCACTACATATATACAATAATTAACAGCGATCCTGCTATTGGTAGTTTGAGGGGATCCCTTGCCCTCAGAAAATGGGTAAGTCCCGATTTTAACAAGCGGATTCAGCCCCTTATCATCCACCCACCACCAACAACAATGATTAAAATTCGCCAATCCCAAAAACGAGGACATGCTAATCACAGTTGGCTAGATACTTACCATACATTTTCCTTTGCCAACTACTACGATCCCGACTATATGGGATTTCGTGCCCTCCGAGTAATTAATGAAGATAGAATTGCTCCCAGTGCCGGATTCAATACCCACGGACATAAAGATATGGAAATTATCACATATATTTTAGAAGGGGCACTAGAACATAAAGATAGTATCGGTAACGGTTCAATAATTTATCCCGGTGATGTCCAGCGAATGAGTGCAGGTACGGGTATTTTGCACAGCGAATTCAACCATTCCCAAACCGAATCCGTCCACTTATTACAAATTTGGTTACTACCAGAAACTAACGGAATTTCACCTAGCTACGAACAACATAACTTTGCCATAGCCAAAAATCCAGGAAAACTCCACTTAGTTGCTGCAAGAGATGGTAGAGAAGGTGCGGTTACCGTCCATCAAGATGTAGACTTATATGGAGGAGTATTGAAAAAATGCGATCGCACCTCTCATATCCTACAGCCTCAACGTCATGCCTGGATACAAGTCGCTCGCGGTGAAATTAACCTTAATGGTTTATCCCTCAATCAAGGAGATGGTGCAGCCATTAGCGATGAAACAGATATCGTAATTGAAGCCACAACAGATGCAGAAATTCTCCTCTTCGATTTAGCTTGATATCAAGTCAGTGAATTTCCATCTGTATCTTAGACTACAGATAGGGTGTCAGACAAACGCTCTAATTGAGCCTGATATCGTGTCCAATAGCATCGGTTATGTATATTTTTCGCTTGTGTAGGGGTGTTCGCGTTAGCGTTCCCGCAGGGTAGCATTCGGGCGATAAATTCCGCCACAAAACCTGGATTTTATATCCGAATGCTTCACCCTGCCTTTATGCCACCAATACAACCGAACACGATCTAAATCTAAGAATGTAGGAATATAAAATGTCCACCCCAACAATTACCGAGAAACTGTTAACTGCCAAGAAAGCAAAAGGGATAACATTTGCCGATTTAGAAAAACTTCTTCAACGCGATGAAGTATGGATTGCAGCCGTTTTCTATCGTCAAGCAAGCGCATCTCACGAAGAAGCCAGGAAAATAGTTTCGATATTAGGATTAGAAGCTGAATTAGCTGAATCCTTGATAGAATGTCCATTAAAAGGATCCCTAGAGCAAACAATTCCTACTGACCCCCTAATTTATCGATTTTACGAGATTATGCAGGTTTATGGAATGCCCATCAAAGCCATCATCCACGAGAAATTTGGGGATGGGATTATGAGCGCGATTGACTTTACCCTAGATATAGAGAAAGAAGAAGATCCAAAAGGCGATCGCGTTAAAATTATTATGTCTGGTAAATTCTTGCCTTATAAGAAGTGGTGACAACTGATAACTTCGAGAAGTAGCGATAATCCGACAGAGATTTTAATCTCTGTCTCATAGCTCAAGTCAGTTTTAACTGACTCTCATAATAATTTCAGTCCATTTCAATGGACTTGAGCTATTAGCCGTAGAATTAATTCTACGGCGGGTTTTGTTTTTTACTGACAATCATGTAATATCCAAGTACTGAAAAAAATAATTACACCTACCACAGGTAAGTGCAACTACTATAGCATTTTTCATTTAGATCAGGTACATATCTAAAGTTAGGTGGATTAATTCGGATTCATTCCTCTCGGCAAATGGGGAAAACTTCTCTGATGGCGAGGATTTTACATCAGGAAAGAGAAGAGGGATATCGAACAGTAACTTTAAGTTTTCAGCTTGCTGGTAGCAATATTTTCACTAACTTAGATCGATTTTTACAGTGGTTTTGTGCTAGTGTGGGGAAAAGTCTGGGTTTACCGAATCGCTTGGCTGATTATTGGGATGATATTCTGGGTAGCAATTCCAGTGCCACTGATTATTTTGAGAATTATCTTTTAGCGGAAATCGATACTCCTGTAGTCATCGCCTTAGATGAATTTGACTCTATCTGTCAATATCCGGACATTGCTTCAGATTTTCTCGGTTTGCTGCGGAGTTGGTATGAAAATGCTAAATATGGCAATAGCCGGAGCGATGTTTGGCAAAAATTGCGGTTAGTAGTGGTTCATTCTAGTGCCATTAATATGGCTCAGAATATTAATCTATCGCCGTTTAACATTGGACTGTCAATTGAGTTACCTGAATTTACTCCAGAGGAAGTCCAAGATTTAGCAAATCGTTACGGGCTAAATTGGGACGATAATCAGGTGGAAAAGTTAATGTCATTAGTGGGTGGCTATCCCTATCTAGTCCAAAAAGCCCTTTACCACATTGCCCATCAAGAGGTTACCCTAGAGGAATTGATGCCCAAATCTGCTACCAAAGGCAGAATTTACGGGGAACACCTTCATCAGCAATTATTGAATCTCCAACTCCATCCAGAATTACTTGTAGCTTTAAATCAGGTTGTTTCTGCCACAATACCAATAGAATTAAATCGCATCTCAGCCTTGCAGTTACGCAGTATGGGTTTAGTGCGGTTAATAGGCGGGAATGTTGTACCTAGCTGCGATTTATATCGTCAGTATTTTCTCAATTGCCATGGTTAGATAGCAGACTGAGAATAACTATGGAGGAGTCTTGAAAAAATGCGATCGCACCTCTCATATCCTACAGCCTCAACGTCATGCCTGGATACAAGTCGCTCGCGGTGAAATTAACCTCAATGGTTTATCCCTCAATCAAGGAGATGGTGCAGCCATTAGCGATGAAACAGATATCGTAATTGAAGCCACAACAGATGCAGAAATTCTTCTATTCGATTTAGCTTGATATACTAAGTGACTAGGGGCTAGGGAATAAAGTCGTAAAATCAATGGTATCAGGAATTGATAACGTCTTAACCGCCCTGGCGGTTGCTATATCATGTCCGTTGGTATAGATAGCGAAAAGGCGTTGCATATCGATCCTGATATTGTCTCTGGTAGCATGGGTTTTTTGTAGGGGCGAAGCATTCGGGCGATAACTTTTGTCATAAACCCAGGGTTTTGTCTCCGAATGCTTCGCCCTGCCCTGACGTTACTTATTGCGAATTTACCACCGCCATCATAAAACCATAAATCAGAATAAAGAGAATCATGCGAGCCAAACAAATAAGAGATTTCTGCCAATCAGAGATAGAGAGATTTTGTTCAAAAGCAAATCTTGGATATACTAAGCTGCTGCGCATTTAAA
>DOIX01000290.1:9785-12537 GCA_003511885.1 Cyanobacteria bacterium UBA11153
TTAAATGCGTAACGGCTTACCAGTAACATCATGCCGCTCAACAGTGGAGCGAGCAAAATCCCATGGGCGGCTGCGATTAATCCAAAGATAAGACTCCAGAAAGATATCAACCAACATACTGCCATTTTTAGTGCTATCGATGTCTTTGGTCTCATGGATGTCCTCAAAAAATGTAAAATGCAATTGTCCCTCTTGACATTCCCCTCTTCACCCACACCCCACACCCGATTCCCCACACCCAACTCCCCACACTCCCCTCTAGGCTCTCACCCCTAGGCCGAATCTCCCAGATTAAGGGAAGATTGATTGTAGAAGGGTGCTAAATCGATCGCGAAACGATGACTCAAGAAACCTTTAACCAACAAATCTCGCTTTCCCTCAGACGTGTCGAAGCCCTCTGGCAACAAGCACACGAAATTATCAATCTCTCTGTTGGGGCTTCTCAACCCAGCGTCAAGTTAGCCCCACAACACCAACAAGAGATGGTGGAGAGTTTGGCTCAAATGTCTCATGCTCTCCAAGAGCTACAGTTTGCTGCTGGAGAAATGCACCAACAGAATGAAAAGTTGGCAAACACCCGTGTAGAAGTGGAAGCCCAACTTCAGCGGTATCAGGATTTGTTTAATTTTGCCCCGGATGGCTATCTGGTGACGAATCAGGAAGGGGAGATACTGGAAATTAACCAAGCGGCGGCTAAGTTACTCAATGTTACTCAGGAAGGAGCGATCGCAAAACCTTTGACGGTTTTTATCGCTACTGGGGAACGTCGGGACTTTTACTATAAACTGAGTAAACTGCAACGGGGTGAGGCTATCCATCATTGGCAAATCCAAATTCAACCCCGTGGTGCTACTGGGTTTTTGGCTTCTTTGGCTGTTTCTCCCATCCAAAATACCTACAATCAGGTGCTAGGTTTGCGCTGGCGATTGCAAGATTTGACTGGCGCAGGGTATGGAGTATCAAGTGAAAAGGAGGAGACACACCTATTTTGTTCCCTCTTGAATCGTGCAGGAATTGGGATGGCGATTCTGGATAGTGAAGGTTGTCTGATTGATAGTAACCAAACTTTACATAGTATGTTTGGTTGCGATATCCAAGAGTTACAGGAGATGTTTACCCGATTGCTCAATTTGGATAAGTCGGGTGTAGAATGGTCGATGTTCCGTCAACTAATGACGGGGGAGCGTCAATCTTACCAAGTAGAAAAGCATTTATTCAATCCAGAGAAAACTCGAGAATGGGTACGCTTAACTGTAACAAGAGTACCGCCACAGACAGGAGAAATGCCACTAGCTCTTTGTATTTTAGAAGATATTAGCTTCTCCAAACAGCTTAAAGCCGAACAAGAAGAAATAATCAAAAAACAAATTACAATTAAGCGGGAACAGGAGGCAATCAAACAGTTAGCAGCTACTCCAAAATCAGGAAATTTGGCAGTGGCGAAACCCACTTTAAATTTAGCAGATGCAGTTGAACAGTTGGGAATACTATTTGATAGTATTTTATCAAGTTCGAGTGACTTTTTCTTGATTTGCGATCGCCCGGGCAAGTTTATTTACATCAATCAAGCAGTAGCTAAGGCTTGGGGTGTTGCCCAAAGGGATTTATTCGGTAAAACTTGGCAATCTCTGAATTTATCTCCTCAAACCATCCAATGGTTAGAATTACAACGGGAAACTGTCTTAAACATCGGACAATCAGTTACCGATGAAATTAGCTTGCCTACATTAGATACTGTCAGGGATTACGAGTATACCATGGCTCGTCTCAACGATCTCAATGGGGAAGGTGGTGCTGTTGTCATTACTTTAAAAGATGTAACTGAAGAAAGGCAAGCCGCCGCCGCCGCTAGCGCAGCCTTAGCTCAAGAGATCAAATTAACTGCATTACAATCCCACTTGACTAATTTATCATCAGTCTTAACTCAAGAAGTGCGCGATTCCCTCAATATTATTTTCCATGACGCTAAACTTCTAGAAAATAACGAGCGCTCCGCAAATTCCACCAATTATCCCCAACGCATCCAAATCAATACCCAACGGATTAATCATGCGCTTAACGATGTCATCCTCCTGAAGAAAATAGAAGCCCAAGAATTATCCTTCAACCCAGTATGGCTCGATTTAACAGAATTAACTCGCGCACTGACTAGCGAATTCCAAGAAACCATAGGAGGCAGATACCAGATTAATTTTATCAGTCACGACTACTGTTCTGGTATTTTGGACGAAAAACTCTTAAGACGCACCTTGACAAATTTACTCCTTAGTGGTATAAAATATTCACCCCAAGGTAGCCAACTGGAATTAAATCTAATTTGTCAAGACGAATATGTGAAATTCCAGCTTCAAAATTCCCGTATCTCCATTCCCGAAACAGATCAAAAATTCCTGCTCAATGGATTCCACCGAAATGGTAGCAGTGGTAAAGTTACGGGACAAGGATTGGGCTTACTAGTTTTGAAACATTGCGTCAACATCCAGGGAGGGAAAATCGAATTAGACAATCAAGAAGGAGGAGCAACAAGAGTTATAGTCACCCTGCCCCTGAAACAACAAACATTAGGGAATAAAAAGTAACCAGAGAAAAATAGGATAAGGCAGAAGACGAGAAAGACTAATTCTCCCTATCCTATTTTCCTGAATTTTGCGATCGCCGATTGCAGGAGCGAAGCTAATCGCACCCCCTACTTTTTATCCCTACCCCACCTTCTTCAAGAAACCGGGAATGTATTAAGCTGCGGCGCATCTAA
>DOIX01000290.1:12871-18158 GCA_003511885.1 Cyanobacteria bacterium UBA11153
TATACAAATTAAATGCGTAGCAGCTTATCAATAAATCCTCACAATTTATTGATAATACATTCCCCTCTTCCCCATTCCCCCATCAACGCTGCGAGCCGGAGCTGCCCCATTCCCCCATCAACGCTGCGAGCCGGAGCTGCCCCATTCCCTATTAATAACCTCTTGCCGAATTTCAGTTTCATGGTAATATTGGGGCTGAGATTTTAGATTAACTGTACTATGTCCCAAAATAGCCTAAAGTCATTAATAGCCAAAGTATTATTGGCGTTACCGACAATCTTATTAACCCCTAGTACCTTATTAGCTGAGAATTGCCAACCCAAGATATCCTTGAGTATCGATAACTATGATAATAGTAACTTGGTACAATTGTATATCTCTCCTGCCGGAAGCAATGCCCAAGGCAATGAAAAACTCCAAGGTAGAGTGCTAAAACCCGGAGAAACAGCAGATATTGCAATTTATAACAAGCCTGGAGAATGCGTTTACGATATTAAAGCCGTATTTGCTGATGGCAAAGAAAACGTTGAACGTCAGGCTAATCTTTGCGATATTGATGGTGGCAGCTATTCCCTCTACGGAGACGACGATCGCGTTTTTAAGGTAAGCAACCGTACCAATAATAACATGGTAGAGTTTTATTGGCGAAATTCAGGTCAAGATAAGTGGGGTGAAGATTTACTAGGCTCGGCGAGCATTGGTGCGAGACAGACAGTTTTTATTCCAGTTGATAGTAACAAGTGTCTCTACGAATTTAGAGCCGTTTTTACTAACGGGCAGATATTAGATTTGCAACAGAATGTCTGTCAAAATAACAACAGTGTTGTTAGTGATGTAATATTCGGCAGGTAGTAGTTAGTAGATATTAAAGGAATACCAAGAGCAGTAAAATGAAAAGTTTGATGTCTAAAGCTATCGCCATCTCATTATTAGGGATTGTAGCTACTTCTCCGATGGCTCTATCATTTACCCAATTTATCGGCGCAAAGATTGACGGAGTAAAACTTCAGCAACGGGATGAGCAAGATTTGCTAGCAGTAGGCTGTCGGCGGGTAAAGGGTACGAGAGGTCCCTGTCGTCCACCTTCTCCTTGGGGTTAAAATTTAGATAATCGAGTTATTGTGGATACCCGATTTCTTCAAGAAGTCGGGTATCTATGAGCTTTATCAGTGGCGAAATGGAAATGAAAAATCTCAATCAGTGCGATGCCGAAGGCTCGCGAAGCTATCGCAAATCTTTTCAGGTGCGTTACACTGAGCTAATGCACCACCTAAGTTCCCCCCTCAAATAAATCCCACCCAATTATTCTCGCCTCTCTCCCAACAAACTTAGCAATTCATCCGTCGCTAACTGAGGCAATCTCTCCAACAACAATCTCAATTCTTCTCCTGATAATGCCAGGAAATTAGTCACAACTGTCGGGAGGATATCTCCTAATTCATTTCCCCGCAACCTCAAAACATTTTCCGCTAATAATCTCATCGCTTCCTGACGACCATTTTCATCGACAGGCAAAAGCGATATTGACAGTAACATCTTCGTAAATTCCGCAGCCGATAAAATCGAGTCATGGGGATAATGTTCAGTTGTTTTATTCAGTAATAAAATCATTTTGATGGAACAATTATCAATAAGAATTACACCATTTAATATCTGTTAGTTCAGCTCAACAATATGATGTTATGAAGTATGCTGCTGAGAAATTAGGATACAATATAAACAGAGGAAACAACTGAGATATTGGAGCAATGTCAATAATTCGGAAAAAGCTAGTTTTTTGGTGATTCAGTCAACGAAAGATCGAAGGTTATCAAACATTATTGAGAATAGTGCAAGAGATCGGTTTTAACTCGCAGAATTATCCAAGCTCGCCAAGAATTCACCTGGCTAGTTTGGGGTTTGTTTGGGCTTAGATTTTGCCTAAGTCTCGATAGGGAATACAGTCAAAACCAACAACCAACAACAAATAACCGCTACTCATTCATATTCTTATAAGTAGCCACAGCCGAAGGAGATATTCGATTCAGGTAGCGGAAAATCCAATACTTAATCACAGAATCCAAAATAACCGGAAAAGTCGCAATAAACAAAAAGATAAAATTCCGATTCTCTGGTATGCCTAAATGTCGGGAAACAGCTTCCAAAATTACCTCCCAACCGTGAGGTGAGTGGAATCCCACAAACATATCCGTAAACAAAATAATGATAAAAGCCTTAGCACTATCGCTCAATCCATAGACAATATCATCCATAAATGATTTTAAAACAGTCAATTCAGAACGGTTGGAAACGAGAACGATTACAAAAGCTAGCAAAGAGAGGAGATCCGAAAAAACATTTTTAATAGAATTAGTTCCTCTTGCCTGATATTCATGATTAAGTTCCTTGGCTTTTTCCTTGAGTTTTGCTTCCATTTCAGCGTGAGATATTTCGGGTGCGGCTAGGAGTAAGCTTTGAAAATGTAGTTTTTGTTCGTATCTTTCTAACTCTTCAACAAACTCTTCTTCTAAATTAATATTCAAAAATTCAACTGGTTCTATCTCACTTCTATAATGCTCGACAATCGGCCCGACGACAAAGGTTTTGGCAATCTGCTGAGTGAGAATGGGAACTATAATTAAGGTCAATATAAACTTAATGGAAACTATGGTTTTATCCCGAGAAGTGCGAAACTTTTGGACAACTTCTTCTTCGGCTTTTGGATCTAATTCTTTCTGGAGTCGATTAACTGTTCTGATAATGGATCTGGGGACAGCTCCGGTTTTATCAGACATAGATTCTAACTGATTATTTTGGGGCAATTGATTCCTTTGTCTTCCTTGAGATCGATCTCTATCTGTATTGGTAGATAGTTGTAGGTTCGGATTATTTGGGACAACTTGGTTTGGAGATAAGGGGATTAAAGATAGGGATTGTTGTCCGCTAGAGCGCGAGTATTTAGATATGATTTCATCAATGAAGTTGAGTTTCTCAATAATGATGGCTTGAGCTTCTATGTCAAATTCTTCAGAACGATCTAGCTCGATTCGACCTCTCCCCGTCAGATCGTTTATACTCTCAGGTGAATAAAGTGCGACAAAGGAACGACTAGTTTTAAATTCTCCCAGCCTAACTCTGATAATGTTTAAATATTTTTTGAGATCAGACTTAAAATATGAGATAGTGTTGTTACCGTAAATTCTGGAGTTGACAGATATTTTTTCACCATTAAAATGCTCGTCTTCAATTGCTTTAATTTTTAAAGCAGCTCTGTATGCTTGATCTAAGGCTCTCTCCGGTGTCCGGGAGAACCATTGATGGGCAAAACGTAAAAATGAGGGTAGCTTCATTAGAATAGCCAATATGAGAAATGAGTGGACTATGGGGTGTTTTCTTGACTTAATTTGCTTCCTTTATGAGGATTTTTATCTGACTATAGTGAAATAACCCGGCCTGAAAAAGGAAAAATTTAACTTTATTGTATCCCTTGCTAAGGCAGTAGGGAGAATCCTCAGACTCAAGAAAACATGCCCTAACCAAGAAACTGGTATAGCAAGGGACTAGGAACTAGGGACTAGGGGCTAGAGCAGAAAGCTTTTCAATCTAATGGTTTGAGGAATTGAGAATGTCGGGGCTGCCCTGGCGGTTGCTATAAAATCCAGTGAGAGCAAGCGTAACATCAGTATTGACAGAAATAACGCCATCAAAAGTTGACAGTTGACAAGGGACAGCGGACAATTGACAGCCAGGTAGTTTGAGTAACTGTCAACTATCAACTATCAACTATCAACTATTAACTGTCAACTATCAACTGCTATATGTGGTATATTATCAGACTTAGCCAGAGGAAACATTAGTGATGGAAAATTCGCTCTGGATTTTAGGTTCGACTCGCACTGGCAAAACCACTCGCCTGGTAAACCTGTTTAGTCAATGGGTGGAAGCGGGATTGGGGAAAATATCTGGCAGGCGCAAAAGCGGATATCTAGGAAGACGCGATAGCGAAGCGCTGCTGCGAAGCGCAGATCGCAATCTAGCTCCTGCTATTTTAGTATTTGCTGCTAATGATGATAATCGCCGGGATTTGACGGATAAACTCACCGCTGCCATTGGTGGAAAGTATCCGGTTTTGGGGAAAACACCTTTAGGCTTTTTTCAGGATGAGGTAAGACTATTTTGGCCTTTGTTAATTCAGGAGTTACATCTGGTGGCGCAATTTCCCCTCTTCTTGCGCCCAGAAACCGAACAAGAGTTAGCGACCCAATTGTGGCACACTGAATTAGATAGTAGTCTATTGCAGTTGCCGGGAGGAAATGAAGCAGCGAGAGTACGTCGTCTCCTAGATTTATTTCAGTTAGCGGCAGTGAGCGGTACGCCCATTGAAGATATTGCCACTATCCTCGCAGAAGGAATACCTGAAGATGAGGTTACCCCAGAAATTTGGGAATCTGTAGGAAAGTTGTTATTAGACTGGCGGAGCTGGTGTTTGGCCCAAGGATTCCTGACTTATGGCATAATTTGCGAACTGTACTGGCGGGAATTGTTACCCAATCCCCAATATCAGGAATATTTGACACAAAGATATCAAGCCATACTCGCTGATGATGTCGATGATTATCCCGCGATCGCGCGTGACTTATTTGAAATTCTCTTAGATAACGGTGCAGTAGGCGCTTTTACCTATAATCCGGATGGTCAAATCCGTCTTGGTTTAAATGCCGATCCTGATTATCTGGCTCTCTTAGCATCTCGCTGTCAAATAGAAACCTTAAGCGAGCCAGTTACCCCATCCTTAGTTAACGAATTAGGACAAATTGCCGTAGAACTAATTACCGAACCCATGTTCCTCTCTAGCCTACCCGAAACAGCGCAATCAATTCAAACCACCTCCCGCGCCATGATGTTGCGCCAAACAGGAGAAATAATCATTGAAGCCGTCAAATCCCATCAAGTACAACCAGAAGATATTGCCATTATCGCACCCGGTTTAGACGCGATCGCCCGTTACACCCTCAACGAAATCCTATCTCAACATGGCATTCCCCTCGAACCCCTCAACGAACAACGCCCCCTCATCGCCTCACCCACAATTCGAGCATTACTCACCCTAATTGCACTAGTATATCCAGGATTAGGACGCTTAGTAGATAGAAACGCGATCGCAGAAATGCTCGTCATCCTCAGTCAGGGAGAAGGGGGAGGAGGGAGACAAGAGGGACAAGGGGGACAAGGGGGACAAGGGGGACAAGGGGGACAAGGAGGACAAGGGGGACAAGGGGGACAAGGAGGACAAGGGGGACAAGGGGGA
>DOIX01000420.1:0-156 GCA_003511885.1 Cyanobacteria bacterium UBA11153
CGGCTAGCGGGTAAAACTTATCCGGAAGTTATCGGTAAAGACTGTTTGACAGGAAAAGTTAGGGAATTTTCCGATAAGCCAAGCCTTCCGGAGAACAATTATCCTTAATATATAGATAACGACTGTTTGACAGGAAAAGTTACTGTAATTTTCGCT
>DOIX01000420.1:493-5193 GCA_003511885.1 Cyanobacteria bacterium UBA11153
ACGGCTAGTGGGCAAAACTTATCCGGAAGTTATCGGTAAAGACTGTTTGACAGGAAAAGTTAGGGAATTTTTCGATAAGCCAAGCCTTCTGGAGAAAACTTATCCTTAATATATGGATAAAGACTGTTTGACAGGAAAGTTACCGTAATTTTCACTAACTTCACCACGGCTAGCAGAGAAAACTCATCCGGAAGTTATCGGTAACGACTGTTTGGCGGGAAAAGTTAGGGAATTTTCCGATAAGCCAAGCCTTCCAGAGAAAACTTATCCTTAATATATGGATAAAGACTGTTTGACAGGAAAGTTACTGTAATTTTCACTAACTTTGCTATGTCGGCGGAGAAAACTTATCTAGAATTTAGACAGAAGTTATCCCCCTTAACAGTCATTAACCATTAATTAGCCAAACCAATAACATTAAGAATGCAGTTAGCTGGCAATACTATCAAGCCCTGACTCTCAAAAACACTACAACTGGGCATTGCTAAAGCCAAAATAGGTTTCTTGCCAGACTTAAGCTGATTAATTGCGGGAGTGGCGACAGATTGATACTGAATTATCCAACGATTATTAGCAATTGATTCAATCTTAAAAGTATCAGGAGATACCAGCCAAAAATCAATACCGTATTTTTCGATAAAATCCCGGACTATTTTTGGATCTATACTATATTGTGCCTGAATTAGATCGATGGTACGTTGGCGAAATTGGCTATAGTAGCCCCAATGATAGGGGATGGCATATTCTTCTCCTACTAAAATAGACCTTTGGGAGAAAGTTGGCAAGTTATTTACTTCTTCTGTGAGTGAGGCGATGAGAATATCTTTGGGTTGCTGTTGGAAAAATTGGTATAAGCTGGGGAAGTTGCCGTTAATATAGTATGTCTTGGGAAATTTTTTTAGTGCTAGATGAGGGTAAAGAATTAATGTCGTACCGATAATGGCAGTTGTGGCTAAGATGAGGGAGTAGGGGATGGGGAATGGGGAAGGGGGAATTTTGGGATTTTTGGTTATTTTCTTGCCTATATGCCAAAGCTTATCTAAAATAAGGGTAAGGACGATTCCGGCGGAGAGTGCGATCGCAATTCTGAGGCTATGCTGAGTATACCTACTAGGGAGGTGTAGTTTAAATAGTACTCCATGGGCTGCTAAAAACATTATGCCAGATCCTAATAATAGTTGCGGCAAGATGAGGAGATGTCTGATTTCCTTGGTTAAGGGAAAGGCAGTGGAAAATTTTAATAAGACAGGCAATAATAATCCACTATAAATTAAAGGAGGGGCAAAAGCTGTACCTAAACCAATCCCACTTCTACCATACAACCAAAACGCCCAAGGATCTCGAATAAAGAAACTACTTCGCCCTCCTGGTAATAATTCCGGTAAAGTTTTCCCTACTCCTGCTGTTAAGACTGGTCCAAATTCCGAAGTACTAAGAATATAAGGTAATAATCCTAAAAAAGATACCCCTAAATTACTAAAACAAACAAGATAATCTCGACGCTCTTGAGATAAACCAAACCGCATGTCATTTTCTTTTGCTCCAACCCTCAACCAGAGGGATAAGATTGACATTATAACACAGACAAAAACCAAAGTAGGATAACATAGAGCCAAAATTGCGATCGCAATTCCCATTCCCCAGGGCGCACTCTTAACAAAATAATATAAAAATGCCAAGAAAATTGGATAAATAAATGCTTTTGGTGTCCCCGATATCAAACCATCCTGCATCCAAAGATTCTGATTTAATAATAGGGATGAAATCAAACCTGTTAAAGGTATAGGCAATAACTCTAAAGCGAGATGAAATCCATAAAATGTCGTCACTATCCCCAAAAATAAAGGTAAAAATTTACTTGCTACAATGGGATCGATACCTAATTGTGCCATCATCTGATATAGAGCTGTATATCCTGGGGGTGCAACCGATTGAAAATAGTTAGCAATGATGTCGTTAGGGAATAATTCGGCATCGATGAATCGCCGCATCCAAAATACATGTTGTCTGGCATCATCTTGGACGATGTATTCGGTATTGAATCCTTGTTGCAATGCAAGTATACTATAAATTATACTGAATAATATGCTGAGAAATAGGTAAGTATTTTTGGGATTCATTAGCAGATTTTTTAACATAGATATCCAGATAGTTTTAGCATAAAGTTATTGGTTATTGGTTTAATTTTCGAGATAATGGCGACTTGTCTAAGTTTCGAAAAATTTTTACTTCTTAATCCCCACTCCCCACTCTCTAATTAGGGATTGATGTATAAAGTTGAAACTTTGACGGCAATTAGATAAGAGTGCTGTCTTTAGTTAGTGAAAAGTACCAGTAATAGGAGTTACACCCCTAAAAATTCATGGACTTTTTAACTTAAACGGGAAAATTGCCCCACACCAAAAACCCCGCACCCTGTCATAAGAAAAAGACTTTTTGATCAAACCCTAAATACTCCCGTAGCTTATCAACTATCAACTATTAACTATCCCCACACTCTCACTAAAATACTTTTTGATCAAACCCTAATTAGTGAGTTTGAGAAGCCAGGATTTAGTGTTAGGTTGGGGGATAAGTTGGTAAGTTTGTTTAATTTTTTCTTCCAGTTGTGGAGATGGTTGATAGAGGAAGATATTGGTAAAATTATTGGGAATTTGAGGGAGAGATGATTTTGATAATAATTGGAGGTGAATGTTGGGGTGAAGGAGATGACTGAGAGAGAAAATTATGCCCGGAATTTGATCCGTAATAACTAGTGGGCGATGACTTTGATTGAGGATATGAGCAACTTGGGGATTGTAGCGACTTTTGCTCGGACTTTTGTGCCACCAAACCGGGAATTGGGCGCTAACACTAGAGGAAATAATACCACTGATAGCCAGAGCGATCGCAAGATATTGCCATTTACGCCATAATCGGCTGTTAATCTTCGTCCCAATCAGATATGCTACAGCAATCTGAATCCCCAGGTAAGATGGAATCCCATAACGAGTTATACTAGAACGACGACCCCCCAAAATTAAATCAGGTCCAATCAATGCCATGCCCATTACCCCAATTAAAGTTACGATAAATACCCACCCATCAATAGAACCGCGACAATAAAGATAATATAGAGAATATCCTGCCAATAAAGCACAAAGATAGTGTAACGGACTAAATGGACTGCTGCCCTGATTCACATCCACAAAAATGCGACTCAAATTCAATCCCCAAAACAAAGGCAAAAACCCTTCCCGACTCAAATTAACAGAAGCAGTATTTTCCACAAACCTTGAAAAATGACTAACCACCACCACCAACCAAGGAACAAATAATCCCACCCCCAAAACCAAAGAAAATAAATAACCGCCCCAACCATCAGGATATTTCTTGCCCGCCCTCTCCATACCTCTGCCTTGAAAAAAAACTTGATATAAAATATAAACCCCATGCCCAATCAAAACAAAAACCGAAAAAGGATGAGAATAAAGAGCCAAACCAACACTCATCCCATATAACCCCCAACTAGGCAAACTTTGCACCCGTATCCCGCGCAAAAAAGCCGCACAAGCAAATAAAATAGTTACCGTCCACAAACTATATTCCCTAGCTTCTTGAGCATACAAAACATGGAAAGGAGAAATCGCCAACAAAGCCACAGCCACCCAACTTACCGAAACCAAACCAAATAATTCCCAAGATAACCAATAAATACAGGGTAAAGCCAGCAAACCAATCAATACCGATAATAATCGAATCATTAATATAGAATTACCCCATAACTGTAACCACCACCGCGCCATTAAATAATATAAAGGAGAATGTTCCGGGTTACCAGCCAGAGCATTGAGAGTGTCATTAATACTTTTAGAAGAATTAGGATATTGGTATTGTGAGATAAAATCTTTAACAGTAATAATATTGCCCGTAAAAGCCGACTGAATGACTTCCGTTTGGGTATAGCCAGAAACCCGCATCGAAGTCATAGTTTCATCGTACCAGTAAACTTTTCGATCCAAATTATAGAAACGGAACAAGATTCCCAATACAATCAGGATAACGACTAATGAAGAGAGAGATAGTTTTTTAGGCCACATTGTCAAGATCGGGAAGAATTGCGATCGCTCTTAAGTTACCATAGATAGGGGACTCTTGCACCAAGCACTAGTCAACAAAGATAAAACTTTAGCCAGACAAGCAGCTTATCAATAAATAAAGGCACAGCTCCCCAAAGGATATTTACTCTTCCCCCTTCCCCCTTACCTCATACCTCTTATCAGTCATAACTATCCAATGAAAGATGCTCCCACAACTAAAACGCAACTAGATACTTATCAAAGATTAGGAGTACAAGAATTATGGAGATATGAAAATAATAAGTTAGAAATTCATGTCCTGAGCAATGGTAAATATATAAAATCAGCAGTAAGCCCCACCTTTCCCAACTTACCGATTATCGAGATAATTCCCCAGTATACGATCCAGAGTTAAAAGATAGGGAGAAGTCCAAGTTTAAGGGAATTTCGGAAATAGCTTAGAGAAAAAATCAATTAAACAAGACTTGCGCAAACCATATAGAGCTAGGGGCTAGGGGCTAGTGGCTAGGGGCTAGGGGCTAGGGGCTAGGGAAATGCTTAATCATCAACTATCAACTATCAACTATCAACTATAGCAATCCTAAATCATTTGTAACAAGTGCGCGGCTTGAAACCCAGTCA
>DOIX01000020.1:0-195 GCA_003511885.1 Cyanobacteria bacterium UBA11153
AGAATAATGCGGGCGACTCGATTTAAGGCAGCCCTTACTGCGGCAATTTGCACTAACACATCTGGACAAGGACGACTTTCCTGTACCATTGTTTTAATGCCTCGCACATGTCCCTCAATTCGAGACAAACGATTAACAATCCGCTGTAGAGATTCTGCATCGTGAATGTGAGGGTGTGGAGATTTTTCATCCTGA
>DOIX01000020.1:451-695 GCA_003511885.1 Cyanobacteria bacterium UBA11153
TAAATCTCCCTCTAATTCAGATTCGTCTTGCCCAGATAAGGGCACAATATGATTTTCCAATATTGGTTACTCCTCGTGTCAATTTTACGATCAAGCTCAAAGCCAGTTTGTTCGCGAAGAATAACTATTGCACTTCTCAAATAAGCTGAAGAATAAAGGATGAAGAATTTATCTTATCCTTTCAGATATAACTCTTCATCCTTCATCACCTCACCTATTCATCGTCATCCTCATCATCATCCTC
>DOIX01000020.1:906-23567 GCA_003511885.1 Cyanobacteria bacterium UBA11153
CATCCTCATCATCATCCTCATCATCATCCTCATCATCCTCATCAAAATCACCATCATCCTCATCATCATCAAAATCAGAAGCAAAATCCTTACTACTGCCACCAAAAGTAGTAGTTTCCTCTAAACTATAACTGCGAGCAGTCCGGTCATCTAATACTACCTCTAGAGGATCGTCTTGATCTAAATCGCCCAAATCATTAAATTCCCCATAGCCGTAGCCAATTGTGCTACTGCCCAAATCAGCATCGATGGGTGCGAGACTTTGATCCTCATAGGTATTGTATCCAGTTCCCGCTGGAATTAGCCGTCCGATAATCACATTTTCCTTCAAACCTCGCAGCCAGTCAGATTTCCCTTCAATTGCCGCCTCAGTTAAAACACGAGTGGTTTCTTGGAAACTAGCTGCAGAGATAAAGCTATCTGTATTTAATGAAGCCTTAGTAATCCCCAGGAGTACAGGAGTATATCGGGCAGGTGCGCCGCCAGTGATTGCCATTGCCTCATTCACCGTTTCAATTTGGCGCAATTCCACTAATTCTCCAGGCAACATTGTCGTATCGCCACCGTCATCAACTCGAACTTTTGAGGTCATTTGTCGGACAATAACCTCAATATGTTTATCAGCAATATCAATCCCCTGAGACTGATAAACAGACTGCACCTCATTCACTAAAAATCGCTGCGCCTCAGAAAGTCCAACTAATGCTGCCTCATAAACACCTTTAGTTTCCAACATGTAATCGAAGAAAATCTCCAAAATTTCATGAGGATTCGCCGGACCATCTGTTAACATTTGACCAACTTCTACCCGCTGACTATCAGAAACCAGTGCATTTTGCCCAGGTCCTACAGGATAATCAGTCACAGTACCATCAGACTCGATCACCTTAATATCAACAGTTTCATCTTCCTCATAAATTACCTGAGTTTCGCCGGGACGTTTTGCCAAGACGCAAGCTTCCTTTGGTTTCCGGGCTTCCAATAGTTCCTCAATTCTCGGTAAACCCTGAATAATATCTCCAGTTTTCGCCCGTTCAAACACCAGCAAGACTAAATTATCACCCCGCTGGACCAAATCTCCGTGGTCAATTTGTAAAACTGCACCAGCAGAAACCCGATAAGGGCGTGCCAAGCGTAAAGTTACAGAATCATTGGTTACTCTCAATACTTGACCAGATTCTGGTGAGAGAGCAGCTCCTTTTTTACCTTCTCCCTCTGCCGATTCAGAGGATAAGCGATCGCTAGCTACCACTAAATCTCCTACTTTAACTTGTGGAGTGCCGCTAATGGGGACAGTCAGTAAATCAGCATCTCGCATCACCAAAATCCGGCGAATGGCTTCTGTGCCTTCGCGAATCCCCCGTACTAAACCTGCATCTTTACATTGAATTTCCGTCCGCGCTACCACAGCACCAGGTTCGATTTCATCCCCATCATTCACCAGTAATCGGGTGGTGGTACTGCCACCGAGGGGATCCGCGACACTCTCGCGACGAATTACCAGAGACTCCAGAATTACTAGCTGCAACCGCATATCATCTGGCGCAGATGAGAGATTCTCTTCATCTTCATCGCTGTTTGCCCCTTGCCCAGCCACCGCCGATTCATCGGCAGGTACGCTTACCAATTCAATATCAGCAGAAAGTTGAGAACTTCCTGTATGATCGCTGCTAGACTCTTGAGCCATTTCCAGGACTAGTTGAGTCCGGAGTAATTCCACACCTTCAATGGATTTAACTCTTTCCCCATCTTTATAAGGTAAGCGCTGAATTGCCCGAAGTTCAATATGAGTACCTCGTTGTGGTTGGTTATCGGAAACTTCGGATCCGCTGGCAGCTTTGAGAGCGCGACTATTAATCGAAGCTTGAGAGGGTACATCTGGAGAATCCGGTACTGGAAACTCAATGGTTGGGCGTAGTAATACTGCCATCCCTTCCGGAGTTTCTACCACTTCGCCATAACATAACCGATCCACCACTAATTCCGGTACAACTTCCGTACCTGGGGAGAGGAGTTGTCCCTCATTAAGTAAGATGATGGGCGGTTCATCAACTAGGTGTAATTCTCCTGGTTTAATCGCGATTTCGCGTAAAATGTCATTTTTCTGGACTACCTCAATAATCCCTGCCGATTGACAGAAAATATCCTTGACAACTTCTGTCCCAGCTTCCACATATTGACCATCCTCTACTAAGAGGAGGGAAATATCTTTATTTACCTCATGACATTCTTCGGGAATCCAGAGGAGAGTACCTCCTTTGGTAACTTCATAACCCTGCTTGGCTTTACCCCGTTTGGCTACTTCTACACCAGCATATTTGAGGATACCGCCTGTATGGGTGCGATAGCGATCGTCAATTAATTCCGCCACCACTTGATTGTTCAACACCTTTGTGCCAGGTGTAGCTTTGAGCAAAAAGCGCTGATTATTGGTGGTGTGAATTGTATACTGTTCCCGTCCCCCATGTCCTTCAATCCTTACGGAGGCTTGGTCTAGTAAGACTGATGCGGTAATAATATCAATTTCCCGCCGTCCAGGAGTTAGTCGCACTACCCCACCATTTTGGGTAACTAGTTTCGTTTCGGCTAAGACTGTACCGGGCTGAACTTTATCGCCATTTTTGACCACGGGTTCCGCCCCTGGTGGCAAGTTGTACACTTCCCCGGATAAAATCCATAACAAACCACCACGTTGGGCAATCCGAGTGGTATTTCCCTGACGGTCCGTTTTTTCTTCTGGAATTAAATCAGCAAACAGGACTTCCCCGGCTAAACCGCTGGTGACATCTTTTGCTGCTTTTTCGGTGGATAAGCGAGATTTCCCCAAAGCTACTTCTGCTAAAAGTTGATCTGTCTTGACTGCTTCCCCATTAGTAACCATAAGGAGAGAACCAGGAGTCACAGGAAATATCTGAGCTTCTATGCCTTTTTCCTTTGGTTCTACAATTAAATCACCTGCTACTTCCACCTGTTCGCGATCCTCACCGTGACGAGTCCGCACACCCCGCGTCCGCAGTTTTTTGCTAAACTGGACTACGCCTTCAAAAGGAGCGGAAATTAACCGCGCCACTTCTCCAGTAAAGACCCCTCCAGTGTGGAAAGTCCGCATGGTAAGCTGAGTTCCAGGTTCCCCAATAGATTGAGCGGCAATAATCCCTACCGCTTCACCCAAATCCACTATTTTGCCATGGGCTAGACTCCAACCATAGCAGCATTGACAGACTGAACGTGCGGCTTCACAGGTGAGAGGAGAACGAACTACAACTTCTTCTACCTTGGCTTTACCAATTTCTCTAGCTAACTCATTAGAAATATCTTGATTCCGTTTGGCAATAATTTCCCCAGTACCGGGATGAACTACTTCTTTGGCTAATACTCTCCCCAATAACCGATCCGCTAAGGGAATCAAAATGCGATCGCCGTCTGTCATTGCTCTGACTGTTACGCCTCGTGTTGTCCCGCAATCATGTTCTCGCACAATCACGTCTTGGGCTACGTCTACCAAACGACGAGTGAGATATCCTGAGTCTGCTGTCCGCAAAGCTGTATCAACTAAACCTTTCCGCGCGCCGTAACTGGAAATAATATATTCGGTTACGGTTAATCCTTCTCGGAAATTTGTTTTAATTGGTAAGTCAATAATTTCCCCTTGAGGATCTGCCATTAATCCTCGCATCCCGACTAATTGCCGTACCTGAGACAGGTTTCCTCTTGCCCCAGAAAATGCCATCATGTAGACTGAGTTGAGAGGATCTGTAGATTTGAAATGTACAACTACTTCATCTTTTAAAGATTCTGAAGTACTATTCCAAGTATCAATTACTTTTTGAAACCGTTCTACTTCGGTGATTTCTCCCCGACTATAACGAGCTTCTGTGGAACGAATTTCTTCCTCGGCTTCGTGGAGCATTTGCCGTTTTTTTGGCGGCACTAATAAGTCATCAATACTAATAGATACACCTGCTCTTGTCGCAAACCTAAATCCTAATTCTTTCAATTTATCTGCGACTTGAGCGCTACGGGTACTGCCATATTTAGTGAAAGCCCAAGCGATTAACTTCTTAAGCTGTCCCTTATCGACAACCCGGTTGTAAAATGTCATTTCTTTTGTGGTCATTGTTTTTAGTTTTTGGTTGTTGGTTATTAGTTACCTGTTGTTGTTAGTTGCTTGTTGCTTGTTGTTGGTTGTTATTCGTTATTTGTGTGCCAGCTAATGGCGATTAGCCCTTAGCCATTAACCAACAACAAACAAGCAAAAACTAACTCAACAAAGCTTCTTGAATAGCCTTGTTGTAAATCATCCGACCGGGTGTAGTGTAAATATATTGAGAAAGCAAGCGTCCATCAGCAGTTTCGCGAATTCTGCGATCGCTGTATATTGTAGTCACTGTCCCATCACTGCCTTTCTCTACGGAAATGGGTGCTTCATCTCCTTTGTCTGTCTCGATATAGCCATCAAATCTTACCCAAACTAGGGAATGTAAATCTACCTGTTTTTGTTCGTAAGCTCTGATAGCGTCATCCAAGGAAGCAAAATAATTCCCCTTGCCCTTAGTCGCATTGGGGTTATCTGCTGTTAAGTAATAACAACCCAACACCATATCTTGAGATGGTGCGACAATGGGACGACCCGTAGCTGGGGATAAAATATTATTTGATGCCAACATCAGAAGTCGGGCTTCAGCTTGAGATTCCAAAGATAATGGTACGTGTACCGCCATTTGGTCACCATCAAAGTCAGCATTAAAGGCAGGACAAACTAAAGGATGGAGTTGAATTGCCCTTCCTTCTACCAAAATTGGTTCAAAAGCTTGAATCCCTAATCGGTGCAGCGTTGGGGCGCGATTCAGCATTACCGGATGTCCAGCAATCACATCTTCCAAGACATCCCAGACATTAGCATCGCCTCGTTGAATCAATTTTTTGGCTGCCTTAATATTATTGACTAATCCCTGAGAAATCAGTCGGTGAATCACAAATGGCTGAAATAATTCAATTGCCATTTCACGAGGTAAACCACACTGATGGATTTTCAGTTTTGGGCCTACCACAATTACGGAACGTCCAGAATAGTCTACCCGTTTCCCCAACAAATTTTGCCGGAAGCGTCCTTGTTTGCCTTCAATAATATCAGATAAAGACTTGAGGGCACGATTATTCGCACCAACTACTGTTCTACCCCGTCTCCCATTATCAATCAAGGCATCAACGGCTTCCTGTAGCATCCGTTTTTCGTTTCTGACAATAATTTCAGGTGCCAGAATTTCTTGGAGACGCGCCAATCGATTATTACGATTAATTACCCTTCGATAAAGGTCATTCAAGTCTGAAGTAGCAAAACGTCCTCCATCCAACTGTACCATCGGACGCAAATCTGGTGGAATTACAGGAATTACCGTCAAAACCATCCAATCTGGTTGAGATCCTGTCGCGATGAAGTTATCAATTACTCGCAGACGCTTAATCAGTTTGGCTCTTTTTTGTCCTTTGGCTGTGCCAATTTCTTCCCGGAGTTTTTCTGCTTCTGTATCTAAATCGAGCTTTTGCAGTAAGCATTGCAATGCTTCCGCACCAATCCCCACTTCAACATCATGAAGTTCGGAATCTTCGCTATAAATTTGTTCTTCAATTTCTAACCATTGATCTTCAGTAAGCAACTGTTTATAAGTCAGATTTCCTGCATTACCAGGATCCAGGACAACGTAGGCATTAAAATAAACAATTTGCTCCACATCCCGCAAGGGCATATCTAACAGAATGCTCAAGTAACTGGGGATACCTTTCAGATACCAAACATGTGCTACAGGAGCCGCTAATTTAATATAACCCATCCGATGGCGGCGGACTCGCGATTCGGTAACTTCTACTCCACAACGTTCGCAAACAATCCCGCGATGACGGACTCTTTTGTACTTACCACAATGACATTCCCAATCTTTAGCTGGCCCAAATATCCTTTCGCAGAAAAGTCCGTCCATTTCTGGTTTCAGGGTGCGGTAGTTAATAGTTTCTGGTTTAGTAACTTCGCCTACTACCTGATTATTAGGCAATGTTCTCTCGCCCCATTGCCTAATTCTTTCTGGTGAAGCAATACCAATTTTGACGTAATCAAATCGAGTTTCTTGTTGTTGTCTCATTTGTTATTTGTTGTCTAGGGGAAGTTAGAAGTTAGAGGGAGGTTAGAGGTTAGAAGGAGGTTAGAGGTTAGAGGTTAGAGGGAGGTTAGAGGGAAGTGAGAGGCTCTCACCTCTCACCTTTGAACTTTCACCTCTTACCTCTCACCTTATACTTCATCTTCCTCAAATTCCTCACTACGGAGAGACTCATAAGTGGGGCGACTGGGGGTACGGCGGTTAGCAGCATCAGCCATTAAATCTACCTCAACATCTCGACTGCTACCATCTTCCGCTGTCTCCACCTTGTGGACAGCAATATCCAAGCCCAAAGACTGAAGTTCCCGCATTAACACCTTAAAAGATTCCGGCGTACCGGGACGAGGAATTGCCTTACCCTTGACAATCGCATTTAGTGCCTCATTTCGTCCCTGCATGTCATCAGACTTAACCGTGAGCAACTCTTGCAAAGTGTAAGCCGCACCAAAAGCTTCCAGCGCCCACACTTCCATTTCCCCAAATCTTTGGCCTCCCTGTTGAGCTTTACCACCCAGCGGCTGCTGCGTTACCAAAGAATAGGGACCGGTAGAGCGAGCGTGAATCTTATCATCCACCAAATGCACCAATTTCAGCATATAGGCAATTCCCACCGTCACCGGGCGATCGAAAGGTTCTCCAGTACGTCCATCAAACACGGTAATCTTACCAGGATGTTCTGGATTAAATACCCATTCTTTCTCTGGTTGGTTATGGGCGAATTCCAGTTTGCCATGAACGGTAGTCCGAGAAGCTTCAGCCCCGTACATCTCATCAAAAGGAATCATCTTGAATCGGGAACCCAAGTTTTCACCCGCCCATCCCAGTAAGCATTCAAAAACTTGTCCCACATTCATCCGGCTGGGTACGCCCAAAGGATTAAGTACGATGTCCAAAGGTGTCCCGTCGGGGAGGTAGGGCATATCTTCGGCAGGCAAAATCCGGGAAATAATTCCCTTGTTACCATGTCTTCCCGCCATCTTGTCTCCCACTTGGATTTTCCGCTTCTGTGCCACATAAACGCGGACTACCATATTCGCACCAGGAGGCAATTCATCACCTTGTTCCCTGGTAAAGAGTCGCACATCGACTACCCTTCCCTTTTCACCATTGGGAACCCGCAAAGAGTTATCTCGCACATCCCGTGCCTTTTCCCCGAAAATCGCTCGCAGGAGTTTCTCTTCTGGAGGTTGATCCGATTCGCCTTTGGGAGTAACTTTACCAACGAGAATATCTCCGGATTCTACCCAAGCACCAATGCGAATAATCCCATTTTCATCCAATTGCCGCAGGGCATCTTCCCCCACGTTAGGAATTTCCCTGGTAATTTCTTCTGGTCCTAATTTGGTTTGTCGGGCTTCGATTTCGTATTTTTCAATGTGAATGCTGGTGTAGACATCATCGTAAACCAGTCGTTCGCTAATTAAGATCGCATCCTCATAGTTGTACCCTTCCCAAGGCATGTAAGCGACGAGGATATTTTGACCTAAAGCTAATTCTCCCCCTTCCGTAGCGGATCCGTCGGCGATGATTTGTCCAGCTACTACTTCGTCTCCGATATAGACTAGGGGACGCTGATTGAGGCAGGTGTCTTGGTTACTGCGATGATATTTTTGGACTTGATACTCAACTTCAAGTGGTTGTTCGTTAGCATTTTCCGACTCACCATTAGTACTTGGTAAGGCACGAACCCGAATTTTGGTGGCATCAACGTAGCTGATTTCTCCATCAAATCTTGATATAATTACCATCCCCGAATCTCGTGCTGCTTGGGCTTCCAAACCCGTACCTACTAGAGGACGTTCCGGGCGCAGGAGAGGTACGGCTTGCCGCTGCATGTTCGATCCCATTAAAGCGCGGTTAGCATCATCATGTTCTAGGAAGGGAATTAAGGAGGTAGCAACGGAGATAATTTGTACCGGAGATACTGCCACATAGTCTACCTGGTCTGGAGTCGTTGTTGTAAAGTCTTGCCGATACCTGACTGGAACTACATCTCCTAAAATATCGCCATTTTCGTCCATGGGAATGTCCCCTGGTGCGACGCGCAAGTCATCTTCTTCATCTGCTGTCATGTAGATGGGAGGTTGACTCTTATTCACCCGACCATTTTCTACTGGATAGAAGGGAGTTTCGATAAAGCCGTAGGCGTTAACTCTCGCATGAGTAGCTAGGGAACCAATTAATCCGGCGTTAGGACCTTCCGGCGTTTCAATGGGGCAAATTCGTCCGTAGTGGGAGGGGTGAATGTCTCGCACGGCAAATCCTGCCCTTTCTCGGGTTAAACCACCAGGCCCTAGGGCAGAAAGTCGCCGTTTATGAGTTAATTCTGCCAGAGGATTGGTTTGATCCATAAACTGAGACAGTTGAGATGAACCAAAGAATTCTTTAACGGCAGCCACTAAAGGTTTAGGGTTAACTAATGAAGCAGGAGTCAGGGTTTCTGAATCCGATACTGTCATCCGCTCCCGAATGATTCTCTCTAAACGGTTTAAACCTACTCGTACTTGGTTTTGCAGGAGTTCCCCCACGCTCCTTACCCGACGGTTACCTAAATGGTCGATATCATCGGTTTGTCCGATGTCGAATTCCAGGTTAATCAGATAGTCGATCGCGGCTAGGATGTCTTGAGAAGTCAAAACCCGCATGGTGTCTGGCACGTTGAGGCGGAGTTTTTTGTTAATTTTATAACGACCTACTCGCCCCAAGTCGTAACGTTTGGGATCGAAGAAGCGGGAATCTAATAGTTGCTGTCCGCCGCTGACGGTGGGAGGTTCGCCGGGACGGAGTTTGCGATAGAGTTCCATTAAGGCTTCTTCTTCGCTGGGGTTTCCTTCTTTTTCGAGGGTTTTTTGATAGTAGTCGGGGTGACGGAGGGCATCTAAAATTTCACTATCGGAAAGTCCTAATGCTTTGAGTAGTACTTGGGCTGATAGTTTCCGGGTTTTGTCAATTCTGACCCAAACTAAATCGTTTTTATCGGTTTCAAATTTTAGCCATGCGCCTCGATTGGGGATCAGGGATGCTGAGTAAGTCCTCCGTCCGTTTTTGTCGATTTCAAATTTGTAGTAGACACCGGGACTCCGGACGATTTGGTTCACAATAACTCGTTCGGCACCATTAATAATAAAGGTTCCTCTGTCTGTCATTAGGGGTAAGTCCCCAATGAAGACTTCTTGTTCTTTAATTTCTCCTGTTTCTTTGTTAATCAGCCGGGTGGGGACGTACATTTGAACGGCGTAAGTACTATCCCGTCTTTTGGCTTCATCGACGTTGTATTTTGGTTGTTTGAGTTTGTAGTTTTTCCCGAGGAAGTGGAGTTCTAGTTTCCCTGTATAGTCGGTGATGGGGGAAAAGCTGTTGAGTTCTTCGATTAGTCCTTCTTCTAGGAACCAGCGGAAGCTGGAACGCTGAATTTCCACTAAGTCGGGCAACATGTAGTTGGGTGCGGTGCTTGTCTGATTTGTCATTTGTTTTCTTTGAAAGTGAGTAATTTAAGCTGAAGTGTGCAGGTTGAACTCTGAGGTTTGAACTCTGAAGGTTAAATTATGAAGGTTAAAGCTGTTTGTTTGTTGCTTTTATCTTTGCTCCTTCGTATTTAATCCTTTAAACTTAACTATTCACCCGGTTGGCGATTGACAATTTTCTTTTATAGCAAGGGACTAGGGGCTAGGAGCTAGGGCAGAAATCTGTCTAGTCTAATCAAGGGTTTGAGGAATTGAGAATGTCTTAACCGCCCTAGCGGCTGCTATATTTGATATTTTCTCTTTCTCCATGTCAATTTCATCGCCTAAATTCACTCTCTTTTTCCTCACATAATTCCGATTCATTTAAGCACAAAGGCAGGAAGTAATAGACAATAATAATCTGAAAAATCGTTTATTGGTAGACAGGATATAGATAAAGACCTGGTATTTTTGGTATCTTCATCTGCAAGTCTTGTGTCAGTTAGATTGAACTGCTCAATAGGATTGAATTATGGTGGCTTGCGTCTAACCATCTGGACAGGAGCGACGAGGAAATGACTACTGAATCGAATAACAAGGCAATATCTCCTCAATGAACCACAACTTTTTTACTGAGAATGATAATTATAGCGAGGAACTGGAGCTTGGGGCTTAGGGCTGGGGAAGAAAGTCTTAAAATCAATGGTTTGCTGGAATTGAGAACGTCTTAGCCGCCAGGGCGGTTGCTATAACTGAGATTGGGCTGGATTTGATCTATCTAGGCGCGATCGGCTTCTCAATTATTTTCTCCTAAGCGATGAGGAAGGTTAAACCCAAAAAGCCTACATGCGTTTTGGGTGGTTTCTGATGCTATGGTTTCCAGTGGGAGATTGCGGAGACGGGCAATGGATTCGGCGACATGGTAAACGTAGGCGGGTTCATTTCGTTTGCCACGTTTGGGGATCGGTGCTAAAAAAGGGCAGTCTGTTTCGATGAGGAGGCGATCTCCTGGTACGATTTTCGCTGATTCTTGAACAGCGATCGCGTTTTTAAAGGTGACTACTCCGCTGAAACTGATGTACAATCCCAATTCTACAAACCATTGAGTCTCTTGGGGATTCCCACTCCAACAGTGCATCACTCCTTGTATTTGTCCATGTCGATGACAAAATTCCTGCAATATATCTCGCATGGCTGCTGCTGCATCGCGACAGTGGATAATTACTGGCTTCTTCAGCTTTTTGGCGATCGCTAATTGTGCCTCAAATACCTTTTTCTGGTGTTCCCAGTTTTCGGCTTTGAAGAAATCCAAGCCCATCTCCCCAATCGCTACTACTTTAGGATCGGAATGGGCTAAGGACAATATTTCGTCTGCCATACTGGCAGTCCATTTTTGGGCATCTAGAGGATGTAGCCCCACCGCCAAGTATACTTCCGGAAATCGCGCCGCTATGGCTTGCATTTGGGGAAAGTCTTGGGGTTGTACGCAGGCATGGACTAGCTTTACCACGCCGACTTCTTGCCAGCGCGATCGCATTTGTTCCAAATCTGACTGGAACACATCAAAGTTGATATGGACATGTGTGTCTATCAACTGCATCGGTTTGCCTACAGATCTCATCTGTTACCACAATTTTGACCAGCGTTTTCTCATTACACTGTACTACAATTTGGCTGTTCATACTACATCTCGCTCTGGTGAGGATTCCACTTTGACTTGGGCTGGCGGATGTCACTCCCCATGGCAAAAGGGATCGAGCCGAGGGGAAGATTTATGAATCTGCTGTGCTCGCCTCGGACTGTTGAAGCCTGCTATGAACCTGTTTTAGGCGTTTCGATAAACGAGACTTCTGACGAGCGGCATTGTTAGCATGTAGTACGCCCCGCTTGACCGCTTTATCAATTTTGCTGTAGGCTTGTGCCATACAGTTTTGCGCTTCCTGCAATGATTCAGAATTTTGTTGACGGGAGTAAGCTTCAACGGCGGCGAAATATTTCTTAATCAAGGTCTTCGCGGCAGACCGATAGGATTTGTTCCGAACTCGGTTACGTTCGGCAATTTGGACACGTTTGAGGGCAGACTTGGTATTGGCCACAGGAGTCTTCTGTTGAAAATTTGTTAACGATTACCTTTGACAATCCCCGGTTTCAAGAAACGGGGATTCTTAAGACTTCGCAGTCTTAATATCCTGATTAATCAGGTTCCCGTGCGCAATCCTTTTCCCTTGTGGCGGTCTGCTATCCTAGTCTTACAACTAGCTCATCGGGCTTGACGTACTCCCCCAGTTCGGGGGTAGGTTTTTCTGTCTTATACTGACCTTCACCAGAATATCATGGCAGGGATATTCCCTGCCAATGCCTTTCCTCCCCGGACTAAAATTACGGGGATGAAAGGCTATTGTCTTATAAAATACCAGAAGAACCAATATAACATCTAATTGTGAAAAACTATCGCGAGCCTATAAAAATCCAGGTTAAGCTAGAGAAGATAGTCCGAGAATGGATCGGGTTTTCTGACTCAGGGGAACCTGAAACCTCCTCCTCTCGTGACGGGTAATACCTAAGGATAGGCACACCGACTCCATGCTGCGAATCATTACTCAGCAGGCTGAGGCAAAAACTGAACTACGGCGAATCTGCGATCGCACCTCCCCAGAGGAAATTCTTCATAAAGAGGCAACAGTGCGGGAAGTCTTGCAGGCGGTGAAACGCCAGGGAGACAAAGCCCTCCTGCACTACACCGAAGAATTCGACAACCAGATCTTAACGCCGGAACAACTGCGCGTGAGTGGCTCAGAATTGGATGCAGCGTACCAGCAAGTATCCAAGGAACTCCTTGATGCCATTCAGTTAGCGGCGCGGCAAGTTGAGGCTTTTCACCGACAGCGCGTCCCCAAATCATGGGTACAGTTTGGCGACGATGATGTGGTTTTGGGAAAGCGCTACACTCCCGTAGATAGAGCGGGGCTATACGTGCCGGGAGGAAGGGCATCCTATCCCAGTACGGTGTTAATGAATGCCATCCCCGCTAAGGTGGCAAAAGTACCCCGGATTGTCATGGTTACCCCACCAGGCATGGACAAAAAGATTAATCCTGCTGTCTTGGTGGCTGCTCAAGAGGCTGGGGTGACAGAAATTTATCGTGTGGGAGGGGCACAGGCGATTGCGGCGTTAGCTTATGGGACGGAAACTATTCCTAAAGTTAATGTCATTACAGGCCCAGGTAATATTTATGTCACCCTAGCCAAGAAACTGATTTACGGAACAGTGGGAATTGATTCCCTCGCCGGACCATCGGAGGTATTGATTATTGCCGATAGCTCCGCCAACCCAGTATACGTGGCGGCGGATATGTTAGCCCAGGCAGAACACGATCCGATGGCGGCGGCAATTCTCTTGACGACGGATATTCTCCTGGCGAAAAAAGTACAGATAGAAGTGGAACGACAACTCTACAACCATCCGCGACGTATACTGACGGAAAAAGCGATCGCTCATTACGGTTTAATTGCGATCGTTGATTCCTTGGAGATAGCAGCAGAATTGTCTAATGAGTTTGCTCCGGAACACCTGGAATTGGAAATTACTGAACCTTGGGATTTGGTGGAAAAAATCCGCCACGCTGGGGCGATTTTTCTGGGGACATCAACCCCCGAAGCTGTCGGGGATTATTTGGCAGGCCCCAATCATACCCTGCCGACATCAGGTGCTGCTCGCTATGCCTCTGCCCTTAGCGTGGAGACTTTTCTGAAGCACTCTAGTCTGATTCAATATTCACATACAGCTCTTCACAAAGTTGCTGGAGCCATTGATGTTCTGACGGAAGCTGAAGGGTTACCTTCCCATGGTGACTCGGTGCGATTCCGAACTCAAGGATATCTTGATGATTAGTGGGGTTAGTTATTGGTTATTGGTTGTTAGTTGTTGATTATAGGTTATTGGTGAGCTAACCAAAAAACTATCAGCCTAAGTCAAATGTCATTCCATAGACATCTCTTTTCAAAAAATTGAAAGTCCTTACCCTGTCTGGATCAAAACCTCGTTTATCAAGATGTCTATTGAAAAAGAGCAATGAGGAGTGAGGAGTGAGGAGTGTTTTTTTAGAGAAGGTTTGTTTGGATTTGGGTTCGAGCTTTTGGGAGCGGGGAGCAAGAGAGTGATAAACAATCAACAACCAACAACTAACAAATAACAACTAACAAGCAATAAAGGACAGGAGAAATTTTGGTGCTAAAGACGATTATTGTAGCTCTCGACACTTCAGAATTTTCACAACAGACGATCGAGAGCCTAGATTGGCTACAGATACAACCAACTACCAAAATTATTCTTTGTCATGTCATTCCCACCGGAGAGTCAGAGGAGGAAATAGCAGTTGATAGACCTCATAATGTTGAGGATCTTCTTTATCAAGAAATTGAAAAGCAACTCCAATCTTTCCAAGAATCTCTTCCCTATAAAAGCGAAATCGAAATCGTTAATGGTGAACCAGCAGTAGAAATTATTCGCCTTGCTCATATTCACCAAGCCGATTTAATTGCGATCGGCTCTCGGGGACTCACGGGTGTCAATCGAATTATCAAAGGATCGGTTAGCAGTCAAGTAGCGGCTGATGCTCCCTGTTGTGTAATGGTGGTTAAACCAGCTTTTTAAACTAAGATCGCAACTACCATTAACCATTTTTAATAGATAAAAATTTTCGTAAATTTGCATGAGCGATCCTGGCAATGAAGCCCAACAATCCCGTCTCAATTCTTCCCCAATAACTGAAAACCAGCCTTTAAACTCAGAAACTAATGACAGTGGTAATGATTATGACTGGATAGAGGAAGAGGAGGAAGAGACAAATCCACCTGTCAGAGTGATACCTGGGAGAAAAACACCCATAAAATCTCCCCAAACAAAGGCTCCCTTAGCGATGGTGGAGACTGCTTTTCTCGCTAGCACGGCGAGCTTGATTTGGTTAATTAATTATTATTTTCCCCTCGGTCCGCTCCTGCGGATATTTTTTCCAATTCCGATTGCATTAGTCTACCTCCGTTGGGGAAATCGTGCCTCTTGGATGGCTGCATTGGTTTCTGGATTGCTCCTGTCGGTGCTGCAAGGACCAGCCCGTAGTATTTTGTTTGTCATCCCCTTCGGTTTGATGGGGGTGCAGTTGGGGGCTTTATGGAGACGGAAGGCTGGCTGGCTCCTATCTATTAGTTTAGGTACTTTACTGGGTACGCTGGGATTGTTTTTTCGGTTTTGGCTTCTGTCACTGATGTTGGACGAAGATTTGTGGGTGTATATCCTGACTCAAATTACTCAACTAGTAGAATGGGCATTTGTGAAGCTAGGATTGTTGATTCAGCCGAGTCTAAGTTTGATTGAGGCGATTGCAGTGATTACGATAGTCCTAAATAATGCCGTTTATTTGTTTGTCGTCCATTTGGTTGCCTTATTAATGTTTGATAGATTGGGTAACCCCATTCCTCGTCCTCCGGAGTGGGTGCAAGTTTTACTTGATTATGAAGACGGCGGAGGTAAACTATCTTAACTCTTTGTCTCAGATTTGATCGCAGTTGACAGTTGAAACTCATACACTTTCTCTCTTAAACTGGAAACTTGGCCGACACCCCACACTCCGCACCCTGCCCTCACGAGAAGACTCCCGTCAGCAAACCCTAATTATCCGCTAAAACCTCTGGAAGTCCCACCTCTCTAGGTTTAACAAATTTCCCCTCAAAGCCCATACATTGCCCGCTGCCAACATGACGATTAATTGCAACTTCTCGGCGCAATTCGGCTCTTTCAAAATCATCTTTAATTCCACCCACCAGATAAATTAGCAATTTTGAGGCTAAATCCCTTCCAGAAACTAACACCTTCCTTTGATGAGGATCGTATAAAATTCCATACCAAATAGATTGAGGATATTCCATCCCACTAAATCCACCATCTAAATCGTATTGGTGGAGTTTTTTTAAAATATCCTCCCAAAAGAATTGCTTCCGAAATACTAAAATTCCTAATGCTTGGACTAATGCGATTTGCCCTATGGGACGAAATAACATATTACCTTCACCACCATTCTTTTCAAAACTGAATCGACGTAATTTTGGCGTTTCTATTCCTTCTTCCATGCGCTGATAGCTGGGTAAATTGGCTAAATAATCGAAAAGCTGGTTAAATTTTGCAATGCCCTCAGCTAATTCTTCATCCTCTGGGCGCAGGGGAATTAAATTTTTTCGATCTGATGATTTCCAATGAGGAAATTTATGGCTTAAATATCCATGAGACATGTCTTTTAATGCTTGAAGAGTGGTGAAAACTGTTGATTTTGCGGCAACAGTTGCACTATGCCAATTGACGCGAGGATGGCGATATTGTCGATCTTTTAGGAAAGGATGAGTGACGGCAATTTTTCTGGCAATAATGGCAAAACCATCATCTTCATCTAATTGGGATAATTGTCCTTTTGTTAGGGGTACAGCCATTAAATTAAGGTGAACAAAAATAGATCTAACTCTTTGTCTTGCTTCGGCGCGAGTCTCTCCTGCTACAACGGCAGCAATAAACTCAATCCCAATTTCTTCCTGGGCTAAGTTTTGTAAGTAAAGAGGATCTATATTGTAAGCTTGAGAAATATCCTCAATTGTCAGACAAGATTCTAAAGCTTGTTTATCCTTTTTATACCTCTGAAGTTTACCAGTTGTAATTAATGTCATTAAACCCTGTACTCCCATCAGGCGGTGTTGTCCATCCAAGGCGAAGATCCTGATATCTTGAGCTAAATCTAATATACCAACTTTGCCTTCTCCATCTAAAGGGATAAAATCAATAGTAGATTTAGTTGCTCTTCCTTCTTCATCCCATTCTGCTCCATTGGGATTATCTACCCAAGGACGATCGATTACTACTAAAACTGGCGGAAATTTATGATGATTTTTAACTGCTAAATATTGGGCTAAAGGTGCTTGACGAGACCAATCTAGGGGACGTTGTTGAATTTCATCAATAGTTTCGCTATCGATTTCAATATTATCTGTTTCTGGGTTAATTTTGTGATGAAAAAGGGGAAGACGGGAGGCAAAACTAACGCGATTAGCAAACCATTCTAGGGTAACTGCCCCGATATATGCTTCCCTACCGCTCATTTGGGTTTTTTGAACAAAAATTTGGTCATTTTTGTTGAGATAGCGGTTGAGAAATAAGGTTAATGCCTCTTTTGCCTGGGCTTCCTTTTCCTGGATTTGACTGGCGAGGTGAGGTTGTGGGTTGTTGGGAATGTTCATTTTAAGATTCAAGTGCTTAATGATGTTGAGGTTAATTTGACGAAACGCTTGTGTTTTGAGAAATCGGGAAAATACACTTACCCAGGTGTATGGCAGTAAATTACCACAGTACTTATCCAAAACCTTCAGCTCCGAAGATGCTCGCAGTGAGAAAATGCGCAAGTCATATACCATAAATTTATGGATATTCCAAATTTGCAGCCAGTTTTTAGAGCAATCTTCAATTTTGCAGTCTTGATTTGGACTGAAGGATTTGACCTTGAAGACTTTTTAGTGTACCATAGAGCTACAAGTCACGCTAAAAATGACCAGTATGCGCGATCGCACTTACTACAGGGTAAACTCGAGAGATCCTTGTCACAGCAAGCCTGACAATGGCAATATTCTCCTGATGCCAACTCAACAAGATGCTCAAAGTCAGGCTTATGCTGATGCGGCAACTTGTGGTGCTAGAGTTTTTCTTTGTCACATCTACGAGCAAGGGAGAAGAAATCATTTGGCATTTTCTTTACCTTTTAATCTGCTCTTGGAAATGGCAAAATTACAAAGTGCGGATCGTAAAAGACACAAATCAAATGCTGATGAGTTAATTAACCGTCCCCTCATCCACCAACATGTTGATGAAATTACTAAGTATTTGCTAGAAACAGAGAATTATATTCTGCCTCCATTTATCTTTAATGCAAGTACGCCGATTAAAGTTTTTGCTTTTGGTGCAGGTGTGGTAAAGTTTGGCTATGCTATACTCCCTACAAATGTTGAACTGTATGTAACTGATGGACAGCATCGACTCAAAGCCATTGAAAAGGCGATCGCACAAAAATCAGAATTACAAGATGATAGTGTTACTGTTTTAGTTGTTCAAGAAAACGATATCGATCGAATTCATCAAGACTTTGCTGACTGTGCTAAAAATAAACCGATTCCTCCTGCACTATTAGCTGCATTTGATGTTAGTAATCTCTTGTCGAAGTTAACTCGGCAAATTTCCAGAGATATTGTTATTTTTAATGGACGTATCGATAAAATATCTAAGACTCTTGGCAAAGATCCTAACTATATATTTACGATGAATCAGCTTCGGATTGGGATCGCGGAATTTTTATTTGGTTCATCGAGAAAACAGGTAATCGAATCCCGCTCTAACCAACAGAATGGTGAAGAGGTGATACTTTTAGAGAAGGCTAAACTATTCTACATGGAATTTGCCAAGATTAACGATGCCTGGAAATTATTATTACAGCCTGCATCACAAACTATAAATCTCGATTTATACAGTTTGCGACAGCAAAGAATTAATTTTAACACAGTTGGTTTGCAAATTATTAGTAGAGTAGGTCATCCGATCTTTTTTGGTAAAGATTTCAGCGAAGCTGAGAGAAATATCCTCATTGAATCACTGGCAAGTCTTGATTACAGGCGCACCGCACCACTTTGGCAAAATAGTGTGGTTATTGATGATGGGGATGGAAATAAGAGAATAGTTGCTCAAATAGCCGCTGTGGATAAAGCTTGTAAAATTGCCCTAGGAGAGGTAGAGGAAAAGACAGGGATTAAATTGAGATAATTTGTCTCCAATATAACTAGATTATTCATATATAATGCGTGACGCGATCGCAGTATTTTTCAGGAAAATTAAAACATGGCAGAAATTCAGCAAATACCATTATTTCCAACTCGCACTGTTGCCGAATTAGTGGAAGATATAGAAAAACTCACTCAAGAAATCCAAGAATTATACTGTCAAGACGATATCCCTTGGATTATCGGTGTATCTTTTGGCAAAGATTCCAGTGCAGTATTGCAGCTTATTTGGTATGCAATTGCTGCTTTACCACCAGAAAAAAGATCTAAAATAATCCACGTTATTACTACCGATACCCTGGTAGAAAATCCCATAGTTTCTGCTTGGGTTCGCAATTCTATTAAACAGGTAAAATTAGCTGCTGAAGAGCAAGGAATGCCCATTCAACCCCATCTCCTTTATCCTTCAATACAAGAAAGCTTTTGGGTATGTTTAATGGGTAGAGGTTATCCAGCTCCTAGGGTTGGATTTCGTTGGTGTACGGATCGAATGAAAATTCAGCCTGTTAATCATTTTATCCGAGAAATGGTGAGAGTTCATGGAGAAACTATTATTGTCTTGGGCACTCGCAAGGCTGAAAGTATCAAACGTGCCGAGACAATGAAAAAATATGAAGCAGGTAGATTACGGGATCGCCTTAGCCCTAATTCTCGCTTACCTAATTCTCTTATTTACAGCCCGATTGAAGATTGGCGTAATGATGAAGTTTGGCTGTACCTAATGCAATGGCCAAATCCATGGGTAGGTCATAATAAAGCTTTATTTTCTATGTATAGAGGTGCGACAGCAGATAATGAATGTCCATTAGTTGTTGATACATCTACCCCTAGCTGCGGTGATTCCCGTTTTGGTTGTTGGGTTTGTACCATGGTGAATCAAGATAAATCAATGGCAGCAATGATTCAAAATGATGAAGAAAAAGAATGGATGCAGCCTCTACTAGATATCCGGAATGAATTAGATATTAAAGACGACCGGAACAAGCGGGACTTCCGTCGAATTTATGGTAAAGTAGAATTATTTGAACGTAATATAGATGGTAAAACTCAAGTAGAAAATATTCCCGGCCCTTATACGAAATTTTGGAGAGAACATTGGTTAAGAAGAGTATTAGAAGCTCAAACAAAAATTCGCATTACCGCACCACCAGAGATGCGAAATATTACACTAATTAATCCTGAAGAACTTAGTGAAATTCGTCGGATATGGCTCGAAGAAAAACACGAATTTGATGATAGCTTGCCCCGTATATATAAACAAGTGACAGGTGAAATATTTAAAGATCCGCGCCCTGGTGCTGATAGAAAACTTATCGGCAGCGATGAATGGGCTGTGCTAGAAGAGATTACAGGCGACGATGCCATGCACCTAGAATTAATGGCGAAACTATTAGATACAGAACGTCAGTATCATACTAAATCTCGTCGCATCGGTGTATATGAAGCTCTGGAAAAATGTTTTGATACTAGCTCTCGCTCCAGGGAGGAAGCAATTCAAAATGCTTATGATAAGCGGGATTTAAAGAATGCGGTGAAAGAGGAAGATGTTGGTAGGATTAAGCAGTTAACTTGGGCTAGTTTAAAGTTTCCAGTTATGGAGGATGATGATCTTGAGGATGATCATTAAATCGTATTCTTCCTACTAAATCTATGCAAGATCGTCGAGTAGATATACAAAAATATCTTTGGCAACTTCAGCCTGATGGTAGGGGCTGGATGAGAAGATATGTCGATTAGCGATAGATTATGTGGTAGTAGAGATAGAGGTGGTAGTGGATAGAGAGAATATTGGCAGTGGATGGGTGATGGGTTGATTAGTTGTGATGTGGTAAGTTTGGCAGCGGATAGATTATTGATTTTTGACTGGGATTGTTATGATTACCTTGACTTTTCACCCACTAATTATTATCTATCCCCTGCCACCGAATAACAACTCATCACCACCGATTACCCTCGCCACCGACTAATAACCCATCCGCTGCTAACCGCCGATTACCCCCGCCACCGACTAATAACCCATCCGCTGCTTAACCGCCCATCACTTATTACCCATCCTTTATCCAACATGATATTCCTAGAATTAGTACTCCAAAATTTCGGTCCTTATCGCGGAAGACAAGTTATCAATCTTCGTCCCGAAAAGGAGAATAATTCCTGCCCAATTATTTTATTTGGTGGGATGAATGGTGGGGGAAAAACTACTCTGATGGATGCGATTCGCCTTACTCTTTATGGCAATCGCGCTCAATGTTCAACTAGGGGGAATTTAAGCTATAGTGAATTTTTAGCTCAATGTGTAAATCAGCATACTTCACCAATCGATCAGACGAGAATCGAATTATTATTTGAACATATCCAAGACAATAAACCTACTAAATTAAGAGTTGTTAGATATTGGTCAAAAAATCCTAAAGATGGCAAGGATACATTGGGTATTTTAGTCGGTGATGATGAATGGCCAGATCAAGCTCTTTTGAATACTTGGGAGGAGTTTATTGAAACTATCTTGCCTCTTGGTATTTCTAACTTATTTCTATTTGATGGAGAACAAGTGAAAGAACTTGCTGAACTCGAAACTCCTCCTCCAACAGTTGTTGAGGCTATTCAATCTTTGCTTGGACTGGAATTAGCGGAAAGATTATCTCAGGATATCGATATTTTAGTTAGTCGCAAACGGAAAAAATTAGTTGATGTTCAGCAACTGGCTAATATTGATGAAATTGAACAAAAAATTCAGGAAATAAAAAATGAAAGAGACGCGAATGAGAGGGAAAAAAATTTATGGAAGAATAAGTTGAAAAGTGCGGAGGTTAAACAAAGTCGCGCTTATCAAAAATTTATTGCTGAAGGTGGTAAAATTGCGGCTGAAAGAAGTCAACTGGATCGACAGTTTAATGATGTCAAGGTAGAAACCCAGGAGACGAGAAAAGTAATGATGGAATTAGCGGCTGATGTTTTACCTCTCGCTTTAATTTCACCTATTCTCCAAGAGGCTAAGTCTCAAGCTGAAAAAGAAACGCATCGGGAACAAGCGGAAATTGCGATCGCAATTTCTAAACAACGAGATCGGCGTTTGCTTGACTATATCACAAAGTTATCTTTAAATTCGGAACAATTGAATAAAATTGAAGTATTTCTTGAGGCAGAAACTCAAGCCATAGCACAAGAAATAGCCGCAGATGAAAAGCCTTGGTTAAATGCTGAATCGGAAACGATTAACCAACTCAACCACCTCCTACAATCCGAAATTAAAACAATCGCTGCCACCGCTAAAGATAAATTGGAATGTCTCAAAACTTTAGAAATTGAGATTGATTCTCTAGAAAGACAACTAGCAGCAGCCGCATCGCCAGAAGCATACCAAGAATTAGAAAAATCTGTAGAAGATGCTCAAAATGAAGCTGCTAAACTCAAAGCTAATTGGGAGAGACTTAATCAAAGATCCGAACAATTAGAAAGAGAAATAAAAAAGATGAAGCATGAATTAGAAAACTATAGTAAGAAAGCAATAGAAATTCAAAACGATCGACATATTATTAACGCATCTGCTAAAGTTCAACAAACTCTTAAACTATTCCGAGAAAAATTAACTCTCAGAAAATTGAACAAACTAGAAGTAGAAGTAACTGAATGTTTCCGGTACTTACTACATAAATCAGATTTAGTCCATCGAGTTGCTATCGATACGAATACATTTAGTTTATCTATTTACGATTCAGATGGCAAACCAGTCCCCAAACATCGCCTTTCTGCTGGAGAAAAACAATTACTTGCGATCGCATTTTTGTGGGGATTAGCCCGGATTGCAGGCAGGCAGCTACCTGTAGCGATTGATACTCCTCTGGGTAGGCTTGATTCTTCTCACCGGATTAACCTGATTGAGCGCTACTTTCCTAGCGCTAGTCATCAAGTTATTTTACTTTCTACTGATACAGAAATCGGTAAAACGGAGGTGCAAAATTTAAGAAACCAGGATGCAATCGCCCGCGAATATAGGCTAAACTATAGCTCAGAGGAGCGTCAAACTGTTGTAGAATTAGGTTATTTTTGGTAGTTTATAGCCTGAAACCCACATTCCGCAGATATTTAAGCAGAGTTAATATAGCGATCCTAAATGAGTTGTAACAAGTGCGCGGCTTGAAACCCAGTCAGAGCAAGGATCGCAGTTTTCAGGCATTGCCACAAATGATTTAGGATTGCTATAG
>DOIX01000102.1 GCA_003511885.1 Cyanobacteria bacterium UBA11153
AGGCATCAATAGTGAGGGAAGGGTGAAGCAAGCGGATATAAATATTTAGGGTTTGTTGCCAAGGTTATCGCCCTCTTGCTTCACCCCTACAAACCTCTCTATGTCTTAACCGCCCTGGCGGTTGCTATAGTACCGAAGTTAAGGAATTTAACGGAGTTTAATTAACTTCGGTATTGTCAATTACTGAGTTTTCTGGGAATAGGAAGGCTGAGAGATAGCGAAAGAGTAGCAGAGAATCCTTTTTCCGAAATTAAGCAAAGATAGCCTCGGCGTTGCGATCGCGTTTTTAGGGGCTGAAACACTGACTAGTCATAAATTATAAGCATTAACAGCAAGAAATTCTTAAGTTCTTTCTTAACTTCGTCAACTTCGGTTGTCGAGACTAGGGGAATAAGGACATACTGAATTCAAGTTCGGAAGAAAGCCGATAGGCAAAAGACGAAAAACTGAAACATTACTATAAAAGGAAAATCACAATGACTACCGACATCAACATTCTATTCGTTAATAAATCCAACGATGAAGACAACTCTAGCGTACTAGTCTTCCTGAAACCTACAGAATCTAACTTAACCGCTCAATCAACTGCATGGCAAGTGATCGATAACATTGGCTATAACTGCTGGCACAAGTTTACTTATACTCTCAATACCTCAGTGATGGCTCTTTGGGATGGTGGCAATAGCGGGACTTTCCCGATGGAGACTACTAATGGAAAAGTGTACGCTCTCAAGGAAACGAAGGGAGGTTTTTCCTTAGAGGAAACCCCCAGTACCAATCAAAATACACCGCCGTCAAACGAGTTTGATGTAATCAACAAAGTTGGCACAACAAACGGAATCTCTGTCGTAGCTTTTAAGGACGGAAATCCAATTTTGACGAAGAAAATAGTTGCCAAAGGGGAAAAAGCAGAGTTTGTATTCCATCCCAAAATTTTCTTTGGACTCTGTTCCGAATATCAAGTTGGCGATGTTGTTAATTCAGCCGTGATGAGCGAAGAGTTTAAGGAAGTTTCTCTTGAAGATCTAAAAAGTATTACCGTCACCCTGAAAGGCAATGCTCGTGATGGTTTCACTTTTGAGGTATCCGAACAAGTTCCTGCTTAACTTAGTTGTAGTTGAAACGTAGGAAGTGGGGTGGGTATTCCCCACCTTACTTACCTAACATCGAGTTTAAAATTTAACACATTATCGCTAGTAATTGTCTTTTTTGTAGATACAGGAGGAATGAAATGAATCCACAAGATATTCTCCGAGCAGTTGGTCAAGGATCTGGCGAAATAAGGGCACAGAATTTCCGCGCCATAGTACAAGCCCTGGGCTTCCGAGTACCAGAAGGAGCTAGAAAATTCACATATTTGGATCTTTTGAACTCTCTTAAAACATTCGGCGAGCAGAATGCAGGCGTAGCCCCAGGAGTTGTAGCCCAACAGATGATAGATGCCTTAGCAAGGGGAGGAATAAGTTTTAGGTGAGATGAAGCGATCGCACTTTTGCCCTGTATGTAGTTTACCTTGCTTCTCTGAACAAAGAGTCTCTTGGAAATTGCGTTGGCTTTCCCCGCCGGAGGCATCGCCCCTCAAGGCTAATCAGTTTCGGAATTGACAGGTGCGATCGCAAACAAAACATATCCTCCTATAATGCAAGGACAAATCGATGAGTTACTATATTTTATCTACTCATGCTGAAACTGATCATTCGCAGTATTTTTCCTTGACTACCGACTTAGCAATAGTTTACTTTCAAGATGACTTATCTCCACTCTATAACGCTACAGCAACAATGATTTTTGATGCTTTAATGGCAGCCAGATCCGACGAAGCATTAGAAGAAGTTCGCATAAATTATCATGGCAATATAAGAACTATTTTTGCTGGTTCAGACATTGATAATTATCTAATTTGGGATGGGAACTGGGTATCTAGAAAAGGAATATTTAGAGTGGGTGTCCGTGATCCTGGAACTCCTGTCGGTCCGAATCCAGTTCATCTGAGTAGCAAAATTCCTTCTGTTACTCCTGGTATAACTCGGCTCTATTGGTTGGCTTGTAGGTAAGCTGATACAAAAACTGCTTTCCTTAAAGCAGATTTACTATAACTAGCAGCCGAATAGAATAAATTTTGAAGCGTCAATTTCTGACTATCGCTACTTATCTCAGGTCAATACACCACAACAATACAATCATAAAAAGGTCAAAAATCTATGGAAACTCATGACATTAAAATTAAATACTATAACAAAGTCAGCGACAACCAAAGCAACCCTTGCGTAGTTGTTTTCACAGATATCACCAACTCACCTAATGCTTCGGCAATTGCATGGCAAGTCATTAAAAAGATCGAGCGCGATTACACCTTTAATTACACATACGCCACCTCTATCCAAGTGAAATGGAACCAGGGAAAAAGCGGCACATCCAGGGTTAATGTACAAAATTCCTCCTGGTTATTTGAAGATACAGGCAAAGGTTTCTCCTTAATTGAAACCGATTCTCGTGCCACACCAAACGAATTTACTGTCATCAACAAAGCCTCACTTCCGGGAGGAATTAGCGTCACTGCTTTCAAAGATAACAAACCGATTGCAGTCAAGCATACTGTTGCCAAAGACCAAAAAGCCAAATTCGTCTTTCATCCTAAACTCTATTGGGCAGTTGTTGATCATATCGATGTTGGCGATATTATTTATTTGGAAGATCTTTCATCTTATAGGGAAATTTCTCTTGATGAACTCGAAAGCATAACTGTTACTTTAAATGGCAGTTTGCAGGATGGTTATAGCTTTACAGTCTCGGAAAAAATACCAGCATCAGGTAGGGAACCCATCGATCCAATTGAACCAGTTGAACCAATTGAACCAGTTGAACCAGTTGAACCCATCGATCCAGTTAAACCATGTCCGCCGGAAAAATCAAGTAAATCTGAAGATACAATTGAAATAATTGTAGAAAAGGGGGAACACCACGATTTGTTTCCTTTCGTCTACATGCGGAATTGGCTCGATATTAGTCCAGAGGAACGCCAACGACGTTTCGTCGAATATGATAGTAAAAATTCACCCTCAGATTCTCTATATAACCAATTGATAGAGATTAAGAACGGATCTCCGAATGAGGCTCGCTTCCGGATGCAAAGCTTGGCAATTAGCTTTATTGAGGGTAAGGAATTTCCTGACCAATTTATCCAAAATATCAAGGATATCAAAGGCTATATCAAATACTTTACACTGATTAATGCCTGGTTGCTTCATCAAACTCATATCAACATTGCACAACTCAAAGCCAAACTGGAAGTTGTCCTCAAATTAGACTGGATTAATCTCAAACAATACCTAAAAAGTCCAGAATACATTCAGGAAAAAGAAAGAGTATGGCAGAACTTTTTTGCTCTCACAATTATTCTTGACGATCGCCCTCATCTTCTAGAAGAATTTACCAAAATCTTGGTAATGTGTAATCTGCTGGAAAGAATTATCGCTAAAACTAAATATAGTAATAAAGGCAGCGAAAATTCCCTAGATGATAAATTGCCAGATTCCTCTCCAGAAATTCTAGAAGCAGCTAAAGCTTCAATTATTTTACCTCAAGATCTATTCCCCTTACCGCCAGCCAATAACAGCAACTCCCTATCAAAAGCTGAATCCGTAGAGTGGGTTGAACCTTATGCCATTGGAGACTTACAAATAGTTCGGCAAAGACTGCTGAGATATGAACTAGGAGAAGTATCTCACATTGAAAATGTTCTGAAAGGCGAACGGAAAGAAACCACCCAAAGAAAATTAAATCGGGTTAATGAATCCCTAACGAATACAACTGGAGATTTAGAAGAGAATGAAACGGATCTTCGCGGTACTAGATCCGATTTATTGAACGAGACACGCAAAACTCTGGCTAAAGATAAAATTACAACTACCTTCAACGACTTGAACACCACTTATGGACCGCAAACAACGGTTGAATATCAGGGGTCATGGTCTGTTGAAAATGAACCAAATCCAGATAATCCTGGTATAGAAAAGGTCGCGAAATTTGCCAAGGATATCACAACCAGAACAGCTAATCGCATTGCTCGATATATCAACCAAGTGCGAACCTTCAGTACCTTAAATGAAGCAGAGGAAACTGTTGTTCATGCTTTTGATAATAGAAATAGTCCGAATAATGCCATTGGTATTTATCGCTGGATTAATCAGATTTATGCAGCTCATGTAGTGAATTACGGTCATCGTCTGATGGTTGAATTTGTCCTGCAAAATCCAGGAGAACCCTACATTAATAGTCTGTTACAGCTTCAAGGTATCTCTCTAGAAGAACCAATTCCCCCAGACAAAATAAATCTTGATGACAAAGACCATACTTGTCTTAATTCTTATCAAGATGTCACGAGAAAAAATTACCCTCAACTGGCGACAATGTACGATATCCCAGCGCCACCAGTTGAAATGAAGATTATGCCAACGGTGTTTAAAGATGGAGAACCTATCAACATCAAAAAAATATCGGTTCCCGAAGGTTACAGAGCTAAGTCTGCTTGGGTTACTTATGTTTTGTCAGATGAAACACAAGTCAAATTGAAAGGATTAGTCGGTCGAAAATCATTTGAAATTCCTGGATTACCCAACCAGCTATTAGATATGAATAATGAAGATTTTGTAATTCCGGTTTGTGTAATGTGTAGCACCGATCAGACATTATTACCACTCCCCTCTAACCAGCCCGATGATCGTAATTCACCAATTAAATATTGTGTGAATATTGAAGTCCAATGCACCCTGAATCCAGAAAAATTTGAAGAATGGCAGATCCAAACCTATAACGCTATTCGGGAAGGGTATCGCCAACAAAAAGCGGAATATTATGAACGCGCCGGAGTAGGACAAACTGAAATTAGATCCCACAACCCCCTAGAAAACCGGAAGATTGAAAAGAATGAACTGAAAAAAGGTTGCACAAAACAACTTTTCCAGCAATACTTCAAGCTTATGGGAGACTCTGATACAGCTTCAGGAGATGGTAACCCTTCACAGTTTGCTGTCAATGTTCCTCGGTATATCCAATTTTTCGAGCAGGCTTTTGAGTGGCATGAGATGACCTATCATTTTTATCAAAATTTGGAGGAAGAAGTTAACCAAGATCGACTCAATTTAAGATCCCTAAATTATTACTCAGAAACCGATCCTCTCTTCACCAGTTTCCTCCAAGCAGGAACGGCTAGAGTTCTAGTTCCCGTAAGATCTGACTATGCAACGATCGTCTTATATTATTTGTCATCAGGGACGATTTGGTCTGGGGAAAATTCACTTACCCCAACCAATGAGAAATATGTCTCTCTTGTCAATGAACTGAAAATATTGCCCCAGGTAGATTGTGAGTGCAAATCTGTCAGTAAACCCTGGACAATTACCATTCCTACCTCGATGATTATGCTGCAAGATAGCTCGAAATTGCCGCAATTCTTAGTAGATTTATGAGGTAAAAATTTATGTTTAATCTACCTATTCCCCCTATCCCCATTCCTGGTATGGGTTTAACTACTCCTGTTGCTTTACCTGTCGGTACGGTTATTGCTTTTGCCGGAAAAATTGAATCATCTCCATCAGAATCCCCATCAAAATATACAACTCACATTGAAGCGTTCGGTTGGATGGTATGCGATGGAAGATCCTTCAAAATATCTGAATATCCTGAACTATTTGCTGTCCTGGGATATCTTTATGGTGGTGAGGATAGTGAATTTAAAATTCCAGATTATAGAGGGTTATTTCTCAGAGGTGTTGATAATAGAAGTAAGGATAAAGATGGAGAAGATCCAGACGGACCTCGCCAACTTGGATCCCGACAAGAAGATGCACTGAAGGCTCATCAGCATACATATAATGCTGTAAAAGCTCTAGCAACACCTTCACCAGAGGGTAAGGTAGCAGGAGCATCTTCAATTAGCACTGAAGATACAATTAACCCAATCAAGCCGGAGAAAAGCATAAGTCCTGATGAAACTCGTCCCAAGAATATCTCGGTAAATTACATCATCAAATATACTAACGGCTGATAAGTGGGAAATTGCGATCGCATTGGGAGCATCCCGCGAGGGAAGAAATGCAGGTTGTATTCTTGCTCCCCCCTAATTCAAGGGGGCTTTAAGTTTTAGCAGTCATCTTTAAGTATACACAAAAAAAACGGTATAATAACGGTGAAATAACTTTTTTAAGTCGGCACCAATGTGACTTATGCCTCCAAAAGACCAAATTTCCATCACTTTATCTCCCCAAGAGCGGGAACTTGTTCAGAAAATTGCTGATGAATTGGGGCTGTCGGTTGCTTCTGTACTCCGGAATGCAGCGATTGAAGGATTAGAGATTCAGATGGAGAAGGTACGCAAACGAAGGGAATTTTTGGCTGAAGTTCGTAAGGTGAGTAAGTAAGTTTGCCATGAGTTCCGAAAAAATCCACCTAATCGCCACCATTAGAGGAAATACCTTGCCGGGGCGTGACCTTATTAGGTTACAGAATTGAAACTCTGGCAGGTCGTCCTGTGCCAACTACTCCGGAGCGAGATCCTAATTCTCTGATGGCAATATAACGATGATGGGCACTTGGTCAAGATTTGTGAATGGGTGGAAATGCGATCGGTACGCCTCTAATCAT
>DOIX01000379.1 GCA_003511885.1 Cyanobacteria bacterium UBA11153
ACTTATACAGCAAGCCCTAAATACTCCCGTAGCTTATCAACTATCAACTTTATTTGCGATTTTTGAGCCATATTCCTACGGGAATGGCGCAGATAATGCCTAAACATATATGAATCAATAAGTCTAAGCTACTTAAACCTAGGTAGGGTAATAATTGGGGATTTTCGGCTGGTTTTTTGTGGGTGAATTGGGTGTAGATAATTTGACTGGGATTGGTGGCTACTTGTGAGGAGACACCGCTGACGGCTAGGGCTGTACCCACAAAGGCGATTAAAAGTTCCAGTTTTTCTTGTCTGGCTTGAGTGTTAAGTTCGTTTTTGCGATCGCACTCCACCTGTTCTATTTCTACTGTACCGCGAATGGTATCGATGATTCGACTAAACAGGTTTTCTCCTGGTGTTAGGTAATCGATGTCGATTTTAAGTTGTTCTTGCCATTGAGGGAAGGTGCAATTGCGCATATTTTCCCAAAAGTCTGGAACTTTACCATGTGAGTGGATTTTATCCAAGCAAATGTTGTAATTCTTAATATTAGTGTCGATGGCGGTATGGTGGGCGGTTAAGTCTCGCAGGTTGCGGGTGTAGTTAACTGCGTCTTCTGGTATTTTGTCTAATAATTGTTTGAGATTAGTCAGTTTTTGGCTAGGGTTGGCGATGATGCTGGGGTAGCTTTGGATTTTCTTTTCTAATTGGCTGTATAGTTGGCGGGTTTGGGTGTAACTTTGTCGGGAATCTTGGTAAATTTTAGATATTTTATGGGAGGAGCAAAGTAAATTTAAAATATCATCGTAGGTTTGGCTTAGGGGGGTGATGGTGTCCGCTTGGTTGTGGTTGAGTAATATCCAGATTTGGTAGGTTGGGTTGTTGGTTTTGAATTGAAATAGTTGACTACCAAATAATTCGCCTTGATGGGTGAGGAGGGGATTAAGATTACTGTTAGCTACTAAAGCTACGGCACATTTTTCGGCACAGTCTTCAGGAGTAATAGTATTATCGATTTCTCCGTATAACCACAAAGTTTGTCCGATGGAAGCTGGGATGTGAGCGGGGAGGAGGTAATTTGGTTTAAAGTATTGGATTTGGGGAATAGTAATCTCAATATTGGGGTTTTCTGGGGCGAGAGTTAAATCTACGGCGTAGGTGTCGTGGAGGCGAAATGGTTGGAGATTGGCGGTAATTCTGAAACCTTCAGGTGTGGAAATATTCCCTAAATCTATCTCTTTTCCAGAATGGGTTAACCAGAATGTTTGTCCGCTACCTTCGGCTTGGGGTATATATTGATTATTCTGGTAACAAATGAGTTGGGTACGAATTTTGGCTAATTCGGGAAAGGGTATTTCGTTTTCCCCTAGTTTGGCTAAAGTTTCCCACAATAAGTTAGCATCAGCATCTACCTCATCGAGTGAGTCGGTGAGGGTTTGGCGGAGATGAAATGCAACTAGACTGAGGGTAAAGTTTTTCACTGAATGGCTAATGGCTAATTGCTAATGGCTAATGGCTAATTGCTAATGGCTAATTGCTAATAGGTATTTTTTGCTCTCTACTCCCTACTCCCTACTTCCTACTCCCTACTCCCTTCATGGTGTTGGTGGCTGAGATTGAATATTACCACTATTTGTAGTTTGGGTAACTTTAATCATGGCATTGTGGAATAATTGACTCACAGTCTCGCTGGGTTGATTGGGTTTGGTGGGAGATTTTACATTCCCAGGGATTGTCTCAACTTGTGCTACGTTGCTTTCACTCAAGAGAATTTTTAGATTTTCTTGATAACTGGCTAAAAGTTGGCTGCGAGATGGGTGTTTTAACCAGGTTTCTATAGCAGTGACAATTTCATCATCCTCTTGTAACTTTCGGTTGAGTTGGTAAAATTTGGTGATTTCTGACTGGGGGATGATGTCAGATTCAAGTAATTTAACAAAGGCGGTAACACTGGCTTGATTTATAGACATTTATACTCCTTTTCCGATCATGGCAAATCCTGCCCAAAAATGTGCTTCACTATATGGTTGTGCATTAACACCCTCTTCCTGTGCGATTTTCTCGAAATCTTTCTTTAATAGTATTTTTACACCTTCTTTTAATGGCGACTGATTCACCCAAGCGATGAAATCCTTAACTGTAGTTGTGCGTAACCAGGATACGGCTGAGGTTAGGGCGAGTGTAATATTATCCTGATTTGGGTTAGTAGTAGGCACTTCAGTGCTATCTGCGCTAAAGCACATACTACGAACTTCTTGATAAAATTTTAGCATCAATAAAGCTGTGGCATCACTTCTGACTATCCACTGAGTCGCGATAACGTTGGTACTTCCGGCTAAAAGGAAAGCGTAGGGTAAACTTAGATATTCATCGCTATCTTGAAATTTGGGTAAGCCGCTTTCGCAGGCGGATAGGGTGACGAGGCGACAGTTTTCTAGTTTCAGGTGAGCGATAATATCGGCGACGGTAAGGTTTTCGTCGGCTAACTCTAAACCGGAATCTAGGGGAGAGCTAGAATTAAAGTAGCCGTGACAGAAGAAAAATAGATTATGGGCGGTTTTGAGTTGGGGATGGTTTAAGAGATTAGCTTTGGTGGCGTTATCGCGTTTGAGAATAGTTGCGGTAGTAAATTGTGGTTTTATGGCGGGAATTATTCCTAAATCTGTGTCGTATAAATCTTCGGTTGGGGTTTGGATGGCGAAGAAGTGGTTAAAATTGGGGCGTTGACGTTGTTGTGCTTGTAAAAATATCTGACAACTGGGTGCGTAACTGACTCCTTGGGGAAAAATATCGCACAAGTATTGATAGTTTACATTCTCTTCCCTCACTCCCGACTCCTGACTCCCGACTCCCTCTCTTACAGGAAGTGCATGAATGGGAAAGTGATGTAGATATTTATGAGGAATGAGGATAAGTCGCTGACATGATTTGATTTCTTCCCGTTGCAGGATTTCGTCGATATGGAGGATTTTGGCTAAGTTATGGAGTCGGGTGGTGAGGGTTGTTTTCCATTCTTCTCTGTTTTTACTATATATATATAGATATTCTTGCGCCCAGTTGATTAAATTATCTAAATCTTCGGGTGTGGATTGCCAAAGGGAAATGCTGTTACTAAGGTTATCGCTTTCTGGTGTAGGAGGGGGAAGGATGCCGATATTAGTATTGTCGCCTTCTTCTGTAACAGGGCGAAGCATTCCGATATCAATATTGTCGGTTTCTTTATCAATGTTATCGCCGGAATGCTTCGCCCCTACAGGATTTAATGGCGTGTTTCCAATTCCCTCTCCTTGCAGGAGAGGGTTAGGGAGAGGTCGATTCGGTGTCATAATAAAGGCGAGTATTCTATCGGATGTAATATACCATTCGATGATTGCGGTATTTTCCGGTAAGGATTTTTGAAATTCCTGTAAGTTGAAGTTATTGCCGATGGGTAGGTATTGGTTTTGTAGTTCATTCCGCTCTTGTCGCAACTGTTTCAATTGGGTGGCTAATTCTGCCGGGTTTTCCGCTTTTCCGGTTTGGATGAGTTTTTGTCCGCTAGCAATTTTATCCCGTAATTCGTTAAGTTGAGTGAGAATCGGAGCGGGGAAAAAGGTAGCGCTATCGCGAATCAGGATATTTTCAACTAAGTTACGGGTTTTACTCCTTTCCGCGTAGGTGAGTGCTTGGGTAATTTTGCCCAATGCTACGGAAACTTCTACCATTCTCCGATAAATCTTATGCCATTCCTCGGCTAGTTTCTGTTTTGTTTCATCTCCAGATAAAATCTCTTCCCGCAGAGATTCTACTGCTTGAATCGCTGGGGTAAGGATAGCCTCAGCTTCCGGAAAACGTTTCGCTATTTGATAAGTCAAGCTTAAGTTAGAAGAAGTTTCGATATAGTTTTCGGGAAAGGCTTCTGGG
>DOIX01000248.1:0-1086 GCA_003511885.1 Cyanobacteria bacterium UBA11153
CTCCGCACCCCCTTCGCCCCTGCCCCCTGCTCCCCTTCTCCCCAATCTCTCAATGGAGAATAAAACAGCCCCCCTTAATAAGAGGGGTTGGGGGGGTAGATGTGTGGCGCTATTTGAGAAAATTGGTATTATTTATTAAGTGCCTTATAAATTTGCGATCGCCATTACCTCACTTTATCAAGAATCGCCTCCATATCAGATAATTTCACCGCACCCGTAAACAATTCATCATTCATCATGAAAAAGGGAGTACCGTAAATCCCCAAACTATTACCTAGCGCCATATCCTGCCGCAGTGCCATATCTGAAGCAGGACTATTGCGATCGCGGTTAAATTCCTCTACATTTAGATTAAGCCCTTTTGCCGTCTCCACATAAAACTCTTCACCTAGTTTATCTTGATTGCTAAATAGCACATCCTGATATTCCCAAAACTTACCCTGTCTAAATGCCGCCCATGCCGCTTTCGCCGCAGCGACAGCTTGAGGATGAATATCTGTTAATGGGAAATGTTTATAAACTAGCTCAACTTCATCCTGATGTTTTGCCATAAACTCTTTGAGTGTTTTATGGGCTTGGGCACAATAAGGGCATTGAAAATCGGAAAACTCAACTAGCAAAATTTTTCCTTCAGTTGCACCGATTGTCGGAGACTCAGCAATTACAGCTTGAGGATTATTTTTTACGGTATCTAAAACTATCTTTCGTCTCTCTTGTATTTCCTGTTGTTGTTTTTGTTGATATGCCTGAACAGATTCTATCAAAACTTCCGGATTTTCCCGAATAATTTGCAATACCTGTGCTTTCAATTCTGGACTAATATTAGTCGCAGCTTCAGCCGGAATCCACCAACTTATTAATGTGATGGATAATAATACTAACAATGTCCGTACCAAGATTTTCTTCATCATAAAATAAAGGGAGTAGGGAGTAGATAGTAGGGGGCAGGGAGTAGATTAGCAATTAGCCATTAGATATTAATGCAAGTTGCCAGTTACAAATATTGACGCTTAGATCCCCCCTAGCCCCCCTTAATAAGGGGGGAACTGGATTCAAAGTCCCTCTTAAAAAAGAGTAAACTGGATT
>DOIX01000248.1:1466-4575 GCA_003511885.1 Cyanobacteria bacterium UBA11153
AAACTGGATTCAAAGTCCCCCTTTGTAAGGGGGATTTAGGGGGATCGAAAATATCTAAACTCATAACTAGCAACTTGGGTTATTAGCCATTAACCATTCCCCATTGATTAACATTCTCCCATCTCGCTCACCCGGCGAAGAGCTAAAATATCGCTCATCTTCTTAATCCGGGTAAAAATCTGCTGTAACTGTTCGTAATCTCGAATATCAATACACAAATCAATGATTGCAGGTTTACCATGTTGCGTTTTCACTTGTGCTTTGCGGACATTGATATTTTGATCGCACAAACGAGAAAGCACATCTTTAAAAACACCTACTCTATCTATAGCCTCAATTTGCACGTTAACTGGATAAGTTTGGGGTCTACCATTATCAGTATCTGTTTGATTCCAACTTACGGGAACAATGCGATCTCCTTGTACGTTTTCTACATTAGCACAACCTTGACGGTGAATGGAAATCCCGTGCAATTTCGTCACTACACCAATTATCGGTTCCCCAGGAACAGGATTGCAACATCCAGCAATTTTGTGCATTAATCCCTCGACACCAATAATCGGTTCATTTTTGCTAACATTGGCACAGAGAGGAAGTTTGCTAGTTGGGGCGAGGGAGGAGATAGTTTCTTCAATAGTTTGTTCCGTGTCCACAGGTTGGGAGGCTTTCACCATATCCCGCCAGCGTTTCACTACTAAGTTAACAGTGATTTCTCCATAACCTAATGCAGCTAATAAATCCTCCACGCTATGGTAATTACATCGCCTTACTACTGACTGCATTGGTTCGGATTTCAGTAAAGATTCAAAACCACTTTTACCTAGTTCTTTTTCTAACAAATCTCTGCCCCTAGCAATATTTTCCTCCCGATTAAAACGTTTATACCACTGCCTAATCCGGTTTCGAGCGCTAGGTGTGACAGCAAAATTCAACCAATCTAAGCTAGGACGAGCATTTTTCTGGGTAATAATTTCCACAATATCCCCGTTTTTCAATGGCGTATCCAAAACTCGCCATTGTGCATTAATTCTCACTCCGGTACAGTGATGTCCTACTTCTGTATGAATTCGATAAGCAAAGTCTACTGGTGTTGCCCCGCGACTTAGGGCTACCACATCTCCCAAAGGAGTAAATACATACACATCATCATCAAATAAATTATCCTTGACACTATCGATATATTCTTGTGCATCCTTCAAGTCACTTTGCCATTCCAATAATTGCCTTAACCAGGTAAACTTTTCGTCATCTGTAGTTAGTTTTGTCGTGCTATTTCCGGATTCTTTATATTTCCAGTGTGCGGCAATTCCGTATTCGGCGACATGGTGCATTTCTAATGTCCGGATTTGCACCTCAATCGGACGACCATGGGGACCCATAACACCAGTATGAAGCGATTGGTATCGGTTAGCTTTCGGCAAGCCAATGTAATCTTTAAACCTGCCAGGAATTGGTCGAAAAGCATCATGAACTACCGCTAAAGTACGGTAACATTCTTCATTAGTTTTCACAATAATTCGCATAGCGGCGAGATCGTATATTTCATGAAAACTTTTTTGCTGCCGCTGCATTTTTTGGTAAATACTATATAAATGTTTGGGGCGACTGCTAAGATCGATACACTCAATGCCTGCGTCATTGAGGCGATCCCGTAAAACCCGAGAAACCTGCGCTAACCTTTCCTCTCTGTCTTGTCGCCTTTCTGCCACTAGCTGCTGGATTTCGCGATAAGCTTCTGGTTCAAGATATTTAAAAGCTAAATCTTCCAATTCCCACTTAAAGCGCCCAATACCCAGTCTATTCGCTAAAGGGGCGAAGATTTCGCGAGTTTCCTGAGCGATTGAGCGCTGTTTTTCCGGTTTTAAGTGTTGTAAAGTTCGCATGTTGTGTAATCTATCTGCTAGCTTTACTACAATTACTCGGATATCTTTTGCCATCGCCAGGAACATTCTACGGAAATTTTCCGCTTCCCGTTCGGTTTTGCTGGAAAAGTTAAACTTAGAGAGTTTGGTAACCCCTTCAACTAAATGGCGCACTTCAACTCCGAAGCGAGATTCCATTTCATCGAGGGTAACATCCGTGTCTTCCACCACATCATGAAGAAATCCAGCGGCTATCATCGTACTATTGCCGCCCAAATCCCGTAACAAACCTGCCACTGCGATGGGATGGGCGATATAAGGTTCCCCCGATGCACGATACTGTCCCCGATGCAAGTCATAGCCAAATTCAAACGCCTTCGCAATTGAGGCTACCTCATCAGAAACAGGTTTATGGGAATTAGGGGAAGTGGTGGATAAGCATTCCTGAAGCCAATCAGGAATTTCAACGTCAAAAGTGGCAGTAGTGGCAATGGCATCCATAATTGTTTGTTTGTCTAGGGATACAAAATAGTGATGGGAGGAAGTCAAAACTGTGACAGAATCAGTCCCAGGGTGTTAACCATGCGTCTAGACTTGCCACAATTATCCATGGATCTATTGAGCAAATTCTTTCATAAAGCCAATCGAGTAGCAAATCCTTTGGGGATGGCGCGGTGGTAAAGTGAGAAGGGAAAATGCCTAGGGCTTGTTAGCCCCAGAGCTACCTTTCTTGTAAGCTATTGCTTTTTGACAGAAAAGATTCTTTACATTGATTCTAAACGAACCTAGATTAAAATGTTACCCCAATTACAGCGCTTGCGCTATCAAGAATTTCAACAAGCCATTGAGGAAGTACTTTCTTGTGCCACAGCTGATAAGTTAGACTTCGCCGCCATCAGAAATGGATTCGATAGACTCAAAGAGCTATTTCAAAGCCAAATTCTCTCTCTCAACTCCGATGAAATACCAGCAGGAGCAGTATCTCGGTGGCAATCTATCCAGACAGAAGTCCACAAACAGATGCGACTCCTAGCCACAGACATGACAATCCTCCAAGCATCCCGGAATCAGACCACATCTGAGGTTAGAGTAGCAAGGATTTGCGATCGCCTCAAGGAAATCCATCAATTTTGTCAAGTTTTCCTTTGAAGAACCCCGCGCCTGAAGGCGGGGGATTCTGATCCTCATCGCTGAGAATCCACGCTCTCTAACAAATCCAACAAGGATAATTGCTGAATTTGCCACGG
>DOIX01000127.1:0-2407 GCA_003511885.1 Cyanobacteria bacterium UBA11153
CTTTTTCAGCAAACCCTATTTAGGGTTCGTTATTTGCTACCACCAACCATTAACTATTAATACCAATTTTCTCAATACCTGCTACATTTACTCTTCTTGCTCCCCCCTTAATAAGGGGATTGGGTGGGTCAATATTTAGTGCTATTTGAGGAAATTGGTATAACCACTAACCATTAACGATTATAACTTGAGTGGAATCGATACCGTAAACGTCGTCTTGCCCGGTATGGATTCCACTTCAACTCTACCCTCGTGTTTATCAATAATTTTTTTGACAATATCCAATCCTAAACCATTTCCTTCTCCTGGAGGTTTAGTGGTAAAGAATGGCTGGAATATTCTAGACATAATTTCCGGAGGAATCCCCTTGCCACTATCAGTTATCTTCACTTGTAAGCAGGCATCTTCCTCTCGAGCCTCAACCGTTAAAACCCCTCGTAATTCCATTGCCTGTAACCCATTATGAATCAGATTCGTCCAGACTTGATTAAGTTCATCTGGGTAACAGAGAATAGCAGGTAAATTATTTTGATAATTTCTGATAACTTCGACACCTTGTTTCATTTGATTTTGATAAAGAGTTAATACAGTTTCAATTCCTTCAATAATATTGGCTCTACTTTTCTCTCCCGTAGAATCGTAACGAGCATAATTTTTCAAAGCAAACACTACTTTTGCCGCTCGTTGTGTTGCCATTTTAATCGTTTGTGTGCTTTTTTGCAGGCTGGCAATTTGATATACTTTTTCGAGAATATTGGATTGCTCTGGATCTTGGAGTAGAGGCAGAAATGGCAAAATATCTTCATAAACTCCCAGATCTACTAAGGTATCAGCAATGGTATCAGAATTGGCAATTTTTTCCTCTTCTAGTTTGCGAATCAAGCCTCGTTTGAATTGACGCTTTTCTTTAGCTGATAGAGTTGTTGGTTGTTGGATTGATTTTTGCAGTAATACCAAGAAGTCTGAGAAACGTTGTGGTGATAGTGTTTTGAAAAATTGAGGTAATTTTTCCAGATTATGGGTGAAGAAATCATGAATGTTATCCACTGAAGAACGAATAGCTCCCAGGGGTGTATTTACTTCATGGGCTACTCCAGCAACAAGTTGTCCCAGTGCCGCCATTTTCGCTGATTGAACTAATTCATCTTGAGTCATTTTGAGGTTCTGCAGAGCGGCGGCTAATTCCTGATTCTTTTGACGTAATTTGGCTTGTACTAGTTGGCGTTCCGTGATGTTACGTGCCACCCAAATCACTGAATTATTTGTCAGAGGAGAAATAGTTGCCGTGAACCAAACTTCTTGCTCGTCGATGACTAGACTGTAGTCGAAATCCAGAGTCTGCTCCATCTCTAATACATACCTAATTTGATTAAACCATGTCTCAGATTTTTGAAGTTGAAACAAGTGTTCAATGGTTTTGTCGATGGTGCTTGCAGATTGTTGGTACAAGCGATCCGGATTAGTTGGTGCGATTTCAATATCTCCAGATTCGCTGTTAATAACTAATACGATATCGGTCATGGCTTCAAAAACAGCACGCATTTTTTCTTCCGATGTTCGTAGTTTTTCCTCGATTAACTGGCGTTCGTAAATTTCTTGCCGCAATTGATTATTTTTTTCTTCTAATTCTTGAGTACGAATTTTGACCGAATGTTCTAAATTTTGATTTAAGTTCTGTAATTTAGTATAAAGACTGGCTAATTCTTGACGGCTTTTATCCATTTCGGTCACATCCCGATATGACCTAAGTGCGGCAATCATCGTGGTAAATAATTTAGATTGAGTTAAATTAGCTTTAGTGGTATAATCGTTAATATCGTATTCTAAAATTACTGACTCTTCTGGAGCTTCTCCAGGCTGCCCCGTCCGTAAAATAATCCGAACTGATTTATTTTTGAGGACTTCTCGAATATATTTAGCTACTCTCAGTCCCGCATCATTAGTTTCCATGACAACATCCAGAAGAACAACTGCTGCATCTGGATGATTGGAGATTAAAGATTTAGCTTCTTCACCGGAAAATCCCGAAATTAAGTTTAAAGGTTTGCCCTCAAAGGTAAAGCGCTTGAGAATTAATTTGGTAGCCTGATGAACTTCAGTATTGTCATCGACCACGATAATTTTCCAACCATTGATAGCAACTTCTTTTTTGGCGCTGTCTATCGTCTCTTCCTCTTCTAAAATTAAGTTTTCATCATCCTCAACTAGGGATTTATTCACAATTTCCGTCATGGCTAGAAAGTCACCACCTTTTGTCGGTTTTCAGAATTTAGAGGAGAATGTCCATGATTGATATAGATGGGGACTAGGGGCTGGGTAAGAAAGCTGTCTCATCAAGGGTTTGAAGAATTGAGAATATCGGGGCTGCCCTAGTGTAGCGCGGCAGAAGTTTCTCACCAGTTTCATT
>DOIX01000127.1:2654-4275 GCA_003511885.1 Cyanobacteria bacterium UBA11153
TATTTCTGCCCACCTGCACTAGTGGTTGCTGTAAAATTATCTTGTTGATGCGCTCAAGGCTCGCCACCATTGAAACTACACCCCACAATCGATTGGCTTCACCAGTGCTAATTGCGATGCGATCGCCTGATTGCAGGAGCGAATCGCTTTTGACGCGAATTTCACAGATTCCTTTTGTTGTGGGTGAATCAGTCACTCCCCACGCCTAACTTCCCACTTCCCTCTCCCCATTAAAGCGGCAACTCAATTGTAAATCTCGTGCCCTTTCCTACTTCACTTTCACAACTAATATTTCCTTGGAGTTTTTGAGTGACCAGATTGTACACAATATGCAATCCTAAACCACTTCCTCCTTTAGCGCGAGCAGTGGTAAAAAAAGGCTCAAAAATTTTGTCTAGGTTTTGGGGGGGAATGCCACACCCATCATCACTATAGTAAATAATTGCTCCAGAGGCATCGCGCCCCACCTCAAAGCGTAAATTCCCTCCTGCCCCCGGTTTATAAGCATGGATAATGGAATTAAGGACTAAATTAGTCACCACTTGGGACAATGGCCCCGGATAACTCTCAATTATCAATGTATCATCTCCCTCCACAGTCAAGTTATGTTTGGTCTGTTTCAGGTGGGGAGCTAAGTTGTGCAATGCTTCCTCTAGATAAAGTTTGAGGACAAAGGATTGCTTGTCTGCTTTGGTTTGATCCACTGCGACTTGCTTAAAACTTTGCACTAATTCCCCTGCCCTTTGCAAATTACTCAGAATCAGTTGGCTGCTTTCCTTCGCATTATCCAAATACTCCTGTAATTGCGATCGCTTTAACTGCCCTTGTTCCCATTGGGCCACAAATGCGTTAGTTTCATTAGCTAAGAAGGAAGCTGTCATGAGCGCTGTGCCAATGGGAGTATTGATTTCATGAGCTATACCTGCAACTAAAACTCCCAAAGCTGCCATTTTTTTAGATTCAAGCAACTGGTTTTGAGTGGCTTTAAGCTGATTGAGGGCTTCGGAAAGTTTTTGGGAGCGATTCCACCGATCGTCACCGAACAACTCATAATAGGAATAGTACTCGTCTAGAGTCGCCTGCCACTGAGCAGCAATGGCATCCCCATGAGCAGTTACCATCTCCAAGAGGATTTTTAGTTCGGCATTTTCCTCTTTTAATTCTGCCAGTTCAACTTCCAGTAAATTAGATACTTCTTCTATCTCTGCCAATCTATCTCCTGCCTCAATTTCCGCCCCTGCCCCTGATTCCGTCACCACTCCATCATCAGGTTTGAATTTATCGATTAACCAGATAACCCACCCCAGCGTCAAAATTGCGATCGCTGCAACAATAATCGATCCTGCCAAATAAGGTACAACTTCCCCCTCCTCCTCCAATGAGGAGATATATCTCACCACTCCCCACAAAAGGAAGACTTGAGTAATAGATGTCAGGATGGGAACGATCAAAATCCTTTCCACAGAGGCATTCCCAGAAATCACCCGATTGAGAGAATTGATTGGCATAGAAGTGTTCAATCTCCTGACAGTTGATAGTTGACAGTTACTCCGATTAACCTGCTGTCCATTCTCAATTTTGAAGAACCCCGCGCCTTCAGGCGGGGGATTCTGACCCTCAT
>DOIX01000415.1 GCA_003511885.1 Cyanobacteria bacterium UBA11153
AACCCACATTCCGCACTTCGGTTTGTAGCATGTCAAGTAATACGTCGATCTTGACCGAACATCAGTATTTTTACTGAGAATAATGCGATTTTGGTGATTTTATTGCTACCTCAATAGCGTAATCATCACGTATTACATCACCATCTGCGGAAAGAGGGGTAAAAAGATCGGGAACGATCGCAATTTGCGATTTTAGCAATTAATCAACTAAAGCGAAAGGGTGCGTCATTAACGCACCCTTTTCGCTATGTAATATCAAGTCGGGTGGCATCGGTAGTGTCAAAAACTCTCCGCGTCGCCGTGTCATTCCTCATGATAGGTATGGAACCAGACATGATATAATCGCTCTGTGACAATCAAAACTAACGATTAGACAACCGATGAACTGGGATCGGATGTAAATGGTTCATTACTGGGCAACTCCAGGCAGTAGCCTGCGCCGTAAACTGTTTTGATATACTTAGGATGACGGGGATCTGGTTCTAGCTTAGTTCTCAAATGTCTAATATGAACCCGAATCGTTTCAATGTCATCATCTGGATCGTATCCCCAAACTTCTTTGAGAATTTCACTGGGAGAGACAGTTTGCCCATGACGCTGAAGTAGGCAGTGGAGCAACTCAAACTCCAGATGGGTTAATTTGACTGTTTGATCGAACCAAATAGTCTCAAATCTTTCTGGAATCAGGGTTAATGGACCATAATTCAGGATTTCAGCATGTTTGGCAGCTTGAGGAATGCGATCGGTACGTCGAAGTAGGGCACGTACCCGTGCTAGCATTTCTTCTAGTTCAAAGGGCTTGGTGAGGTAATCATCAGCACCAGCGTTAAAGCCTTCTACCTTATCTTGAGTTTGACCGAGGGCAGTCAACATCAATACCGGAATATCGGCAGTACGTTCATCCCGACGCAGCCGCTGACAGACGGTAAAACCATCCACTTTGGGCAGCATTAAGTCCAGCATAATTAAGTCTGGCAGTAGTTGCACGGCAAGTGCCTGTCCCTTGATGCCATCTGGTGCTTGAGTCACGTCGTAACCAGCCATCTCCAGGTTGATGGAGACTAATTCGGAAATTGCAGGGTCATCGTCAATTACGAGTATGCGAGGCATCTCTAAAGAGGTTTTGCTGATTGTGTTTATTTACAGTTCGATACGAACCTTCAGAATATCATAATGATATTTTAATTATTTGGGGAAATTCTTCCCTAATGTTAAAGAAAATTGATAGTATTTCATTTTTGTCTAATTTTTGGTCAAATCTCCTGCTTAATCTCAATATCTTAGATTAAGAATTGTAACATAAATTTATCTATCTGGGTATGGGGGATTAGTAATTCTGCCAGAAACACAGACTGTCTGACTTGAAAGGAAGCAAGGCTCTAGGGGCTAGGTAGGATGGGTGGTGGTGGGGGAATTGAATCTATTAGGCGTTGAGTTTGCTCTTTGGCGGCTTGGGCTTGGAGGTAGTCTGGCTTGTAGCGCAAGGCTTGATTGTATGCAGCAATAGCTTCTTCATAGAGTTTGACATCAAGGGCGATCGCATTTTGGCTTTGCTGTAAATTTACATAAGCATTTCCTAGACTGTACCAGGCTTGGTAATGGTCTGGTTTGAGGGCTACTGCTTTTTTGTAGGATGCGATCGCGTCTTGGTATTTTTTTAATATATACAGTCCATTCCCGCGATTGTACCAGCTTTGGCTGGAGTTGGGGTTGTATTGTACTGCTTTGTTATAGGAGTTAACTGCCTCTTCGTATCGCTGTAATTGGTGCAAAACTCCGCCGCGATTATACCAGGCTTCGGCTGTTCTGGGTTTTATTTTTACGGCTTGGTCAAAGGCGGCGAGGGCTTCTTCGTATTGTCCGATGTTTCGCCAAGCGTTACCCTGACTGTACCAGGCTTCGTAGAATTTGGGTTGAAATTGAGTTGCTTTTTGGTAGGATTGGGCGGCTTGGAGGTATTTTTGGAGGTTAATCTGGGAGTTGCCTAGTTGATACCATGTTTGGGGGGAATCTGGTTTATATTTTAAGGCTTTGGTGTAGGAGTCGATAGCTTCTTGATATTGGCGTAAGTTTTGATATGCCCAACCGCGTTGATACCAGACTGAGGGATTGTCTGGTTTAATGGCTAGTACTTTATCAAAAGATGCGATCGCGCCGGAAAATCTTTGTAATTTGATCTGGATTTCGCCGCGATTTGTCCAAGTTTCCCAATCTTCTGGTGTCAGCTTGAGGACTTCATCTAAGGCGTTGATGGCTTCTTCGTATTTTTGCAGTTTATCCAGGGCTATACCTCTTCCTTTCCAAGCTGTGGCATAATCGGGCTGAAGTTGAATAGCTTTTTCATAAGCTTCTATCGCTTCTTGAGAGCGATTTAATTGTAAAAGTGCATCGCCTTGCCCTGCAAGGGCTTCGGTATATTCTGGTTTCAGCTCTAGGGCACGATTATAAGCATCTAGTGCGTCTTGATATCGCTTTAACTCAAAGAGAGTTTCCCCGCGCTGATAGGAATTGATTGCATTAGTGGAGGTGCGCCAATTTGCGATCGCGACTCCACTCACTCCTATGATGCTTGCCGCTGCGATACCAATTGCTACTTTGGACCAAATCTGTTTAGAGCCTGGAGATGGAGGTGAAGGGGATGGTTTTGATTGGATTGCAGGAGATGGTTGAGCAGGTAAAAGTACTGTAGAGGTTGGATTTTTCCCGATATCGTTCACAGCTTGTAAGGCAGCCTGAGCTGAGAGATAGCGATCGCGAAAATCATAACGGGTCATTTTATCTAATACTTTAGCAAATTCAGCGGTAACATTTGCCCGATTTTGCCAGATAATTTCCCCACTATCTGGATCGTGAGGTATTTTATAAGGAGGAATTCCCGTTACTGCTGCAATTCCCACCATCCCGACTGCATAAATATCGCTACTTAATCTAGGATTACCATTAGCCTGCTCTCCTGGTTGATAACCGGGAGTACCAATGGCTACTGTAAAGCTAGTTTGTTTGGATTGAACGATTTGAGTACTGATTTGTTTGACTGCACCAAAATCAATCAGTACTAATTTTTCATCTGACTTACGCCTAATAATATTGTGGGGATTGATATCCCGATGAATAACATTATGTTGATGAACGTATTCTAAAATCTCTAATATCTCTCGCAGTAGAGATATGGTCCGGAGTTGAGTGAGAGGGTTGGCTGGTATTATTTCATGACTTAAGTCTTCCCCTTCAATAAATTCCTGGACTAAATAAAATTCTCTATCTTCCTCAAAGTAAGCATAAAGCTGCGGGATTTGGTTGTGAGTGCCTAACTGATTGAGGATTTTCGCTTCCGTTTCAAATAGCCGCCGTGCTATCTGTAAAGTAGCAGGATCGTTAGCTTGAGGCTTCAGTTGCTTAACCACACAATATTCGTCCCCAGGGAGGTGTTTATCTTGGGCGACAAAAGTCGTGCCAAACCCACCTTCTCCGAGTCGGCGAATAATTTGATAACGTCCACCAATGATTTCTCCAATAGCCACTGTCATCGAGTATCCTAGGGGCGAGTCGCTGCGATAACTTTTATTTTAACTCAGCGCCCTGATGGACTTGCCTTGTTCAGGAATTGTCTCGCCAGGGGGGAGTCGGTGTCATAGCCTCTATTCTGAGCTATCCGCGAGATCCCAGACTTGCGCGAGGGCAACCAGCTCTTTCACAGTCTGAGGGCGATGTCTTGATTCTAAGCTTTGAAGTCGTCATTGCCCTTCCCACCAGAGCCAATCCCGTTTTTTCAAAGAAACCAGGATTTTTAAGTCGTCAAGATTGTTAAACTTAATTAAGATTATAGACTTTTAAATTCAGATATTCAGTTGCTAGACTATAGTAATCTCAATCGCAATGGGGACTCTTTGCTAATGACCAAGATCAAATGTCCTAAATGCCAAGGTAGCTTGGAATCTGTTGTCTATGCCAATATTGAGGTAGAGCGCTGTACCGATTGCAAAGGCATCTGGTTTGATTCTCAGGAAGCCCAGAAACTTAAGAAAATTAAAGGTTCGGAAACTATCGACATAGGCGATGCCAAAATTGGCAGTAAATTTAATCAGATTGCCGATGTTAACTGCCCGAAATGTCAGACAAGAATGACTAAAATGGTTGATAACAACCAGCCACACATCTGGTATGAAAAATGTTCCGTATGTTGTGGTATTTGGTTTGATGCTGGCGAATTCAAGGATTACAAGCAGGAAGGAATTCAGGATATCTTTAAGACTATCTTTGGCAGAGAAAGACGTTGAGTCTAGTCAGGATTGTTCATTTTCAGAACTGGAGGTATGATTTTGACGTACCATCCAGTTACCATCAGTTGGCATAAAGCCGTGCCTGCTATACCAGGATCGCAGATTTTCTAACCCAAAAGGACTCCCTTTATCTAATTCGAGGACAATTGGCTTATCCTTAAGGTTTTGGCAAAGAAACTCTAATATTTTAGAACCATATCCTTCGCCTCGATTATCTGGCATCACCGTCAGAAAATCAATTATGTATCCAGTTTCCTCAAGGGAAATCGAGGCAACACCAATAAACTTATCTCCCTGAGAAAATTCGTACCTCAATTCCCCAAAAGCACTGCTAGTTTTGGTAAATATTTGAACCGATAAATTCATAACCTGATCTAAGTTTCTGAATTAAAAGTAATGGTAATTTTTCTACTTATAAGTTATAAATTGAGGAAGTTACGAGAGTTACGTAAGTCTGTTGAGAATGAAAATTATTGCTATCTTCAACGGGTGTAGTTGTTGGTTTAAGTGGCAATTATAGCAGTAGCTTTAGTCGGTTAGGATATCCTAAAATGCGATAGCTTTCCTCGCCTTCGGCATCGCAAATTATCTATCTGTAGGGTGCGTTACAGGAAAGATAACGCACCAGCAACGGGATAAATCTTATCCTCTAATTTTGGCTAATTTTTCTACCAGACTCTCTGCTAAATGTAATAAGTCAATTTCATCATTATACTCATCCCCAGAATCCCGATAACTACTGCTACAGACAAGACTATCCACCAAGACATTTTTCACGGCAAAAATTCGGTGATATTCTTCCGAGAGATTCAAACACTTTTCTAACTCAACAGCAAGTCGGGAAATCATGCCCCAGCCAAACTTTTTCCGGAGTCTCGCTGCTACTATGTCGTCACTTTCGAGAAATTCCGTCACTAATTCTATCGCTCTTTCATTGCCTAGATTCTGACTTGCTCCTGCTATATCTAAGTCGTCATCATCATCTTCCCCCCATTTTTCTAACCAATCTCCATCGACATCTTCAACATAAATATCCACACACTCTAGTCCATAATCGATCCAGTCTTGCTGCAATTGTCGGGATTCTTCTAAGTGTTGGATAAATTTTGCTAACTTTTCTTGACGGTTAAGTTGGATTTCTTGAATCATTCTAATTAAATTGGATTTATGAAGGTTTTTAACGACAAACTAAACCTAAACGAACTATAAACTAAACTTTAAATAAACCCCCGTACTGAGTCGATCGCTATTATATAGTAGTATATTGACAACTCGATTCACTAAATTTGTATCAGTAGGATCGAAGCTTAAGAATAGTCCTCTTTCGATACCCCAATTTTTCATTGTATTTTCCCAATGCTGAGACTTTTCTTGAGAGAATTCATCGGAGACAGTTGTTAATTGAATGCACAATGGTTTCGCTAGTCTACTGCTAGCAATTATATCTGTTGCCATGGAAAAGTCGGCCACATAGCAGTACCAAAAAGTTCCTTGACGACGAATAATTTCAGTGGCGATTGCTTTAATAATACTCGCATCTTCATGGTAAAACTCACCTGCCATCAATTTTTTTTTCCAGATGTAAAACTTAGTGTCGCTTTCATTAAGCCATTTGGGGAATAAATAGCCATACCAATATCTTTCAGTTGGTGTCATCCGAGCGTAATATAATTTTCGCTCCTCTTCTGAATCTGGGACTTTGAGAGCTAGCAAAATTTGGGAATCTCTAATGATTTGTTGCAGAAATAACAAGACAAATCGTTTGGCAGTCAGGGAACCAGTCTTTAAGTCTTTAACCCAGCGATTGATCTCCTCTAATCTTCTGGCTAAACTGGGATCTATCGAATCTGCTTCTCTGATGAGCGATCGCAGTTTATCCTTAATCTCTTTTGCTTGCAAAAGATCTGCCACCCCCGCAACTGCTTGTTTGGATCATAAGTTATCCTCTCTTGTCATCTGTTATTATGATAATATTTTATCATCGATCTGGATTATAATCGATCGCCGGATCGAGTCTAACAATACTTTGCTATTTGACACATTAATACACATTCAAGTTTTAATCCTTGACACTTTATACTTCCTTTAACTTTCCAGAGAGGAATGGGGGGAGCAGGGCTAGACTGTCGGGAAGTCTTAAGCTGGGGAACTTTTAAACTGGATATCGGACATTGGGGAAAAATCTTTGTTCGTTGACAGTTCAGAGTTTCCTCTCTTCCAGTTTGAGCGGGACACCAGATGGACACTAATATTATGCAGGACAATTGAAACTTTTGCTACAATGGTCGAGGAATTTCTCTCCCAAATATCTGTAATGAAAGTCCGATCGGTTTCTTAAACTCCTCTATAACTGACAATGATCGCAACTCCTCGCCGCTACCACATCACCACCTTCGGCTGTCAAATGAACAAGGCCGACTCCGAACGCATGGCTGGTATTCTGGAAGACATGGGGTTCCAGTGGTCAGAAGACCCCAACGATGCCAGCCTCATCCTCTATAATACTTGCACGATTCGCGATAATGCGGAACAAAAAGTCTATTCTTATCTGGGCAGACAAGCCAAGCGCAAGCATGAAGAACCCGATCTTACTTTAATTGTAGCAGGTTGCGTAGCCCAGCAGGAAGGAGATGCGCTCCTACGGCGAGTACCGGAATTAGATTTAGTGATGGGACCGCAACATGCTAATCGTTTAAAAGATTTACTTGAGGCAGTATTTGATGGCAACCAAGTTGTAGCGACGGAAGGGATTAATATTGTCGAAGATATCACAAAACCCCGCCGCGATAGTAAGGTTACGGCTTGGGTAAATATTATTTACGGCTGCAATGAAAGGTGTACTTATTGTGTAGTGCCAAACGTCCGAGGAATTGAACAATCTCGTACCCCGGAAGCCATTCGCGCTGAGATGGAAGAGTTGGGCAAACAAGGATATAAAGAAATAACTTTACTTGGACAAAATATCGATGCTTACGGACGAGATTTGCCGGGAGTAACCGAAACTGGTCGTCACTTACATACCTTAACAGATTTACTCTATTTCGTTCACGATGTACCGGGAATTGAACGAATTCGCTTTGCTACCAGTCATCCCCGTTATTTTACCAAAAGACTAATTCGCGCTTGTCACGAGTTGCCCAAAGTTTGCGAACATTTCCATATTCCTTTCCAATCAGGAGATAATGACATTCTCAAAGCCATGGCGCGAGGCTATACTCATCAAAAATATCGCTCCATTATCGATAAAATTCGCGAATATATGCCCGATGCTGCCATTAGTGCCGATGCAATCGTCGGATTTCCTGGAGAAACCGAAGCACAATTTGAAAATACGATGAAATTAGTGGAAGATATTGGATTCGATCAATTAAATACTGCTGCCTACTCCCCTCGCCCCGGTACGCCAGCCGCCCTGTGGGATTCCCAGCTCAGTGAAGAAGTAAAAAGCGACAGACTCCAGCGTTTGAATCATTTAGTAGGAGTAAAGGCAGCGGCGCGATCGCAACGTTATTCTGGTAGGATTGAGGAAGTCTTGGTGGAAGACCAAAATCCCAAAAATCTTCATCAGGTGATGGGGCGCACAAGAGGTAATCGTCTCACTTTCTTTGATGGGGATATTGGAGCATTAAAGGGAGAGTTGGTAAAAGTACAAATTACTGAAGTTCGTCCTTTTAGTCTGACGGGGATAGTAGTTTAATTTACCAGGACTTACGGAAATAATCTATCTGTAGGGTGCATTAGCGATCGCTAATGGCACCATCTAATTTTACCATCAAACTGGACTTAGGGATTGCTGAATAAGTGTGAGGTTTTAAGAAAGCAGGCTCGCTCTCGAGCAGGGAGCAGGCGGGAAATCCAAGCTTATTTTTTGGCATTGTTTCCCAAAAATGCCAGAATTTTGAGCATCAAGATGCTTTTCTAAGGAAAAAGAGCGTTCAAAAAAAAAAGAAACGCTTATGTAGGGTTTGCTGAAAAAGTCTTTTCGTGAGGGGAGGGTGTGGGGTGTGGGTTTTTTGATGTGGGGTTTGAAGAGTTTTCTGGAAGGCAATTTTCTAGTTTAAGTTAAAAACTGTATGAATTTTGAGGGGTTAAACTCCTATTCCTGGTACTTTTAACTAACTGCTATTGAGCTTTTCGCTCATTGCCGTCAAGGAGAAAGACTTATACAGCAAGCCCTATGTAGCATAGCTTTTATCTTTATACAGCAAATCCGACTTAAACTATGATATATTGAGCATAACTTATAGGTACTGATTTTCCTGATATTGCTTAAACCTATGAGAATTTAACTATGAAACAAGTAAATATTAGCGAAGAAATATTAATTAGACCTAAAGGTAATATTTTAGCAGTTGATGACACTCCTGCTAACTTGCAACTGTTAACAGAAATGTTATCTCAGGCAGGATATAAAGCAAGGATTATACCGGATGCCGCCCTAGTTGTCAAGTCGGTGACAACTAATCCCCCAGACTTGATTTTGCTAGACATCCTGATGCCAGAGATGGATGGCTACCAAGTCTGTCAAGCATTAAAAGCCAATCCAAAAACTAAGGATATTCCTATCATTTTTATTAGTGCATTGAGTGAAGGATTTGATAAAGTAAAAGCCTTTGCTCTAGGTGGGGTAGACTATATTACTAAACCTTTTTTGGCAGAAGAAGTTATGGCAAGAGTCGAGAATCAATTACGACTCAAAGCCCAAGAAAATCAATTGCGAGAAAATAGCAAGCAGCTCGAATTAACAGTAAAAGAATTGCAAGCCACTCAAGCTCAACTGATCCAAACTGAAAAAATGTTGAGTCTGGGGCAAATGGTAGCAGGAGTTGCCCATGAAATCAATAATCCGATTAACTTTATTTCTGGCAATATTGGTTATGCCCGTCAATACTTCCAAGACTTGATGCGTTTAGTTGAACTATATCAGCAAACTTACCCCAATCCTACCCCAGAAATTCAGGATTTATCTGAAGAAATTGAATTGGATTTTCTAGGAAAAGATTGGTTTGATTTAACTAATTCAATGGAAGTTGGGGCAAAACGTATCGAGAAAATAGTGGCATCATTAAGACTATTCTCTCGCCTAGATGAATCTCCGCTCAAAGCTGTAGATCTTAACGAAAGCATAGAGATCGCTTTATTCTTCTTGCAGCACCGTTTAAAACCCATCGGCAATAAATGCCAAATTAAAATAATTAAAAACTACGGTAAACTGCCTAAAATTACCTGCTATGCGAGTCAATTAAATCAGGTGTTTAGTCATCTGATAAATAATGCAATTGATGCTTTAGAAGAGAAGGGCGGTGAAATTCCTACACTTACTATTTCCACAGAACTTAAGCATCAAGATAATCATGAAAATTTGGCTTATGCTGTAATTAAAATTTCTGACAATGGATTGGGAATGAGTGAAGATATATTGGCTCAAATATTTGACCCATTTTTTAGCACCAAGCCTGTAGGGAGTGGTACGGGTTTAGGGTTATCTATCTGCCATCAGATTGTCGTGGAAAAACATAAAGGCAAAATTAGTTGTGTTTCCATCCCTGGACAAGGGACAGAGTTTATCGCAGAAATTCCGAGTACAGTTGAACGGTCATTTGTTCATTCTCATCAAAATAATCAACCTGGTAAAAATAAGGGGTGTAGGAATATACAAAATCCGTAGCAGCTTATAACCACCAAGCCTCTGCTACCTTTACAACTAATGAAAATTTCGATTCTTTCTCGTTTCATTACCAGAGTTGCAGGAAAACTCCCCCTGCAAACAGTAATTATTGTCCCCTTTGTCCTACAAATTGTGGGGACAGTTGGATTGGTGGGATATCTTTCTTATAAAAGTGGGGAGAAAGCTGTAGAAAATTTGGCGCAGCAATTAATGAAACAGGTGGGAGAAAGAGTTAGCGATCGCATTACCACTTACCTACAAGCCCCTCAAACGGCTGTCGCTGCCAATAGTCTAGCAGTAGAGCAGGGAATTCTCAACATCAACAATTTTGAACAACTGCAACAACAACTTTGGTCACAGCTCAATCTCAACCCCTTACTCGAAAGTCTCTACTTTGGTAACGATGCAGGAGAAGAAATTATCTATGGATACTTTCTGAGTGAGGAAATTCTCAAAAAATTTACCAAGCTGACTGGAGAGGACTTGTCAATGAGTACTCCTGTCCTCGGTGTGATGAGAAATACCGATCCGGGGAAACGCAAATACTATTTAGTAGACTCCCAAGGTAATCCTCGCAAACTGATCTATACCTTCCCGATTGATAACCGCACAACTGAATGGTATCGCACTGGGAAAGCTTCCAAGCAACAAACCTGGTCGTCAATTTCTCCTTACAAAGTTGTACCATTGTTAGCAATTTTTGCCGTCACTCCCATCTACGATACTGCTGAAAAATGGCAAGGGGTTTTTGCATCTAGTTTGACACTTTCAGCCCTGAGTAATTTTCTCAATCAACTCTATTTCTCCCCATCGGGACAGGTTTTGATCGTGGAGCGTTCTGGTAAATTGGTTGCTACTTCTACCCAAGAATCACTCTTGGTCAAGTCAGGGCAAGGAGAATCTGGGCAATTGTTAGCAGTAAATAGTCAGGATAATCTAACGCGAGATATTGCTCGGGAACTTACTCAAAAATTTGGTAATTTTCGCACCATAGAAGGAACTAAACAACTTAATTTAGTCAGTAACCACAAGCGGCAATTTGTGCGAGTGACTCCTTACCAAGATAAGTATGGCTTGGATTGGTTGGTTGTGGTGGTTGTTCCAGAATCAGATTTAATGGCACAAATTCACGCCAATACTCGCACCACTATCCTATTGTGTATTTTGGCTTTAGTTGGGTCTATTGGTGTTGGCATTCTTACCGCCCGTTGGATTACCAAACCTATTGGGCGTTTAAATACTGCTGCTAAAGATATTGCTAAAGGGGAATTGAATAAATCGGTAAAAATTGAACGCGCCGATCAAATAGGAGAACTGGCAAATTCTTTTAATCTGATGGCAGCGCAATTGCAGCAGTCTCAAAAAACCTTAGCCGCGCAAGTTGTCAAACGAACAACAGAATTAGCTTATGCTAACGAACAATTAAAGCTAGAAATTGCCGATCGCCTTCTTGCGGAAGCCAAGCTGCTGGAAGCCCAAGAGATTGCCCATATTGGCACTTGGGAGTTCGATTGCTTAACCAAAAAAACCATTTGGAGTGAAGAACTCTATCGCATTCACGGGCTTGATCCCAGTCAAGAAGCACCTCAACACGATAAATCAATCAGATATATTCATCCTGAAGATCGCGAGTGGTATCACAAAGCGATTATTGAGAAGGCTTATGCCAGACAAGCCTTTAAAGCTGATGTACGAATTATCCTCGATGATGGCTCAATTCGTTACATTGAAACGAGAGGAGAACCCGTCTTTAATGAGAGAGGAGAGCTTGTCCGTCTGTTTGGTACAGTTCTGGATATTAGCGATCGCAAACGTGCAGAACAACAAACCAATCTGTTACTCTCCAGCACTCAAGCTATCAATCAAGCAGAAGATGTTGAAATTGCTTTGAGAAATATTCTGTGCTTAATTTGTCAATATATCGGCTGGGATTTTACAGAAGCTTGGATTCCTAATCCTGATGGTACGGTTTTAGAATACATTTTGGGTTGTTGTGAGCAGGAAAATACGCTTGAAGAATTCCGTCAAGCAAGCGCAACCTTTACATTTGATCCGGGTGTGGGATTACCAGGACGAATTTGGCTATCTAAAGAGGCAGAATGGATGGCAGATATTTTTGACACTACAAACTCCATTTTTTATAGACAGGAAATTGCCATAAACGCTGGATTGAGAGCAGGTTTTGGCGTGCCAATTGTTGACAATAACCAAGTGTTGGCGGTTTTAGTATTTTTTAAGTGTAGCCCCTGTCCCCAAGAGCCAAGTATCATCGAGCTAGTTAATGCTGTTGCGACTCAGTTAAGTTCGCTCATCAAGCGAAAACAGATCGAAATCGCATTGCAAGTGAGTCAGCGTCGCTATCAAACCTTAACAGAAACCTCACCCATTTGTATTTTCCAAACCGATAAATCAGGGAATTTTAACTATGTCAATCAGCGCTGGAGTGAAATTACTGGACTTTCTTTTGAAGCATCGCTCAATTTAGGTTGGGCTAGTATCTTACATCCAGAGGATTGCGATCGCATTTTTGCCGAATGGTCCCAAGCACTCGCCGCCAGACTCCCGTGTAAGTCAGAATTTCGCTTTGTGTCTCTCAATGGCAAAATTATCTGGGTTATCTGTCAAGCATTGCCAGAAATAGGGCACGACGGAGAGGTTATTGGTTATATTGGCACAGTTACAGATATTAGCGATCGCAAACGTGCAGAAATTGCTTTGCAAGAGAGAGAGGAGCAATTGCAGCTAGCACTAGAAGGCTCTGGAGATGGATTTTGGGATTGGAATCTGGAAACTGGAAATGTTTATTTAAGTTCTCGATGGCTAGAAATGCTGGGTTACGAGATACATGAACTACCAAAAGAGATCGGTACCTGGGAAAAATTGATTCATCCAGAGGATAAGCCTTGGGTAATGGAGAGGTTAAATGCTCATTTAGCTGGCAGTGCAATTCCCTATCAATTTGATTATCGATTACGCACTAAATCGGGAACGTGGAAATGGATTGCTAACTACGGTAAAGTTGTAGTGCGTAACGAAAAAGGTATACCCTTACGGATGACTGGAACACACCGAGATATCAGTTTGCGAAAACAAGCAGAAATCGAACTCCAACACGCCAAAGAAACCGCCGAAACTGCTAACCGCGCTAAAAGCACTTTCCTCGCCAATATGAGCCACGAATTTCGTACTCCCCTCAACGCTATTTTAGGCTTTGCTCAACTCCTGAAAAACAATCCTACCTTACCACCTCAACACCAAGAACAAATTGGGATTATTACTCGCAGTGGCGAACACCTACTCACTCTAATTAATGACGTACTGGACATAGCAAAAATTGAAGCCCATCGTACCACCCTAAACGAGGTAGATTTTGACCTTTACGAATTACTTTCCGATCTAGAAGAAATGTTCCGCCTCAAAGCTCAATCCAATGGATTACAGTTAATCATTGACCGAGGTAATGCAGTTCCTCACTATGTGAAAACAGATCAAATTAAACTACGTCAAGTCTTAATTAATCTTCTATCAAACGCCATTAAATTTACCGCATCAGGCGGAGTATCTTTACTAGTGGAAAAGTCTCATATTCAATTACCAAATCCCCATTGCCAACTTGATTTTACTGTTTCAGACACAGGCGCTGGTATTGCTCCAGATGAGATAGAGAATATCTTTGAATCATTTGTCCAATCTACCACAGGAAAACAAGCAGGAGAAGGAACAGGTTTAGGTTTACCAATTAGCCGCGCTTTTGTCCGCTTGATGGGAGGAGATATTAAAGTTAGTTCCGTTGTGGGAAGAGGGAGTACTTTTAGCTTTAATATTAATGTCAGTCTCCTAGAAAATGCCTCAATAAAAACTCAAATAACCACCCGCAAAGCAATTACCATCGCCCCTAATCAACCCCGTTATCGCATCCTAATTGTTGACGATAAAGAGGATAATCGTCAACTACTCCTACAACTACTTTCTCCCTTTGGTTTTGAACTAAAACAAGCAAATAATGGTCAAGAAGCAGTAGAAATTTGCGCTGATTTTGAGCCGCAATTAATCTGGATGGATTTGCGGATGCCGATAATGAATGGATATGAAGCAGCCAAACAAATTAAATCGACTGTTAAAGGTCAATCCACAGTTATTATCGCCTTGAGTGCGAGTGCTGCTATGTTAGACACAGTGATGAATCAGGATAATAATTTTGATGATTTCATCTACAAACCATTCCGCGAATCAGATATTTTTGACGCGATGAATCAGCATATTGGAGTACGTTTTATTTATGAAGAATTCCCAGAGATTAGCCAAGATAAAGTCACTCAGGTAAAGGTAACGGCGACACATCTTGATAATTTAACAGACTTATCCACTGATTTAGTCACCAATCTTTATCAAGCCACAATCATTGGCGATTTCCAGTTAATGTTACAGATTATTGAAGAAATTCGCACTCAAAATCAATCTCTAGCTAATCTGTTAGCTAGTTTAGCCCATAATTACCAGTTTCAGAAGTTATTAGACTTACTCGCTCCCCATGTAGCGGTTTCAGATTCGATTTGATATACTTAGGGTTTGCTGAAAAAGTCTTTTCGTTCGGGGAGGGTGTGGGGTGTGGGTTTTTTGGTGTGGTTTTTTGTGTGTGGCACAATTTTCGAGTTTCCGTGAAAAACTGTCTGAATTTTCAGGGGTGTAACTC
>DOIX01000416.1 GCA_003511885.1 Cyanobacteria bacterium UBA11153
TGGAGAAATAGCGATAAAAAAAATTATCAGAATCCTGGAAATATCACCAAATAGTAGAAATTTAATTCCAAGAAAAACCAGTAAAAAAAACTACAAACAAGCAGAAAATAGAGCCAGATAAAAAGAAAAAAGCTTATCAAGTTACGGGAAAAATAGAACCAAAAGAATCAGCGATATCAGCATAAAAAATCAAAGCGGTGAGATTTATATTAGCCACAAATATATTAGACAATAACTTATTAACCGATCGAGAGGTATTATCGGAATACAAAGCACAGCAAAGTAACGAAAGAGGATTTAGATTTATCAAAGATCCGTTATTTTTTACCTCAAGTGTATTTGTAAAAAAACCGGAGAGAGTGGAAGCCATTAGCATGATAATGGGACTGTGTTTATTAGTATATAATCTAGCTCAAAGAAAATTGAGACAACAATTAGATGCTACTAATGAAGGGGTAAAAAATCAGGTAAAGAAATTAACAAATAAGCCAACAATGCGTTGGATATTTCAGATGTTTCAGGCGGTGCATTTAGTAATGATAGATGGAGAGAAACAAGTTAGTAATTTAACCCAAGAGCGTCAAGATATATTAAAGCATTTAGGAGAGTATTGCGGTCAGTACTATTTAGGATTTTTAGGTGGATAATCGTTGATATTAAGTTGTATATATTGATGAAATAATTCTCATTGATTAGTCAAGATAATTGTCTCTTGCCTGGATTTATCTTGGCTGAAAATATAATTTATAGCGATAAAATAGCGACATGAATCTATTAAAATCCGTTCCTGATTGGCAAGAACGGATCTGGCTAGCGTTGCCTGAATTAATAAAAAGCTAGAAGGCACACTAAAGTCTGGAAAGGGCTTTCATCCCTGGTCTTTAGACACAGGGCTTTCAGCGACTCTCTTTGTAATTACTCTTACCTCAAAAAACTAAACATTACCAAACGTAGGAATTACGCCCACGCTAGGACGACCGAAACTGGGCAAATCAATCCGAGTAATATTGCGGTTTCTCACCGCCAGTCTATAGCTGACACTTTGTAACTCGGCATGGAGTTGGCGATTTTCCCGCTGTAGCATTGCCACTTTTTCCCGGACGGGAGCCATCCGTTCGGCAAATTTCTGACGGTAAATTTGAGGTAATTCTTGGACTACCTGTTCTAACATCCGGGAACGATCCGTTAATTCCTGAACCGATTGCCGCAGTTGATAAATTTCCCGATCGCGACTGGCAATCTGGTCTTGGTAAAATTTTACCTGTTGTTCTACGTCTTGTAATTGTTCGCGCAATAGTCGCATCTGAGCTTGGTGACGTTCAGATACTTCTGGTGGCGGGGTGAAGTTAGCATTACCCTTGACTAGCCGAAATAGTTCTTGAGATAGTTGCTGCACCAGTTGATCTCGCAGGTGCAAATCTTCTCGCAGACGGGAAACTTCTGTTTGTAGGCTTTTTAAGGTTGGGGCTTCAGTCTGGCTCACGATAGCTTACAGCTCCGAATAGTTTGTATTTATCAATTTCAATGGCACAAGAGGATGGGCAGGGCTAATCTCATCCCAGGGCATAAGAATTATAGATGTTGCAAGCGGGGATACACTATTATATCTCCAGATATAGCAGACTGGAAACTTTTGCTGCCAGTCCGGCAATATCTTGCCCAAAAAGAAAATCCCTGACATCGCCATTCTCATTTTCTTCGAGAAAATGCCCACTGTTAGGACATTTAAGCGAAATTGGAAGTACTTAGCTTAACGCAATTTCCTTGGGTTGACTTGCGATCGCCACTAGTCCTGTTTGAGATTTATATTCCTCCCCCTTTTAGCTTTGACAAGCTTACTCGCCCATTTTATCGGATAGACTTTAATCCAGCAGGACAGTCTCACACCCCCTATCCCAAATTGGCGCTGCTCTAAAATATACCCCAGTCCAGCTCCAGCTTTCACCATCATACTGACTAATTTGAGCCGCTCGGCTCCGAAATGAGTTCAGTAAAGAGTGGAACCGAGATTAAATTTGGTACAGATGGCTGGCGGGGAATTATCGCCGATGATTTTACTTTTTACCTGAGTTCGACGTAAGAGCCAGAAGCGGAAAGCCAGTCAACAAGAGCTTTACAGCATTTTTTGATCGAATCTCTTAGGCAAGAAATCGATATTACGAGCGAAATTTTGGTAACTATCATGAAAAAAGTCCAGGGAAAACACCTTTCTCCGTTGGCGTAGCCTGCGCGAAGCGCATACTCCGAACTCCGAACTCAGGTTTTTGCCAATGTCTGTAAAGTCACCCGCGCGATCGCAAGTTATCTAGAAACAGCCTATAGTAAAGATCGTCCCGTCCTAATTGGCAACAATCCTTGCTGCCTAGCCCACCAAGTCAATTCCTAAGTTGCCGTGAAGGAAAGCATCTACATTGAAACCAGTATCTTAGGTCACTTGAGGGCCAGACCAACAGATAACCTAATTGTTGCTGCCAACATCAAGATTACACAAGACTGGTGGAACGATTGCAGCAATTTATTTACTCTTTATGCTTCAGAGGTTGTTGAAGATGAAGCGGCGAAGGGAGATCCGACGATGGCCTCTCAAAGGTTGAATTTGTTACAATCTTTAAGGCTTCTCGAAATCACAGAAGAGGCTCTAGAGCTTGCCCGAGCATTTCTAGACCAAAGCAATCTCCCACCAAAAGCATCAAATGATGCTCTCCATATGGCATTGGCAACAGTATATGGCTTGGATTATCTGCTAACATGGAACTGCAAGCACATGGCAAATGCCCAAATCCAGCGGAAGCTATCGCAAATTAGTTCCGATCTTGGATATGTTCTACCCGTCATTTGTACGCCTTATGAACTCATCGGATATAACAGGGAGACTTGATCGTGTACAAAAACGAAATCCTTGAAGAAATTCACAATTACAGAGAAGAGTATGCTCGCTCATTTCAGTACGATTTGAGGGCTATATTTAAAGATCTACAAATAAAACAAGCCGCTCACAAGGATAGACTGGTAAGACTCCCCATCAAGCGCTGGTCTGACAAATCACCCCACCTAACCGCCAGCTAAATCTTACTTGATACTCCAAAAGTGACCAGGCCGGGTGAGTTTGACCGCTATTTGTTTGACAGCGCTGGTTCGAGCTTAAAAGTGTTATGACCGAAAACTTCAATCCCTGCTAGTTCATTCGGGCATGGAATTCTAGTTTAGTCAGTGGGGATATCTATTAATAAATTGCCAGAAACATTCCTCTAATATATCGTTAGTAAGTATTTGCCAAAATTTTAAACATAAGGCAGTTATTGTATGTTTAATTTCAATGCTAAACGTCAAAAAAAGGTGGCCTCACTATTTTGCTTATCCTTTCTCCTTGTCATAACATTGAGCTGTGGTGCAGTTCCTGTTGTCATAAACGCGCAAAAGATAGCCACTGCGGCTAACAACGTTATAAAATTAATGGAAATTACTGAGAAAGCGTTATATGTAACTTCTAGTTTGGTGAATGCTTATTATGAAACTCTAGGAGAAGATATCAATAATGAAAAATCAAGGGCTAGCAGCAAGTTGTCTGATAAAATTGTATTTTCTAGTGAAATCGTCACTAAGATGGAAAATCGATATGAGGAATTAGAGACAAAATATAAAGAATTAAATAACTCGCTCGATCGGACGAATGATGCGGCAAACAATTTTTTCTCAATGCTTGAAACTAGAGCCAATCAAAACTCTAATGCTTCCCTTAGAGAAGGTTCACTACGTGATATTAGTGCCAATAAAAAAACTTTTTCAGAAAAAATAGAAGTTGCTGAAGATTTTTCATCTAAACTTAAAACGTCAATCAAGGAGTATGACAATATTCTCAATGTTTTTCAGATCAGTGTAGCACTCGATCAAGTGCCAAAATATATTGAAACCGTAGATTCGGTCATATCACAGTATAAATCGTTGGAACAAGATGTTCAAATAGCCCTTAATGAGGGACGACAAGTTATTGCGACTAATGGAGATATTCCTGCTCAAAGCCTTGAATCGACAGTTCCCATCCCCAGACCTGACAGCGCAGATATTCCTATTCAAAGCTCTGAAGAAACAGTTCGATCTCCAATATCTCAAAGTCCGGAACCGACTATTCCCACCCCTGGCTCTGAAAGCACTGGCTCCCAGGAACAAATAGATCGCCCTTTGCTAGGAGTACAGCTCATCAGTCTAACACCAGAACTGCGTCAGAAGATTAACCAATACCAAAATTCTAATGTATCAATCGATGTGGATCGAGGTGTCCTAATACTTGAGGTAAAACAAGATTATCCTGCTGCTAAAGCTGGTATCCAAGTAGGTGATGTTATTGTAACGATTAATGGCAAAACTGTAACTGATGACAAGGAAGTTATAGACGAGATTGGGAAAACTCAAGTAGGTACAGAGTTGCCGCTGGAAGTATACCGTGGTCAACAAAAATTGAAAATCTTGGTCGATTACAGGTAAACCTGTTGTCCCCTTTGCGTTAAAAAAAAGACTGTGTTCTATTCAACCGAGAATTGCTGTAGACATTCTGGCTGAAAGGGCGATTGCGATCGCGCCAAGCGCACTCCTCTAAGCTGATCGCAATCGCCCAACTCTTCCTCAATCCGATTCCTCAATCCGACTCCTCAATCTACACGTATCTGCTTTTTTGTCAATCCCCTCTCCTTGTTGTCACCTAAAAATTAGTGTCGCGACGGATAACTTGTAGTATGTGTTACGGGCAACGACTTTTTCTTCAACCTATACTGAGACTGGCTTTCAATTGAGTAATTTGCCTTTTTTATTAAAATGATCGGAAAAAACCAAGGTATCAGCATCTCTCGAATTTGCCAATCGTACTACTTTTTCACCACAACGTCAAGACTAGGGTTGGAGGTGCTTCACATTAATTAATTTTGTCAGGGAATCGCGATGTACTTGACAAATTTAAAAGTAAAAGCTGAAAAAAAAAGATTTGACTTATATACATAGATATATGTGGGGATACAGTCCTACATTGGTCAAATGTCAACTGCTATATCCCAGCTCCTAGCAAGAAAGCCTATAGCCCCTAAATCCCCTGTGCGATCGCGATTTCCACTAAAATTAAGGGAAATTGAGAGAAAGAAATAGCCCTAATGAGTTCAGTAAAGAGTGGAACCGAGATTAAATTTGGTACAGATGGCTGGCGGGGAATTATCGCTGATGACTTTACTTTTGCCAATGTCTGTAAAGTTACCCGCGCGATCGCCAGTTATCTAGAAACTGCTTATAGTAAAGATCGTCCCGTTTTAATCGGCTACGATCCTCGCTTCCTCGCCGACCAATTTGCCCAAACTGCTGCCCAAATTCTGGCAGACTTGGGCTGGACTGTAAAAATCGTAGACCGAGATTGCCCTACTCCGGTGATTGCTTACAATGCTCGTTTCCTTAATTCAGCCGGGGCACTGATGTTTACCGCATCTCACAATCCTGCTCCCTATTGCGGGATTAAATATATCCCGGATTATGCCGGACCTGCGACTCCAGAAATTACCGATACGATTGTCGCTAATATCGAAGGGGCTAGTAACGAACCGCCGACAGGGAAAAATCAGGATAAAATTTCGACCTTTGACCCCAAACCAGAATATCTGAAATTCATTTACACCTTATTAGATGTAGACAGGATTCGCAGTGCCCAACTTAAAGTGAAATACGATGCCTTGTATTCCACTTCGAGGGGATATTTGGATGAAGTATTAAACCATTGCGGTTGCCAAACGGAAACTTTTAACGCGACTCGCGATGTTCTTTTTGGTGGGGGAATGCCCGAACCCAAGGCAGAACAATTGGTAGGATTAGTAGAATCAGTTAAACGCGATCGCGCCGATATCGGTTTGGCTACTGATGGGGATGCGGATCGTTTCGGTGTGGTGGATGAAGCGGGAAATGTTCTCACTCCCAATACTATCCTTCTATTACTTGCCCGTCACCTAATTAAAAATAAAGGTAAAACTGGGGCAATCGTCCGGACAGTCGCCACTACCCATTTATTGGATAACTTCGCTAGTAAGTACGGCTTGGAAATCTATGAAACCGCTGTCGGGTTTAAATACATCGGCGAAAAGATGCGGGAAACAGAGGTTTTGATTGGTGGGGAAGAGTCTGGCGGCTTGAGCATTATCGGACATATTCCGGAAAAGGATGGGATTCTCGCTGATATGTTAGTGGCTGAAGCCATTGCCTATGAAGGGAAACCTTTGAGTCAATTGGTGGAAGAAGCGATCGCAGAAGCGTCGGGTCCTTTGTACAATCAGCGTCTGGACTTACATCTGAACGATGCCCATAAAGCTGCTGTTTTAGATTTTTGCACTAAGACTCCACCTGCTGAGGTAGCGGGAATTAAAGTTAAAGAGGTGGGACGGAAAGATGGAATTAAACTCTATTTAGACGAAGGGAGTTGGGTTTTACTTCGTCCATCAGGTACCGAGCCTTTAATGCGGGTGTACTTGGAAACTAATTCTATCGAAAAGCAAGGACAAATTGCTAAAGCCATGGAGGGGACGATTGCTAAGTTAGAACCTGTTTAGTTGCCGTTTTGGTTATTGGTTATTTTGGGTTGGTTTGTTGTTGGTTGTTGGTTGTTGGTTTTTGGTTATGAGTCAGAAATAGCCAACAACTATCTTCCCATATGCTGTAAGTCGGAAATCACGAGAGGAATGATTCCTCTGGCTACGATCGCAATCAATAATCAAATGCCCAAACCCAGATGTTAAACAAATCAAAATCAATCCTCGATCTTCGCCCATTCCCTGCCCAATTTCCTCTGCTACCCTCTTGACAATTGACTTTGACGAAGTTATCATTCCAGAATGGGAATCCGTGCGCGCATATAAAATCAGTTTTTCACCTCAAAATTACTTCATCCATCCTTTCCCATCGCCCTGAATAGAGGATAGTAATTTGAGGGGAGTTAAATAAGATGATGTTCGCTATCCACCAAACACTGGACAAAGCTAGACAACCAGTAAAAACAGTGGAGAGATAGCCAGCCTAAGTGCAAACTACATTTTTAGGGTATGGTTTTGCCACTGTTGTCTATTGAATCAGCGATTAGAGGCTCCCCGATCGCGCAAGTTTTCAATGACCCATTTTTGAGAACGATATCACCGATTTACTATATTAATGAACCGATTCCTACCTACTTTGCGTTTCTATAAAGATGAATTAAACCGCTTTCCACTGGGAAGTTACTGAGTTCTTTTTTTTATGTACTCTGGCTAATTTTCCTCCTTCACCCTCTTGACAATTGACTTTGACGAAGTTATAGTTAAAGAATGGGAATCCGTGCGCGCCTATAAGGTCAGTTTTTCACCCCAAAATTACCTCATCCATCCTTTCCCATCGCCCTAAATAGAGGATAGTAATTTAGACAAACTAAATAAGATGATTTTCAGTTTCCCATCAAGGTACTAGTGAAACTGATGGCGATAACACTTCGGTGTCCGCTGCGCGATCGCAACTGGTTTAGCATCAAGATCGATATTATCGATTTTGGCGATAACTATAGGGATAGGGTTGAGATCGATAAGCTACTACGCATTTAATTTGTATATCCCCACACCAAAAAACCCACACCCCACACCCCTTTTAATAAATTTACTATCCAATTTAGATTCGCCGCAGCTTACCATCCATTTT
>DOIX01000437.1:0-22470 GCA_003511885.1 Cyanobacteria bacterium UBA11153
AATTAGGGCTTGCTGTATAAATCTGAAATCTTGACGGCAATTAGATAAGAGTGCATAGCTATAGTTACAAGTACCAGGAATAGGAGTTGCACCCCTCAAAATTCATGGACTTTTTCACTTAAACTGGAAAATTGCCCCACACCCCACCCCAACGAAAAGACTTTTTCATCAAACCCTAATTAGGATCATCCGTTTTCAGATCCCTCCTCACAATCCACTATGCCATTCCTCATTCACAGATTTATACCATTTTTGAAAATTTGGATCGTTTCTTAACAAAGAAAATTATTTAAACAATTGAGCTAATTCTTCATTGGATGTACCGAGAATTCTCGCCAGACTACTCATCTCACTATCAGTGAATCCATCGCGAATTTCTGTCAATTCTTCAACTGATTTGCCGAGAATTCGTGACAGAGACTTTAACTGATTGTCACTGATATCTTTGCCATCGAAAATATCTTTAAGTTCTTGAGGACTTAACTTGTAAGAATAGCAAAAGCGGACAAATTCGCGATTGCTCACATCAAGTTCCTCTTGACGTTCCCGGAGTAAAAATGCGATCGCGCGGGTTCCGTGTTCCGGACGTTTAGCACTCTCCATATAGTGCTTCATCCTTTTATTAAGCTGATTGGCATTGCCACCTGATTGTCTAATCAAATCTAAACAAGCCATTTTGAATGCTTTGTATACAGCTTCATTCTCTTCATGAAGTTTTTCATATTCATTAAAAGTTTCCACAATTTTGGCGGCAAATTCTGGCGTACAAAAGCCAACCTCCATATCTTCATAAGAAATTGAAATATAGGAGCGATAGTGATTGAGTTCTAAACGCAGGGGTTGATTAGTTCGTCGCATATATCCAACGTTTTAGCAAAACGCTATGATCGGGAAGTTATTTGACTAATTGTGCCAAAATCTAGCTCCTTTGGATAGTCTTCTATAATGCAAAAGTGAATATTATACCTTTTGGAGCCAAAAATCCAGATTTCTGAGATTAAAATAAGGAAGAGGCCAGAGACTAGGGGCTAGTGACTAGAGGTTGGCAAGCTAATCGCCTTGTTAAATATAACGGTTTTTTTGCCGAGAAAGTAGATCCCAGAAACTAGGTACTTCCGTGACAGGGGGGTGTCTGTCTATTGCCAAGGCGATATCTCCACCCCGTCAGGGCGATCGCAGTTATCGCTGACAAAGTTTTTGTAAGGTAGTGGTAAAATCTGGATAGGATATGGCAGCCGCTTCAGCACCGTGAATAGTGGTTGTCCCTGTGGCATTGAGGGCGGCAATAGCAAGACTCATGGCAATCCGGTGATCGAGATAAGTCTCCAACTCACATCCGGTTAGGGCTGTAGTGCCAGTAATTTCCAAACCATCGGGTAATTCCGTCACTTTACCACCCATGCGGTTTAACTGAGATGCTACCGCAGAAATGCGATCGCTTTCCTTGACTCTCAATTCTGCTGCATCCCGAATTACGGTGGTTCCTCGGGCAAATAGAGCGGCTACGGCTAAAATGGGAATCTCATCTATTAAACGGGGTATCAAATCTCCGGCGATGGTACAAGCTTGGAGTTGACTATAGCGTACTCGCAAATCCGCTACAGGTTCCCCCGCTACCTCGCGCTGATTTTCTCGCTTAATATCTGCCCCCATCATTTCCAGGACTTCTAAAATACCTGTACGGGTAGGATTAACTCCGACATTCTCAATTACCAATTCTGAATTGGGGACAATCGCACCTGCAACTAACCAAAAGGCTGCGGAACTAATATCGCCTGGTACAATTACTGTTTGCCCGGATAATTGGGCAGGACCGATGACTGTGGCGCTACTGGTTTCTGGATTAATCCGGATTTTTGCCCCAAAAGCCCTTAGCATCCGTTCGCTATGATCTCTAGATAGGGCAGGCTCAGTTACTGTTGTTTCCCCTTCTACCATTAAACCAGCTAAGAGAATACAGGATTTCACCTGAGCCGAGGCAATGGGAGAATGGTAATGAGTGGGTTTTAGTTGAGAGCCTTGTACAGCCAGAGGTGCTAAGGAATTGCCCTTTCTGCCCCAAATATGAGCGCCCATCTCTTGTAAGGGTTTGACGACGCGAGACATAGGGCGCGATCGCAATGAACTATCTCCGGTTACACTAAAAAAGCGTCCTGGATGGGAAGCGAGCAATCCCAACATTAATCGCAGGGTTGTACCAGAATTACCTGCATTTAAAATATCAGCAGGTTCTTGCAATTGTCCCAGTCCGATCCCTTTGATGGTAACCTGTTCCGTATTCAAGGGAGAAATTTCTGCACCCATTGCCTGGAAGCAAGCCGCCGTGCTGCGGGGATCTTCTCCTAGAAGCAATCCGTGGATTTTTGTTTCTCCAGTTGCGATCGCACCCAACATTAAAGCACGATGAGAGATAGACTTATCACCGGGAACCGTAATACTTCCGACAAGAGATAGTCCCGATAAGGGTGGTTGGATAATTAAATCTTGTCGATCTTCCGTGCTTTTGGTAGTAACAACTGCACTCACTGGCATGAAAATGGTTAGAAGTGATGGAGGTGAATCCTGATTGTATCAAAAGATGTATGGTTGAGTTTTGACAAAAAGCTATCCGCTCTCCCGCTCCGAAAAACCTAACCCCCCAGCCCCCTCCCCTAAAAGGAGAGGGGAGCCGGAAATCTTGCTCCCCTCTCCTTTTAGGGGAGGGGTGAAAGTGTTAATTGAGAATGGTGCAAGATCTCAGTTTAAACAGACACGGCGACGCGGAGAAGGGGAGACACTCTGAGGGTTTGACGACGTGTTTTCTAACTGAATCATATCCAATTTAGATGCGTAGCAGCTTATTAACCCCCCCAACCCCCCTTAGTAAGGGGGGAGCCAGCATCGCCACTGTAGCAGGCATTTAGAGAATTGGTTTTACTCTTTATCCTGCAATTTTTTTACTAAGTTATCAAAAGGTTCCCAAGTATCATTGCGATCGATTTCTCCCCAAACTTCTTCAATTATTGGTCTTAATAATGCTGTTTGAGGATTTTTGTCCCGCAATCGATGACTTACTTGTGCTAATTCATCTCTTGATAAATCCTGCAAAATATGGTGATATAATTCTCGCCAATTACCCAGTAATAAATCTTGTTCTGTGGATGGCAAAAATGATGTATTACTAAAAATCTTACTGGGATCGTCCCGCCAAATTGGCTCGAACTGTTTGGTTAACTCGGTAAAGAAGGCGTGATATCCTACCTGAGTTTCTGCCAGGAAGTTAATCGTCAAATTTAATAACTCATTCCCCAATGATTCACTTATCTCAACAAATCCTAACTTACTCAACATAATTTTGCGATAAGTGAGATAATAATACTCATCAAATCTTGCCAAACCAGCTTCCATATCCTCCATCGGGATGACCATTTTTAGTGGTTGCTGAAGCATTTCTAAATTGAGCCGACAGATGGATGGTTGATTTCCGTAACAATAACGTCCGTAATAGTCGAAATATGCTGCTGTAAAATTAGGATTATAGGTAGGAATAAAAGCGTAGGGACCATAATCAAAACTTTCCCCAGTAATAGACATATTATCAGTATTAAGGACAGCATGACAAAACCCCGCCGCCATCCACTGTGCCACTAATTCGGCAACTCGCTGGACTAACTCGGCATAGAATTGGACGTAGATAGGGATTTTATCCTGTAGCTGGGGAAAATCGGGAGCATCCAGAGCGCGATAGCTTGCACTGCTGCAAAGCTGTTCGCAAATCAGGTGTGGATAATAGTATTGAATTACATGATCTAAGAGTTTTTCGATTAAATCCCGCCGTTTAAAATAGTACAATCTCTCAAACGTACCAAAGCGAATATGAGAACGACTGAAACGGATCATAACCGAAGAACGAGTTGGGGAAGGTTCATCTCCCCGCCATAATTGTTCCCCCGTTTCAATCAAACTCAAACAGCGAGAAGTGCGTACCCCCAAACTATGTAAAGCTTCAGCAGCTAAAACTTCCCGCACCCCACCTTTGAGAGTTAATCTACCATCGGCATTTCTCGAATAAGGAGTAGTACCAGTCCCTTTTGTGCCAAAATCATATAATGTCCCATCAATTCCCCGGACTTGACCGTAGAGAAAACCTCGTCCATCCCCTAATCTGGAATTATATTCTCCAAACTGATAGCCATGATAGCGCAAAGCTAAAAATGGTCGTATCCCAACAAACTTACCAAAAGCTTGGATAAAATCACCATCAGTTACATCATCAGGGTTTAATCCAAGTAGCGGTAATAATTGGTTATTCCGAAAGCGCAGAAGATGACAAGGAAATTCAGCAGCAGCTACTTCATCAAAGTAGTCATTGCCTAGTGATTCTAAAGCTGCTTCATATTCAAGGGAAAGAAACATAATAATAAATAGGGGCTATTGGCTGGGGAGTGGGGGCGAAGTGGTAATTTTTGAATAATAACCAATGACTAATGACCAATGACTAATAACCAATGACCAATGACTAATGACCAATAACCAACAACGAATGACTAATAACCAATGACCAATGACTATTAACAAAAGGACGACACAATGAGAGATTCTATCATGTATCAAGAGGATGCTTATGTTGTCCTCGAAACCAACCAACCGGAACAATTTTTTACGCCAGAGGAGTTATTGACAAAACTCCAAGGAATTTTAGTAACTCGTCAGGATGAATTACCGCGAGATTTACAGAAATTTGCCACAGTAGAAGCACAAGCAAAATATCTGATGGAAACTTCTTGTGAATTAGATGTTGGGGCAGGAGAATATTTACAGTGGTATGTAGTGCGACTTGAAAAATAACTATATCAATGGACAGTTGACAGTTGATAGTTGATAGTTGACAGTGGATAGTTAAAAACTGTCCATTGTCAATTGTCCATTGCAATCAAAGCCACATCAATTTTTTCAGCTTCAGGTTGAGACAAATCAACTCGGATACCAGGACCAAAAAACTTCTCAATTTTTTGGCGTTTTTCCCGCCACATATCCAAAGTAATCAGTGGAGAAGAGAATTCCAATACCAAACCATATACTCCATCCGTCTCAATTTCCCTTAAACTATTTAGTATGGGTCGTTCCTCATCGCTAGGGGATAGTCCTAAACGTTCAAGAGCTTCATCAAGATGAGCTTTTTGACCGTAGCGATAACGAGTTACATCCAGACGAATTTGGTTTTGGGTAGGGGTAGCGGTTTCCTCGCGCAATTTTAGCACTAGAGGAGACGTTGGTTGGCTGAAGGGCACAGGTTTAAGTTCGCTAGCTTTCAGGGCAAGACCACCTAAGACAAGAGGAATACCATAGAAAAATCCCACCAGATTTAAAGTGGCATTTTCCGTAGCGTAAGCTACAAAGCCGATAATAGCCAGGAAGCCACCGACAGATAACCCCAACATGCTCAAGGAAATTTGGCGTAACATCAAGATTAAGCGATCGCAATAAAAAGTACTCCAGCCTTATTATCCTAGTCAGGGGGTGACATCTGAAACTATTTTTTTCGAGAATGACTGTGGATGTGGCGTGAGAGAGGAAACATTTAGGCGAGGAGAGACTCTCAAGTATCTTGTGGCAAGAGATGAGAGAGAAAATTAGAGGAGTTGCGATGGCGAAGCCCAACCCAGGCATCGCATTATTTACTCACGCTAGATCTAACACCCATAGTATTTAAGCACAAGAGGGTATCAACCCCGCCTCCCAAACTGAGGATTTCTCAGAGAAACTGGTTAATCAGGGCAAGTGTTAACCCAAACACCCGGTGGCTTAGTGGTTGAGAGTTTTAGATTGAATTCCGACTAATTACTGATTTGAGAAAGGGTAGATTGCTTTGGCAATCGTCAATCTAGCATCTTCCCCTTATAATCAAGTTTAATCCCGTTCTATTTTTTGTTCAGCAGGTTTTGGATTTCTCTGGCATTATGTCCCCTTAGCATAGTCTTAAAAATGATTAAAGAAGAAAATCAACAAACGTCCTCAAAAACACGGCTCCTCCAAGACCAGCTTAATTCACTCAAGCAGGAGGATGAAACGCTGTATAATATCCTAGCGGTTGATGTTTGGGCGTTGGCGAAAACGATGGATGAGTTTCAGCCGGGATTTTGGTCAGCATTTATGAAAAACCGCGAAAAAGCCCTGAAACGGTTTATATCAGAAGCAGTTAAGCACAAGCGAAATATCCCCAAGCGCCCGCCTTTCTTGAGCTAGGTAAGATTAAATTAGGATAGTTCCATCTTGACAATTGCGAATTACTCGTTTTTTAAAACTGATATAATCGGATTCGTAGGATAGTCTGTTTCATTGATAAAAGGAAGTAACCAATGATCTCACAAACAATTCGCGAAAGAGTTGCTTTAATAGAAACAAAACGAGAGGCTTTAGTTAGGTTGCTAGAACAGCCAAATCTGGGAATCTTGAGAATTGATGTGAATCAAGCTTTGGAAGAATTAGATGAGTTAATGGATGAGTTTAAGCGGACTTTTCCCGATTTAGCATAACCCAAATTAAATTTGAGGCACTAAAGTGCTTACTACTAACCTAATTTATACAAGGACGATTGTTTGTAGTAGGCACTTCAGTGCATTAAAAACCTATTTTTTGAGGAACTAAAGTGCTTACTACTAACCTGTTTATACAAGGACGATTGTTTGTAGTAGGGACTTCAGTGCATTAAAAACCTATTTTTTGAAGCACTAAAGTGCTTACTACTAACCTGTTTATACAAGCACAATGCTACCGGACATAATATCATTTATCAATGATTTGCCGCGATAAAATCCATCAAAGCCTTATATTTAGGGGAAGTATTTTGGTTTACATTTTCCAACGCCCCCCAGCTTCCCCATTTACTGGGCTTAACAATATCGGAATAATTCATAAATAAAGTGCCGCCAGCTTTTTGCCAATCATTGAGAAGTTGTGTATATAAATCGTACATTTCTGGACGGCGATTTAAGTTGATGAAGAAATTGGTAAGTGTATCATTATTTTCCAGTCCTTGAGAGCCAACAATATGTTGCCCTCCTTCGTAAGCTACTAGCTGAAGAGCTTTCTCTTTTGCTACCTTAGCGTGATAAATGAAGTTATTATAAGTATCTATCAAATTATCACCTAAAGAAACTTTCCCTTTTAATGCTGTCAAAGCTTTAGCAAAACCTCTCTCTGATTCCTTGAGCCAAGACTCTACTGTAGAAAAATTATTTGGTTTACCCAAGCTCGCACCAAAATATCCAGTAATAGCATAAACATCAATACCATGTTGATAACAGGGTTTATGCCCTTCATCTACCCAGTAGGGACAGTCTAATACTGACTTTTCTAACCCTTTCCAGGCAGTTTGAGTGCTGATGACACAGGATAAACGATGATTTTGATTGCCAAAGGTATGTTCCCAAATATCGCACATCTGAGCCGCACGCATTCCATACCACTGCATGTAAGCATCTGCTTTATTCTCTCCCCATCTAGCTTTACCTTCTTGTAGGGCATAGTGATATTGTTGAAATTGGGGGTTCCAAACTTCGTTAGAAAATTCGACGTAAGCTTTTAAATTGGGTTTTAAAGTATCTTTAACTATTTTGGCAAAGTTAGTAATATATTCATCGGTAGCTATATGTGGCATATTAAACCAAGCGTCAAGATTTAAGCGATTGGCGATTTCCACGAGAATTTCTGCGGGAACTCCTTTCCAGGAATATGAGGCATCTTCTACTTTTGGTCGATTTTGCCATTCCTGTTGCTGGGAGCCATTTGTAGCCATCCAATCCATAAAGCGGAGAGCTTTAAATTTGCTGATTTTTCCAATAAATTTAGGATTGAATATTTGGGATTTATAAGTGGTTTCATATTGAGCTTGCACCACATGAATATTGCGAATATAATTTCCTGTTTTATTGGGATCGGTTGCTGTAATTAGGAGATAAATACCCGCGTTTGATGGAGTGACATTGATGACATCTCTTCCAGATTTTGAGGCAGCTTCATCTTTGACAGCATCATATTTATATTCTATTTTTCCTTCTCCATCATAAAGAACTACATATTGCCCTCCCGGATAACTTTCTACATCTCTAAACATTAACGTCCCGACACGGGTATATTCGGGAGACTCTTCTGGTTTTGGTAATGATTTTACCCAACCATTTTTGTCTAAGTTTAGCTTGTCGAATTCATTAGTATCCCAAGTGCCACTACAGCCTGATTCTTTTGCATTGCACTGAGTAATCCATTTCCGAGACGATTTAAAGGCATCTAAAAATGGCATTTCTGTTGACCAATCAGCAATACCAGTCAGGTTAGTACCTAAAAATACATGTCCTGACGGGGATATGGGGTTAGGATTGGAGTTGTTAATGAGATTAGGCGCGATGATAGCTAAACCTAAAGTGGCGATAAATAAGATAGCAAGTTGGAGGAATTTCATCTACTTAATCACCTTTGTCTATTCACAATATATTTCCATGTCATGGATAATCCTTCTTTAAAATCTACTTTGGGTTTCCAGCCATAAATCTCCTGTGCTAGCTTATTAGCTAATATACTGACTTTGACATCACCAGGACGATTAGGGATAAATTCTTTGGGAATTGTTTTACCTGAAACTTCTTCAATAGATTTAACTATCTCCATAACACTTTGCCCAATTCCCGAAGAAATATTCACAATAGAAGAACCAGATCTTTCCCCTGCGATTATGAGAGCATCAACTAAATCATCTATATATATGTAGTCTCTAACTGACTCTCCTTTACCATATATTTTAAGAACTCGATTGTAATAAGCACATCCCATTGCAACAGCGACAAGTCCTTGAACTCCTAAAAGTTTTTGTCCAGGCCCAAAGGGGTTTGATATCCTCAATATATGAATATCTAATTCTGTGGTTCGAGCATAAAAACTCAAGTAATTATCAATAGTTAATTTACTTTGTCCGTAAGCAGACTGGGGTTGGAGAGGATGATTTTCAGGAATAGGAATTTCTTGGGGTTCGCCATAAATAGTTCCTCCGGATGAGCCATAAACAATTTTACTGACTCCATTTTCTTTACATATTTCGACTAAACGGATGGTTGGTACGAGATTGGAAAAAACATCATAAACACTACTTTCTATTGTCATACTGGGGAAAGTAGTTGAGATTAAATGAAATACAGTGTCAATCCCTTTTGTCGCCCGCCGCACTGCGACATCATCCATGAAATCACCATAGACAATATCGACTCGATCTAAAATATCCTCAATGTTGGTAATGGAAGAAGTGGAACGGGTAAAAATCTTAGGACGTTCCCCTTTAGCAACCAATCCTCTGGCTAGATTGCCGCCAATAAAACCAGAACCTCCTAGAATTAGATAGTTAGCCATTGTTCAGAAATATTTCTCCCATATTTATCATCAGCTTTGATTAAGAATAACAGGATTAAAGCTCGAACGCAAGGCTTAATAGTAGAGTAGTTCGTAGTAGGCGATTCATCGCTGATTGAGGCGATAAATTGCCTACTACGAACTAATAAATTATGGTAGTTACATATTTTATTTTGGTCTATTATTTTTTAATTAATCCAGATTCTTTATAGTTTTATCGAGATTGTCAATAATTCTGGCGGGTATGCCAACTGCTGTTGCTCCGGCTGGTACGTCACAGATAACTACTGCATTGGCTCCAATTTTAGCATGGTCACTAATAGTTACAGGACGAATAATTTTAGCACCAGCACCAATATCAACATGACCGCCGATTTTCACGCCTGCGACAATTGTTACCTGTTGTAAGATTAGACAATTTGGGCCGATAGACGCATCTGGATGAATGACAATTCCATTGGGATGAGTTAGGAGTAATCCACCACCAAGCTGAGAGTTGATGGGAATATCAGATGCGGTGACAATACTCCAAAACCGATACTGAATTACAGCCCAAGGACTAAATAATTTACTGAAAATTCCGTCGCGCGATCGCAATTTTTGATACTGGCGAATTGATTTGAGCAGTTGTCGGGAGGGATCCCACCAGCGGCGGAGTTTCTCGCGACTCCAATCTGCTTCTGTGGCAGATATTTCAGTAGATAATTTAACTTGAATAGAGGGATTCATGCTGTTTGTATTTAGCGATTTTAAAATATAACAGTGCAAATCTATTCGAGAGGATCCATCTGAAGCCAAAGATACTTGGATAGTCACCACATTTTCCACCCCCCTTGTTAAAGGGGAGGGAGCAAGAATATCAGCCAGGTTTTTGCTTTCTTTGGGATACTCTCATCTATTCTAAACACTGGCGTAAACTTGTTGGTAATAAGCTTGGTACTCTTCCGACAACAAAGGTTGCCACCAATCTTGGTTATTGAGATACCATTCAATTGTCCGCCGCAATCCTCCTTCTACAGTTTCGGCGGGAGTCCAACCTAATTCTGTTTTAATTTTGGTAGCATCTATGGCATAACGGCGGTCATGTCCTGGTCTATCTTTAACAAAGGTAATTAATTTTTGGGCTGGGCGTATTGGTAAGTCTGGTGCTAGCTCGTTCATCAATTCGCAGAGTTTATTTACTAAGTCAATATTTTTGACTTCATTGTTGCCGCCAATATTATATGTTTCCCCTGGTTTTCCTTTATGAATTACGACATCTAGGGCGGAACAATGATCGCCGACATAGAGCCAGTCGCGAATATTTTGTCCGTCTCCATAAACTGGTAGAGGTTTACCCAGTAATATATTAATACACATTAAGGGAATCAATTTTTCTGGGAAATGATAGGAACCGTAGTTATTGGAGCAATTGGTAATTATGGTAGGAACTTTGTAGGTATGATAGTAAGCACGAGCTAAATGATCGCTACCAGCTTTGGAAGCAGAATAAGGGCTATTGGGGGCATAAGGGGTAGTTTCGGTAAACGGATGGTCATCAGAACCTAGGCTACCATAGACTTCATCCGTAGAAACGTGAAGGAAGCGATCGCAATTTGGCTTGCCTCGATATTCCCAATGCTGGCGAAAGGCATCTAATAGGGTAAATGTACCAACAACATTAGTCCGAATAAAGGCATCTGGCTCTAAAATTGAACGATCTACGTGAGATTCGGCGGCAAAATGAGCTATAGTATCGATATTTTCTTCCTTCAGTAAGGCTTCGACTAAGGGTCGATTGCAGATATCCCCTTGAACGAAGTGAAATTTTTGATGTCCCGCTAAACTGGCGAGATTTTGACGGTTTCCGGCATAGGTGAGAGCATCTAATACGACAACTCTATCCTTGGGATATTTATTGCACCAATGGTGGACGAAATTGGAACCGATAAATCCTGCACCACCTGTAATTAGTAAGCGGCGTGGTTGAATTGTATCTGACTGTTTTTGTTCAATTAATGTCATCTTGTTTGCTAATTAAACTAACTTAATTTGATAATAATTACCTAAACCAACTCAATTTGAGAATCATCACCAATCATAAAACGTAATGCTTTTGGACGCTGAGGTGCAACTTTAAGCTGGGCGCGTTGTCCAATGACACTATCCACAATACGTTGATGAATACCAATTACTTTGGCTCCCTGTAAAATCACGCTATGTTCCAAATCAGCATCAACTAAAGTAACGTTATCGGCGACGCTACTGTAAGGACCAATAAAACAATTTTCCAGATGACAATTACTACCAATCGTGACAGGACCTCGAATTTTAGAATTGATAATTGTAGAGCCTTTGCCAATCTGTACTCGCCCAATTACTTGACTTTGTTCATCAACGTCACCTTCTACTGCTCCTTCTAAACGAGTATCTAGAATAATCCGGTTGGCTTCGAGTAAGTCATCTTTTTTTCCGGTATCCAGCCACCAACCATCAACTTGACGGGCTTCTACTTTTCTCGGTTCATCAATTAGATATTGAATGGCATCGGTAATTTCTAATTCACCTCTGGGGGAAGGTTGAATATTTGCGATCGCATTATGTACCGTAGGAGAGAATAAATAAATTCCCACTAAGGCTAAATTAGATGGAGGGACTTTCGGTTTTTCCACAAGCTGCAAGACTCGCCCATTCTCGTCAACTTTGGCTACTCCAAAAGCGCTGGGATTGGGAACCTGACAAAGTAGGGTTAAAGCATCTAAATTTCGAGAGGTAAACTGTTCGATAAATAGATCCAGATTACTTTCTACTAGGTTATCACCTAAGTACATTAAAAAAGGAGAATCCCCTAAAAATGGCTGGGCTATTTTGACGGCATGGGCTAAACCTGCGGGTTGCTCTTGCAGGATATAAGTAATCTTAGCACCGAAGCGATCTCCGTTACCAGTTTTCGTCTTAACTTCCTCTCCAGTTTCCGGACTAATAATAATCCCAATATCGGTAATTCCTGCAGCAACAATGGCTTCAATTCCGTACCAAAGAATGGGTTTGTTAGCTACGGGAACTAGTTGTTTAGCACCTGTATAAGTTAAGGGGCGTAGACGGGTTCCTTTACCACCAGAGAGAATGATTGCTTTCATGTTTTTGATTATTTGTTGTTGGTTTTTTGTGGTTTGTTAACTCTAGTCCCTAGTCCCTAGCCCCTAGATAGTTGTTGGAGCATTTTGCGTAATCCATTGCGCCAATAAGGAGGATAAATTTCCAACATTTTTGATATTTTCTGGTTAGAAAGTACCGAATAAGCTGGGCGGGTTGCAGGTGTGGGATATTCAAAAGTGGTAATGGGGATGACTCGTTTTACTTTTAAAGGAAAGCCTAATTTTTCGGCTTCCTCAAAGATAGAAACTGCGAAATCATACCAACTAATTGCCCCGCTATTCGTAAAGTGATAAATTCCTGCTAGTCCAGAATTATCCTCTGTATCTGAAGTAATTTTTTCCCCTAACTGAAGAATTGTTTGGGCAATATCCCCAGTCCAAGTGGGAGTACCTACCTGATCCACCACCACTCTTAATTCTTCCCGTTCTCCGCCCAATCTTAACATGGTTTTGACAAAGTTACCCCTACCGTAAGTGCCATAAACCCAGGCAGTGCGGAGAATAATATAGCGAGTGCAATGACTTTTTACTCCCTCTTCTCCCCATAGTTTGGATCTCCCGTAGGCATTAATTGGATTGGGGGTATCATCTTCTTGATAAGGTGTATTTTTTCTACCATCGAACACATAATCCGTAGAAACGTGAATTAAAGCAGCTCCTAATTTTTGGGCTTCTTCAGCCATAATTGTCGGTGCTGTGCCATTAATTGCGTTAGCTATTTCCGTTTCTGTTTCCGCCTTATCTACTGCGGTATAAGCCGCCGCATTCACAATTAAGTTTGGTTGAACTTCACCAATAACTTGACGAATCCGATCTGGTTCAGTTAGATCTAAATTTTGGCGATTCACGCCAATTATTTCTCCCAAAGGAGATAATATTTCTGGTAATTCCTGACCTAATTGTCCAGCAGTACCAACAATTAATACGCGCATCATTGATAAACCTCTGCTGTTTTGAATAGCTCACCTGCTTTATCCTTTGCTGATAAGATTGGCTCTGTAGTTATAGGCCAATCAATGCCTAAATCAGGATCGTTCCACAGGATACTCCGCTCGTATTGAGGTGCATAGTAATCAGTAGCTTTATATAAAATTTCAGCTACTTCTGACACCACAAAAAAACCGTGAGCAAATCCCGGTGGAATCCAAAGCTGTCGTTTATTTTCGGCACTGAGGGTACAGCCCACCCACTTACCAAAAGTAGGGGAACTTTTGCGGATATCCACTGCGATATCAAACACTGTACCCACAACTGCCCGGACTAACTTACCCTGAGATTGTTGGATTTGATAGTGCAAACCTCGCAAGACATTTTGGACGGAACGAGAATGATTGTCTTGGACGAAATTAGCCATTATTCCAGCTTTATCGGTAAAGGCTTGCTGATTATAGCTTTCCAAGAAAAAACCTCGTTCATCGCCAAAGACGCGAGGTTCGAGAATTAAAACATCAGGGATTTCAGTCGAAATAATGTTCATGAAACTTTCTCACATATAATTATTTAAGGTCAAAATCAATTCTACCTCTTGAGACTTAATAGACTTTCTGTCATTTTAGATATTCCTTTTGATTCTACATCAGTAATTTTATGATTCCGGAAAACTTCGCCATAACTTTAAAGCGATAACCCGACAGTGGTTCAAACCACTGTCTCATAGCTCAAGTCAGTTAAAACTGACTGCGATCGTAATTTTAGTCCATTTTAATGGACTTGAGCTATTAGCAGTAGAATTAATTATACTGCGGGTTTGCTTAACCACTGACAGGTTGTTTGGACTCAATAATCCGCGCAGGTATTCCCACTGCAGTTGCTCCTGCTGGTACATTGCAAAGAACAACAGCATTAGCGCCGATATTTGCTCCATCACCTATATTAACATTCCCAAAAATCTTAGCTCCAGCACCAACATTAACGCGATTACCTAGTTTCGGTGCATCAAAAGGACGATCCAAATAACGATTTCCCAGCGTCACTCCCTGACGAATAATAGTATCATCACCAATAACGCAATCACCATGAATGACAATTGCCCCTTGATGTTCAATAATTACGCGACGACCTAATTGAACGCTGTAAGATAATTCAATACCATAATTATTACGGATTTTTCTGTATAATGCTCGATAAAGCATACTCAGAGGCGCACGCAATAACTTCGGTTCAACTGTCATGCGCCAAACTCCAAAACGATGGACTGCAACTGCTCTAAATCCCGGCTTTGTCCAATCGCACTCGTGAGCAATCCAATCTTCTTTTATCTGTTCCCAGAGTCCTAAAGTAGATTGCTCTGATTGAGTGACATTTGATATCAATTGTGGCTCTGTGCTGCTATTCATAGGTAATCTAAAATCTCAATTGTTTTCTCGATCGTTAAACATAACAACTAGTAAATGGCTTAGGGTAGATATTTTTTAATTAACTCACTTCTCTCACGAAAGACTACCTCATCATTAAATCTACTACCATTTTTGGCAGCTTCTTGAATTAGCTGCGATAAGCGTTGTCTATCTCTCGACAAAGTAGCGATGACTTCTCCCAGTTGCTTCCAGTCATTTATTGCTACGAACATACCACCACCAAAGTCTTTGACTAGATCTTCGGCATACTTACTCTGATAACCAATAATTGGTGTGCCACAAACTAAAGCCTCAATCAGACAGCGTGGTGATTCTGGAGTAACATGAGTAAACAGCATTATATGAGACTCCTTTATTTTTTTGAGCAATTTATCTCGATCTTGCTCAAATCCTCTCAGCTCAATATAAGAACTCAAATTCATTTGTTTGATTGTCGCCTCCATTTCAGCTAACAGAGGTCCATCACCTAGCCAAATTGCTTGAAGATTAACACCTAAATTCCTTGCCATGTTTATGGCTTTAACCCAGTCTATTGGAGCCTTCATCGTAGTTAATCTACCTGCATAACAAATACGAATTGCTGTATTTGCAAGTACATCTTCAATTTTTTGATCTACTTCTATATCACCGATACGATCTGAAGGTTTAGTGTGAATATTGTGAATCAGATAACTGTTAGCACACAAGGGACTATATGCTGCGCAACAATCATCACCATGCCACAAGCCTAGAGCGCAATTTTTAATAATATGTCTGTGATATCTATTCATTAAAGGCGCAATGGCTCTGGCTTTGATCCAGATTAATAATTTAGCATTTCTAGTTTCTTGAAGAAGAACTTTATGGTTAACCATATCTGTATGAATGGCATAGGCTCTACCCTGTTTGTGAGCTTCCAAGGCTGCAACCGCAGCCCAATCACCAAATAATGAACCGATAGCAAATTGCAGGTAACGGCAGCGAGAGATTACTTCAGCTAGAGATGCCCTTACTGAGGGATAACAAGAGAAAAATTTCCTAGGTGAATAAGCCCATGGGAGTGGAATTAATTCGAGTCGGTGTAGATTGGCTATCGTGTTTGTATCACGCCAAATCATCGTTGGATTCTGGTTGGCTAGTGAATCAGGGATTAGCGGTGCAGCCACAACAACTGAGTCAAAATTATTCAACCACTGCTCTAATCCGTTGCCAGCTTGTGACTCAAAAAATAGTTGCTTTCCTTTGGCGCGAAAAGGAACGGGTAGAACTAGTAACATTTCTTTTTGTTTCATTGTTTTTTATTGGTAGTCATTATCCCACCGATCAGAAATTTTTGGGCGGACTCAATAAACCTCCTCTCATCGCCAAACTATTCCGCAGAAAATCAGTTAAAAACTTAGGAGGATAAATATTTTCCTTACCTTGAATCATCCTCCTTAACTGCCATAATACCACACTAGATGCCCAAACATGATCGGTAAGTGCAGCATATAGCCAACCATAATTCTTCAGAAAATATCTCCGCCGGGAATCAAACCAATACTGCGGACGGCGTTTTGGTGGTTGTTTAGTATTAGTTACCCCCGAACTTTGCCCTACCAAATGAACTACCCGACTTTCCGGCACATACCAACAACTCCAACCTGCTCTGTTCGCTTGGAGACAAAAATCCATTTCCTCGTAATACATAAAATATTCTTCATCTATCAATCCCACTTCCTCAAATACTTCCTTACGCACAATCATACTAGCTCCAGCCACCCAATCTGTGGGACAGATTTCATCAGAAATAGGTGGAGCAATCACCCACTTTGATAACAACTTTGTCACCATACCCAGACGGAAGCCGGAATCTAATTCACTCCATATTGTATGAAAGCGAAATGCGGAATGTTGGGGAGTACCATCAGGATCTTCGAGACGGCTACCTGCAATTCCCACTTCCGGATTTTGATTCATGAAATCCACCAATACTTTTAACGCACCAGGGCGAACAATAGTATCTGGATTAAGTAAAAGAATATAGGGCGGAGGATTAGTAGAATTGAGTGCTGGACGAATCGCGGCGTTATTACCAAAAGCAAATCCACCATTAGTTTCTAATGGCATCATCGATGCCCAATTACTCCATCCTTCAGTTTCAATTGCACTTTTGATTTTCGCAACTGAATCATCACCTGAATTATTGTCAGTTACGATAACTTGGGTATTGGGTAAAGATTGAATTTCGCCCACTAAGGAGTGGAGGCAATCTATAGTGAGACTGGGGGTGCGGTAGTTAACGATAACTACTAATAAAGAGATGGGTTTATTTTGCTCGATTAATTCAGACATAATTGAGTTTATCAATAGACTACATATTCACATATATGGCATTTTACTTGAGATACTTTGTCTCAATTTCATTGAGTTGCAATCTAACATTTTTTTGCCATTGCACTAGTCCGAAACGCCGGGATAAATAATCTGAAATAAATAAAGGCAAACCGTTTCTCTCGATCCTGAATTTCACTCGATTCCACCAGTCCTCCAATTTAAGTTTTAGTTGGATACTGGGAGTAAGAATTAGTTTTGGTAGTCCACTCAGTTCATACCCACGCTCCACCAACATATCTCCAATCCTCAATTCCACCAACTGAATTTCATATTCCGACATTTTGCGTCGCCACTGTCCGATTAATCTCGCATCAGGAACATCGTAAGTACTTGTTTGAGCGTAGCTTAACATCGCATCATTGTAGGGTATACCAATGAAATTACATAGTCCTGTCAAAACATCAATTGGTTTGGCAATCAAATCCTCATAAGTTAGATCTATTTTTCGTTCAGATGGAATTGATTGACTTAGCTTAAGCCACAAATGTTCAGCTTCTATCCAACGTTCGACTCCTGTCCAAACATTACCTGCCCAACCCATACCAATAGCAGATCTAGCTACATCTCTACCATCTCGAATAATATGAATAAAGCGAGCATCAGGCCAAATCCGCAGTAACTTATCGAAGTGATGGTGAACCGTTGCGCCAATGAGTGGTTTAGCGTCGCGATCTCGCTTTTGAGACAAAAAGCTATTAACTAATTGAGGATAACTTAGTGTCCGATCGATCGCAAAACCACTATCCTGAAAAATTCGATGAGTTTCCAACCAATCATAATAGTCATCTAGATCTGGCAAGCCTTCTCCATCGGGTATGCAATCCACAGCATACTCAAATTCGCTGTAAAAACTTAGTTGCGGATGATGATCCAGCATGAGCCTTAAAAGAGTCGTCCCGGAACGTTCCGCACCAACGAGAAAAATAGGTCGAGAAATTAAAGATAGATCTGTTTTCATTAACATTGTCTCCCGTATATTTTCAATCCAATAATCAGATATCTGAGCCTGCTAGTTTTTCATTGGAGATGCCCTACCTGAAACCAGCCTGCGTTGCCGCTGTCTCTGGGGAGCAAGAGTACGTTTTACTCCTTTTGATGGCTTGCTTTTTGCCTTCAGACTTTCCGGCTGTTTTAAGACAATTCCTGATAATCCCCCACTAATCAGGGGAAAAACTGGGATAAACATATCATTTAATACACAATCCAACACAAACAAAGTTAAAGATACTGCCATTGCTGCTGCTGGTGCTACTTTAGGGTTAAACCAGGTTTTAGGGGGATAACGCAACAACGTAAAACTAGTAACAGGTAACAATAGGGATGTCGTTAAACTAGCTAAACCCACTGCACCATTAACACCGAATGCAATAATCCACAAACTATCTGTGACTGAGACATCAACAAGATCTCCTTCCCAATTTTCTTGGAATACGCGGTTGCGATCCCATCCGCCCCAACCAAACATCATCCGCTGTCGGGCTTTTTCTCCGAGAAGATCTTCGTTATCCCATCTAAACTCTAAGGATTGGGCGCGATCCGGATTAACTGTCTTGGAAACAAAAGCAACAATTTCATCTCCAACAAAAGTACCTGTTGCTCCTGCATATAGGTAATAACAAAGTCCTGCAATGATTAGTAATAAAGGTATAGATGTCCGGAACCACTTGGCAACAAACAAGATTCCTAATCCCAATACGATATAAATATACGCACCTGTAGATCGACACCAAATAACCGTGAACAACATAACCCAAACCAGAACATTCATTGACATGCCCCAAACTTCCTTAACCACCCCAGATTTCCACAGCCAAATGCCAATAAATGTTGCTGTCATCATCCACATACCCAACATCAAACCATGGATCATAAATACATTTGGTCTATATCCTCCATAACGGACTGATTGACTGATACCAGAAGGATGGGCGTAGTAACCATAAATTATCAGGTGTAAATTGGGACTCATCCTGCCTTCCCAAATACAAAGAGGCACATAGATTAATCCACCTTTCAAGATATTGATTGCTAACTCTTTCAAACCAGCTAAGTTATTGAGATAGATCCGACCAAAAAAATAGGGCAATCCCCATTTAGCAGTTTGTTCCAATAGTGAATTTAACCCATCATAAGCACCCAATCCGTTAGTCATTGAGGAAAAAAATGGGCAGATGCACCAAACTAGCATGGGCAAATCCACCCAACCCAGTTTAAAAGAACTCAAGCGTTGAAAATCGTAGACAATAATCGCGAGGACAATACCGTAACAAGTTGCTACTGCTCCTCCATAATCTGGGATTAGGGGTAAAGCAAAGGATGTTCTTTGTGGTAAAAAGAGCAATCCCCCAATAAAGCTAACAATAACTGCCGTCCTCGGTGGAAAACGTGTAAATATATAAAATATAATTGGTAACCAAAGAAGTAAGGCGAGTTGTGCTTGAGGACTCATGGACTTAGTTCGGCATAGATACGAACGATTTTTTCTACAAAATGTCAGCGATAGGAAGATTAAAACCCAAAAGATATCGACCGATTAAAACTATAGATAGGCATCCGATAAACAGAGTAGTTACCTTGATATCTTCTCCGATACAACTTAAACCTTCACGCCAAAGACCATACATCATAACTAGATAAAGTGGAACATCGCTAAAGGCTACTACAAGCACCGCACCTAAAATTCCGAACAGGGAAAATCCCAGAGGTAATCCAACGACTAGCGTCAAAAAACGGAGGACGTTCCCTTGTGCCCCGTAGAGTGGTTTGCCTACTGCAATCAAAGCTGGACTCATCGTGTTGTATAGAAGAGTATGCCATAAGGCTAATGAGAGTATGGGCATCATCCAAGCAGCCTGCTTATATCTTTCGTCATATAAAGCCAGTATCAGGAAGTCTCCGCAGCTAACCATAACTATCAACAGGATTCCTGCGCCAAGTAAAATCAGCCTCCGTTTTTGCAGGATTTTAACTCGCAGGGTTTGGCGAGGTAAGTCAAGCTGTTTGGAAATGACAGGAAAAATGACACTATTACCAAGTTTGATACTAATCTGGCGGGGTATATCCGCAAGAGTAAAGGCAATGGTATAGACTCCCAACATTTGTAAAGAAAATAACTTACCCAGAATCAATTTGTCAGATTGATCCGATAAAAATGTCATGGCTGTTGACATGAAGATCCATCTACCAAAAGAAAAAATTTCTTGGATTGCTGTTTTATCCCAGGTAAAGCGGTTAATCATTTCTGGTATTAACCGATGACTCCAAATCATTTTGACTATACCCGATACAAGAGTCCCCCCAACGAGCGCCCAGATAGTTGGATTTAACCAAGCCCAAACATTCATCACCGTCAAGGTAATAATTTGTACCCCCAACTCTAATAAGGTAAGCTTGCCAATTTCCATGTGACGGTTTAGTGTGGGGATATTGGTGGAGTTAAATCCAGAAACAATAGTATTCAAACCCAGAATTGGAATCAGCCAAAGTAACCTGGAATCGCCATAAACATGAGCCACTGGCCAAGCAATTAACAGGCAAGCAAACCACAGTCCAAAGCCCCGAATAACTTGAATTGTCCAGGCTGTATTGAGAAAGTCTGGGTCATCCCCCCTTTTGTTTTGAATGATACTCGGATTAATACCAATATCTGAAAATAGAGTTAAACCAATGATAAAGGTGTTAACCAGAGCCATCAATCCAAAAAGTTCGGGAACTAATAAACGAGTCAGGATGAGGTTACTGATAAATCGCAGTCCTTGACTTAACCCATAGCCAATAAAAGTCCAAACTGCACCGCGAATGGCTAATTTTTTCAGGGATGACATAATTGTTAATTGTTCATGGCTAATTGCTAATTGCTAATGGCTGGGGTGTATTAACCGTACTTAAACTGGGTGGAAATTCGGTGTTGGGTTGAAAGAGCATTGCTAATTTGCTAGCCTCCACAATGGCATTATGTCTTTGAGCAACTCGCTCGAATCCAGTTTTCCCCATTTCCTGAAGTTTGGCTACAGGTAACTGCAATATTTTACCCATGGCATCGGCTAAGGCTTCAGGGCAACCAGGGGGTATTAGCCAACCACAAACTTCGGGTTCCACCAATTCCGGTATTCCAGCAACATAGGTACTTAAAACTGGACGACCTAATGCTAAGGCTTCCATAATAACTACAGGTAATCCTTCGGCAAAACTGGGCAAAACTAGTGCCCTTGATGCTAAAAGCTGTTGCTTAACCTCAGCATTACTCGCCCAACCTGTAATTTCAACGTGTTTTTCTAGTTTGAGCTGGGCGATGCGGGTTTCAATCTGATTTCTTAGAGGTCCATCACCTACCAATACTAATTTGAATTGGAAACCTTGAGCGGCTAATTTACCTGCGGCTTCAATTAATAGTAGATGCCCTTTTTGTTCGCTTAACCGCCCCACACAAACCAACTGAGGTTCCTCTGGTACAGGGGTGAGAGCTTCTTGAAAAAATATTTCGTCTACGCCACAATGAACTATCTGAATCTTAGACCAATTTTTGCGATCGCACCACCGATATAGTTGACTCCTGCCAAAGGAGCTAATTGCTACGACAAAAGCTGCCCGCTGGATTTTTTCGTCTAAAGCGAGGATGGTGGCTTTATCGAATTCTTCTGGTCCGTGAACTGTAAAACTGTAAGGTGGTCCACCTAATACTCTACATAACATCGCTACGGCTGTGGGGTTAATCCCGAAGTGAGCGTGGAGGTGAGTTATACTGTCTCGGGTACACCAACCTAACAAGACGCAAGCCTCAGCAAAATAAATGAGGTGAAGCAATATTCCTCTATCTGAGTGCCAGCCGATTTTCACTGCCAGCCACAAAGCTTTGCTAAAATTCACAGGTTTGGTGACTAATACTTGCAATAGGCTAACCAGCAAACCAACTGCACCAACTTCCAAGATAAATCTGGTTTTTTTTAGCTCTATTTTGTCTTCCTCATCAACTAATTCCGCAGCACAGGAACGAATGGCAAAACGTACAACTCGGATTCCAGTCGCTTCAACGCCAGCTATCTCTCGACGGATGAAGCTATGACTAACTTTAGGATACTGATTAACTAGATATGCAATTGTCATTCTCAAAAATTCATCTTATGAAAGTTTGCTTGGTTTCCTGTAGTTAATGGAAGTTGCTAGTTATAAATATTGACGGTTTGATCCCCCCTAGCCCCCCTTATTAAGGGGGGAACTTTCCTTTCCTTCAAAGTCCTCCTTTT
>DOIX01000437.1:22818-38210 GCA_003511885.1 Cyanobacteria bacterium UBA11153
TCAAAGTCCCCCTTATTAAGGGGGATTTAGGGGGATCGAAAAGCTCTAAGTTCATAACTGGCAATTTGGGCTACTTATTTCCCACTATCTCAATTGAATCCGGAAGATCGAATAATTTTGATTCATCTTCTGGATTTTTTAATTTTAATTGACCTCTTTTTGGGCTTTTTCAATTATATCTGCTGCGATCTGGATTGGCAAGACTTTATTTGGTAAAATTTGGCTTCTATTAATTAGCTTAAATCGAATTTAAACCAGCTTTAAAATAAAACTGGATAATTTTCTCTGTCCATATTTAATTGCACTTCATTCCCAATCAAATCTTAAACATATTTAGGATCCAATCTATTAGCCACTACTCCCAGAATTGGTAGGCCAAATTTATCCAACTGAGCGAGAGTTTTTTGGACTAAAGATTGCTGAGTTTGCCCAACCACCGTAACCAACAAAATACCATCTGTATTGGCTGCCAAAAAACTGGCATCTGTATAATCAAGTAGATTTGGTGTATCATAAATAACTAGATCGAATCTGGCGTGAAAATTTTCCATCAGATGCTGCATGTGGGCAGAGGCTAGACGTTTAGGAGATTCTCGCGAGGGATCCCCAGCAGTTAAGACAAATAAACTCTCTGTTGGCGATAGTTGCTGAATTGCCTCCTTGGGTTCCAATGTTGTTTGGAGTAGATCGCACAATCCCTTACTATTTTGTAAGTTTAACTGATGGTGGAGTTGAGGCGATCGCAAATTCCCATCTACTAATAACACTTTTTTCCCGATTGCTGCTGCTGTTTGAGCTAAATGCCAAGCTACAGTAGACTTTCCATCTTCCTTTCCAGCGGAACAAATGGCTAAAGAGCGAATTTGCGGATTGAAAAAACTAAAACGGATGTTGGTGTAGAGAGAGTCGAAAGCTTCGATTAAACTAGGATCTAACAAGAGAGAATCCTGTCCATCACCAAGTCCAATTTCTTGAATTCCTCTATTGAATGGAGATAAACTTGGGGAAGATTGTTTTCTTTTTTCCCTGGAGCGGGGAATTTTCCCTAATAGAGGCAACTTAGTAGTGTCTTCAATATCTTCTACTGTATAGAATATATTTCGAGATTTTTCGTAGAGTATTGCTAACACTATACCTAAAACTAAACCTGCTCCCAGTCCCACAATTACCATCTTGCTGAAGTTAGATTGTGGGATAGGATTTCCTGCGGCATCAGTAGGAATTAGTGGCTTAGAAATTAACTCCCAAGGTACTGTATTTTGAGCTGCTTCAATTTTGAGACTTTCTCGTTGTGTTAATAGTTGGTCTAAAGTCCGAGAAGCAATTTCTAACTGTCGCTGTATAATATTATATTGGTTAGCTACAGCCGGAAAGTTTTGAGCTTGCAGTTCAAATTTATTTTTAGTTCTGGCTAGGGATTGATTCCGCAATTCCAGTACCTTAATTTGGTTTTCTGTATCAACTAGCTGCTTAATTAATCCTTGGCGGGTATTATTTTGGAAGGCAGATACTTCCGGGTTATCAGCAGCACTGGTTACCTTTGTTCCCAAAATTTCTTGTTTTTCCCCATCCAACAAAGCTTGTAAGTTCTGACGTTTTTCTGTCAATGCTTGCAATTGCGGACTATCAGGCAAAAACCGAGCCGATTCGAGAGCGATTTGTCTTTCTACTTCTTTAATTTGAGCTACCAACTGTTGATAATTGGGATTTTCACTCAAACTGGATGCTGCCAGTGCATCATCTGGTGTTAGTCTTAATTGTTCTTGTAAGTTCAGATAAAGGATCTTTTGTTCTTCTAACTGTCTTTGAGTTTCTAATTGTTGCAGCCCCGCTTGACGAACTTGGGCAAATAGTTCCGATCCTTCTTTGGTTGGATCTATGATATTATATTTCTGTTGTAAGTTTTGGATTTGTCCTTGCAGAGTATCAACTTGCTTTTGTAAATTTGGTAGCTGATCTTCAATAAATTTAATCCCTTCCCCGATATAAGTTTTCCGCTCCTCCAAGCTATAACGTAAAAATCGCTGTGATGTTTTGTCTAAAACTATCTTAACTAGTTTCGGGTCTGAGCTTTGATAGGTGACGTGAACTATCTTAGTTTTCCCACCAAACTTTTCTGAAGTGAGGCGCTCAATAGTTAATCCACTAGCCAGTTGACCAACACTGAAATTTGGATACTCTGTTCTCACTTGTTCCACAATAGAAGAGAACATTCCAGGTCCGGTGAGCAGAGTAAAAACAGTCGAGTAATCGAGTTCAAATGCCTTTTCATCTGGCACTCTCCCTTGGTTACGGGTGAGGGTACTGGGTTCAGCTAATCTCGCTTCAGAGGTGACAGGTTCGACTAAAAGTTGAAAACTCCCTCCATAAGTAGCAGGAGCATTGACACCCACATAAGCAGCCGCACCAGTTGTTAAGGTAGTAATACCAGCAATCAGTAGAGCTTTCCGCTGGATAGTCCGCAAAAAGGGACGTATATTCAAGCCTTTTTGGGGGGCAGACGTTGCTTCACCTTCTTCCTCTGCTAAAAGTGGTTCCGGTTGCCTGGGTTGTTTGCCATTCAATAAGACTTCTAAATTTTGTTCAGTATCCGGAGTCATCTTGCTTAATTGTCGCGATATGTTAATTTATCCCAGCTCGCATCACAGCTATCAGGATGCCCGATCGAAATCTAGGTTGACTCTAGCTATCGATGCCCCTTATTTTATTAAATACGATCGCAATCGTTTTGAGTAATATCTTTAAGTCTTCCACCAGAGTCCACTTTTGCTGGTATGCTAAGTCTAGTCGCATCAAGTCGGGAAAATTGGTGATGTTGACTTCCTTCTCGACCAACCACTCACCTGTCATACCTGGTTTGACATTCAAACGTTGCCAATCTGATATTGAATAGTCCTCTAATTCGGCAAAAGCTGGTGCTGGAATACCCACCACACTCATCTCACCTTTAAGTACATTCCAAAACTGGGGCAGTTTGTGTAAACTGGTTCTTTCTAAAAAGCGACCAAATTTGGTCATTTCTCTTGCTACTCCATGTTGGTCTTTTGACCCATTGGGACTAGCTACCTCGGTGCGGAATTTCCACAACTGGAAACGCCTGCCCATACAACCATAGCAGATCTGACTGGAAAAAATCGTACCAGAACTATCCAGTTTAATGGCTAAGGCAATGGGTATAATTACAGTAGCCATCACCCCTAACCCTACTAGTGCTGCCAGTATATCCATCGCCCGCTTTGCCTTGGATTTGACTGCGGGATGGGGTGCGATTCCTTTATCTTTTCGGTTTGGATTCGGGCTTACTGCTTCTGTACCCGAATCCATAACAAAAATTTTCTCAAGTCCAGTTAAGGATAACAATAATTCTACTTGAGGGGAAAAACTCCAAAAAACGGTATCAATGTTCTCTTGTTTTGTCGTTTTCCAAAAATATACTAATGCCCCAATCCCGCTACTATCAATAAATCGATTTTGACCAAAATCTAAGATAATCCGATCTATGGTTTCTTTGGTTTGGCAAAGTTGCTCAAATTTTTCTTTAAATGCAAGCGCTTCGGGTGCGGTAAAGTTAACAGGTAACTCAATTAAATAAATTTGGTTAAGCTTGGCGATGGGAAAATCATTTTTTTTATATGCTTGAACCATGGTATACCTCTATTTAATATTCGGATTTTATTTTGGGGCAAATCGTGCTTCTAAATTTTGGCAGAGAGCCATAACATTAGATTCGGGAACTACTGAAGAACTTCGATACTGAGGTTTTGCCAAGAAGCGGGCTAAATCTCCTGGAGACCAAGCAATTGGGACATCTGACTGACTTAAAGCTAAAGCTAATTCAATTTGATGATCGTCAATATGTTCTTGCAATTTAGAGCTACGGGGTACTAAAATGTACGGCGTGTTTGTTTCTTCTAGTAGATTGATTGTTCCCTCTCCGCAGTGAGCAATAATCAATCGCGCTGATGCCATCAGTTGGCGGAATTTAATTTCTGGGAGGAGAGAGTATACTTTAACGCCAGAGGGTAAGAACTGACAGGTTCCGTATTGCACTATAATTTCTTCATCCTCCAACAAGAAACCTTGCCGAATTAGTGCATCAATCCACCGCATCAGGCGATCGAAGGGAAATTTTTCAGTTCCAACTGTTACTAAAATCACAACGATTGTCCTTGTCAAATTGGAAGGCTAGTGGTAAATGGTGATTTCGACCGGAATTGTCTTTCTTCTCTGTCATCTCACCTAAAGGAGTTTGGTCGGGTATGGAAGCAATCAATTCTGCTTTGGGATACTTGGTTTTTAGTTGTAACCAGTGAACGTAGATAATATCGAGAAATGGTAGAACTAGTCTTGCTGATAAACTCAGTTCCTCCACCCGGGTAATCGATTCCACAAAAGCAGTTGCACCGCCCCATAATTTAGCTAAAATTAGAAAAGGAACTGCTACACCCGCTCCGGTAGAAAGTACGAGATGGGGACGCTCATTTGCTACTACTTTCCATGCTAACCAAAAATTGCGCATTAAGTTAGGTATATTCCGATTAGTTGGGCTATAAGCCCAGTAGACGTTTTCTCCCTGGAGGGCAATGTCTGTAGGAGTAGTGTGGAAGGTTACCCAAATGCGATCGTGTTTTTCCCAAAAGGGGCGTAGTTGTTGTAAAGTCTTGAAATGACCGCCAGTGGAGCATACTAGTAATATTTTCATAGGTTAGGGGGAATGGTACAGAGGATGCCGAGATAGGTAATTGTACAGCGGATGCCCATGTGGGTAATCGGGAAGTTATTAGCAATTGGCAATTGGCAATTAGCCAGGGGGATGGAAAATGGGCAAGATTTTTATTCCTTTGTTTTTGTTTTCAGCTAGATTTCATGGTATGTAGATATAAACAACAAGGGAGAGTAGACTAAAAACGGAAAACTCGATTAAGAATCTTGAGTCTCAGTAATATCTCGCTGGGTACGAATCCATTGAGTTTGGGGTTTAATCAGAAATCCTAGATAGAGAGGAATCTTCCAGAGAATGTAAAATGGTACGGATAAAAGGGTTAGTAGTGGTAAGTCAGCACGTCCAAACTTTACCCAAGAAGCGACGATACTCGAGAGAAGCAGAAATCCTTCCATAAGCAATAAAACTAATGCTATCGATGTGATTCCCCACCATCCTGCTACGAATGCCATGGCTGTAGCTGCTATCCAAATCATGACTAATAGTGACAGCGGTAGCACGCAAAAGTCTAGCGCTAGTGCTAATAAGTCAAAGCGTCTTTGAGCAAAAGATGCTTTCAGTAATCTGGGCACTTGAGTAAAGGAAGTTTTTAAGTGACCATGTTCCCATCTTGTCCTCTGTTGCTTGGCTGCTTCCTGCTGTTGCGGTAGTCTTCCGGTTACTTTGGCATCGTGGCAAAATAAAGTAGGATGTCCGGCGATCGCTAAATCGACAGTAAGCTGCATATCCTCAACCAGATTACCACTGGCGAGAGATACTTCCCCAATCGCTGACCAAGGAAAAGCCATCCCTGTACCCCCTAAGACGCAAGGCAGTCCTAATTTGGTTAAACCACTGGGGCGGACAACATTTTTTACCGTTACGGCTAAGGCAGAAACTAAATCCTTTGGTTTTGGCTGAGGTGGTTTCTCCATCAGATAATTGGCTTGGACTGGTTTTCCTGACTTGCCAGCCAATTGAGCAAGTTTTGCGATCGCTCCTTCTTCAACAATACAGTCTGCATCGACGATTACTACTACTTCTGGCGGCTTTTGTGCTATAAACTTTAAGCCGTAGTCTAGGGCATATCCTTTACCTCGTAAGGAGGTATCTTTTCTTTCTATCGCTGTTGCGCCTAATTCCCTGGCAATGGTTGCTGTTTCATCGGTACAATTATCGGCAATGACAATAATGCGATCGCGCTCTGTTAATTGTGGCTTTAAAGTTTCTATCGTTGCCCCAATGCCACTCGATTCATTGTGGGCGGGAACTAAAACTGCTATCTTTTGTCTATTTATTTGTACTTCTTTCTTCCCTGTTTCCGATTTACCAGGAAATAAAGCACTCAAGCATTCTATAAATAAAACTGTAATTGGCACTCCCAGAAGAATTGACACTATGACAAAGGAAATATCTAAAAACACAAGCACTGACTGATAATTAAACACAGTTTTTTGTACCTTGACGCTAATTGCATAATAATCGGATGGTAAGAGGAGGGTAGCTTTGCTCGTTGTTCCCTCGAATCCCTTGACTCTATCAGATTTTACTGAACAAGAAGACTGGTGATGCACTCTGGGGATAGCTATGAGTTATTGATTTAGTTTTGATTGCTATCCTATCTATTCTATATCTATCGTCTCTGATTTCTGAGTCTGCTGACTCCAGACTAAAGAAACTAATTTCGATCTTTTTAGACAGCACCGCTATCTTTACGAAATACGACAAGGATAGTTTTCAATATTAGCTGCAAATCGTAGACCAAGCTCCATTTTTTTTGGTAACTTAGATCTAGGGCGATAATATCTTCAAATTTTTGGATTTTTGAGCGCCCGTTTACTTGCCATTCTCCTGTCATCCCTGGCTTTACATCTAATCTTTGCCATTCTGGTACGGCGTAGATGTCCACTTCGTTAGGTGTAGGTGGCCTAGTACCTACCAAACTCATTTCTCCTTTAAGGACATTCCAGAATTGAGGCAATTCATCTAAGCTTGTTTTCCTTAAAAAACGCCCTACTTTTGTAATTCGGGGATCGTTTTCATTTTTAAAAATTTTACCATCTGCTTGATTAGATATGCTGTTTTTTAAGGCTTCGGCATTGACACACATAGACCGGAATTTCCAAATCTTGAATTTCTTGCCCATCCAACCATAGCGAATTTGACTGAAGAATATCGGGCCTGGATCGTTTATTTTAATCGCCAATGCAATGGGAATAAAGACAATACCTACGATCGCTAAACCGACTATTGATCCAACAATATCTATTCCTCGCTTTACTTTGGAGCGGATAGATGGATGAGTTGTGGGCAGATTATTTTTGGTCGGATTAACGGCATTATTTACAGGCAATTTGGAATAATCAATCGTCAAAATATTATGGAGTCCCGTCATCTGCAATACAGCCATTACAGGGGGAGTGATACCTTGCAGTAACAGATCTACTTCTTTTAATTTGGCTTGTTTATAATTACTAACCAGTGCCCCAATCCCGCTACTGTCGATAAAATCTGTTTGGCTGAAATCTAAAATAATTTGGGAGGGAACAAGACTGGCTTCTAGAAGTTGATGAAAAGTTTCTTTTAACTTGACTGCTTCAATAACACTCAGGTTTTTGGGCAACCGCAAAATAGCGGTGTCTTTTAATAAAATTGGATTGACTTCGTTCTTACTCATGGTTTGCATGAATCGCTTCCTTTTGTTTCAAAATGTGGCTTGGGGATAGGATTTGCCAAAAATAGTCTTTCTCGGAAATACTTATTTTGGGCTGGCTAAGAAAATGCTCTATGTTTGGGGACAATGCCAAACTTATTTGTTTTTGAGCGGCTCGACTCGATCGTTGACTCCTTGTCTGGATGTGAGTCTAGCCTTAATCGGCGATTCATAATTTACTAGTTGATGCTAACCTCCTGAATCTACTCATTGACTATCTCCCTACCTATTGTAACTAATTGTTCCCGTCTTAGATGAAGTCTTGATAAATTTTTGATGAAGCTATTGTAAATTTATTATTCACATATTGCATTTTTTTTGTCAATGTAATTAAATATAATCGCCATAAATCATTCGATCTAAAGCCTTTAATGAATGGAGATTTTCTGCAACTCTGGTTGCCTTCCGATAGGCTACAGATTTGATATTATTTTTCTGTATACTACAGATCTCTATCAATTCGGTATCAGATCGGACAATATAGAGTTTTTCGGTTCTTTTTCACCAGACTTCTAATAGACATCAACCCTAATTTACATGACAGCATTATTATGCTACATTCGCAGCAATTTAAGATCCGGAAGCTGCTGCTGGTTTCTTATATTCGATTAACTTGGCTTCCTGATTTTGCCATCGGGTTAACCAGTATTTGGCTTGTCCAATTGCTTCTGGTAGTTTACCCACTACGCACCAAAAAGCATATAATCGGGCATGAGATGGTAAATCGCCACAACTTTGGCGATAGCGAGATACTTTCCACATCAGAATTGGATAAGCAATCCATAATAATAGGCTCAATCCCCAGGTAGGCCAAGCTAATACTAGGGCCATCGGTGGTAGAATTAGTCCCCATGTCCAACGACTGAAGCTTTCCCTTACCATATACTGTTCGGGGGATTTACCGTGCATGGCAACACCTTCTGCGATTGCCCAACCCCCACGGATGGATCGTTTCCACCACTGATTGAATTCCATCATGGCGGCATCATGGAGTGTCATATCGGCATCAATTCGCCAAATTTTCCATCCCAGTTGACGCAAACGGATACACATTTCTGGTTCTTCCCCACAGATCATGCTTTCGTTGTATCCATTAACTTGTTTAATTGCTGTAATCCGGATCGCTGCATCACCGCCGCAAAATTTGGCTTCACCAACAGGGGTATTCCATTCCATTTCGGCGAGTCGATTGTAAATTGAAGCATCGGGAAATCTTTCTCGCCGTCTACCGCAGACAATGGCTAGTTTCTCATCGCTTTCGAGAGTTGCGATCGCTTTTTCTACCCAACCCTCAATCATTTCGCAATCGCCGTCGATAAATTGAACGTATTTAAGGTTGGGAAAATGTTCCAGTAAATACTTTAAGCCAGCATTACGTCCCCGTGCCATGGTAAAGGGGAGGGACATATCTAATTCCACTATTTCAACTCCTAGGGATTTAGCCATGGCGACACTATTATCGGTTGAGCCGGAGTCAACGTAGACTATGGGTGTCCCTTCCGGTAACTGAGCGATTAATGATTTGAGGCAACGGAGGAGTCTTTCGCCCTCATTTCTACCAATTGCGATCGCGCCGATATTGCTCATCTTAATTTATCTCTCATTAAATCTATATTAAAATCAGGATCTCAATTCTCGGATCTCTTTCTCCAACCACCAATGTTCCTTTGGTGTTGTCCTTTCCTTCACCATCTTCTCTGTCTAAATCTTAGCCTATGTTAGTGTCTAAATCCACTTGTTATTTTTCTCTGGCTAAAATATTTTGGCCTGGGATAAGTGGAAATCTTTGCTCCCTCCTTCTTCTCTATCTCTAGAATGAAAATTATCTGGATAACAGGTTGAGTTGGCTTGACAAAGCCCTCCGCTTGTGTACGTTTGATTCCCCATAGTTCGGATAGACGCTCCGCTCCACAAAAGTGAGGACGCGGTGGGTTTTCATTATGGGTGATTTGCCAGACATCATATCAAGTGCTAGTCTCCATCTCTTGAGGTTCGCTCTCCTGTATCTTCTATAATCTAATATCTTTCCCCAGGATCGCTTCAGTATTACTACCTATATTCAATTCAGATCAATGGATTGTAAGCTGCTCCTCATTTAAACTGTGTATTTTCCATTTAGGAATCCCTCAAACCCTCTCAATAAGCTCCTCTGCTCCTCTTCTCTCAAAACAGGCTTTCTTAAAAGCGTAGCAGCCCAGTGGATACCAATTTGTTTGGATAGAGAAAAAAAGCAGGATATTTTCCTGCCTGTCTATCTGAGTTTAACTTTGACAATCTGCTCTTTGGCAACTGCTATACTATGGATATCTGTCGGAGAGATTTTGCTCTCAAAACCGCAAATTATCAATAACTTTCGGGAATGATTTTAACTGAGGGTCTTGTTTATGTAGCCGCCGTAGGGATATCATGAGCTTGAGGAATAATACCCTGGACGATTAAAACCGAGCAGGGAACATGATGGACAACATAATTGCTCACGCTACCCATAATAATTTCTGTTATACCGCGACGACCGCGACGACCGATTACGACTAAATCTGCACCCCAACTATGGCTAAGTTCCCGAATCGCCGTACCAGCATCTCCAACTTTACAATCCCATTCGGTTGGGACTCCTGCTGCGGTTGCCTTCTCGCAGTAACTAGACAGCCATGCCAGAGCTTCTTCACTTTCTTTGCGTAATTTATCTTGCATCAATTTGGTAAATTCGAGCAATTCTCTGCCAAATATATCTCCATAAGAACCAACTGTCTGAGTATCTATGGGCAGACAATGAAATAGCATCATAGATGATTGTTCTATTTTAGCTAGTTCTAGTGCTTGTTCAAATACTACCTCAGCTTCTGGACAACGATCCAGTGCGACTAAAATTTTTTGGTATTTCACAGCCTTAATCTCCGTTGATAGTTGACAGTTGATAGTTGACAGTTGATAGTTGACAGTTAAAAATTGTCAATTGTCAATTGTCATCTGACTTTAGCGGCTGGGCAATTTCAGAGACATACTACCTGATAACTAGCAAATCGGGCTATCTATATTTTCTCCTGAAATAGGGATATTGTTCGTAACAATTTGTATCAGCTCTTCCCCAGTGCAGGTTGGCAGAAATCACCCAGCAGTTGTCAGCTCTATATCAGGGAGAAAGGGAGAGAAAAAGATGGTTAAGCCTTTTTCAGCAATCAGAAACTTCCGTGGCGATAGACTAGGTAGCATTCCTGACAAATTCCTCTAAGCGAGTCATGCCTTTCTCAATGGATGCCATATCTGTCGCGTAGGAGAGACGGATGCAGTTGTCATCTCCAAAGGCGATACCAGGAATGGCGGCGACGCGGTGCAAATCGAGGAGTCGATCGCAAAACTCTAGGGATTTTAATCCGGTTTTGCTAATATCTACAAAGAGATAAAATGCGCCATCAGGTTTGGGACAACTTAATCCAGAAATGGCGTTGAGACTCTCGTACATCACTTGTCGGCGGGCAGCAAAGGCAAGACGCATTTCCTCTACACAATCTTGAGGTTGCTTTAAGGCTGCGATCGCGCCATACTGAGCAAAGGTACAGACGTTAGATGTGGCATGACCTTGAATTGTTGTCGTCGCTTTGATGATTTCGACTGGCCCAGCTAAATAACCCAAACGCCAACCTGTCATGGAGAAGGCTTTGGCAAAACCGTTACTAATAATAGTACGCGGGAAGATTTCTGTGCCAACTGCACCAATACTCAGATGTTGCGCCCCATCATAGAGGATTTTCTCATAAATTTCGTCGGAAACTACTAAAATATCTTTTTCGACGATAACTTCTGCTAGGGCTTTGATTTCGGCTGGGGTATATACCATGCCTGTGGGATTGGAGGGAGAATTGAGAACAAATAGTTTTGTTTTGGGGGTAATCGATGCCCGCAGGACATCTGGGGTAATTTTGTAACCTGTGGCGGCATTGGTTGATACAATGACTGGGCTTCCACCTGCTAGTCTCACCATTTCTGGATAGGAGAGCCAGTAAGGTGCGGGAATGATGACTTCATCTCCCTCTTCAATCAAGGCTAGCATCAGATTAAATAGTGAATGCTTCCCGCCGTTAGTGACGATGACGTTTTCTGCTTGATAATCTAATCCATTTTCCTGTTGCAGTTTTTGGGCAATGGCTTCCCTTAACTTCGCTTCTCCGGCTGTTGCACCATATTTGGTTTTCCCTTCATCAAGGGCTTTCTGTGCTGCCGCTTTGATGTGGGCGGGCGTGTCGAAATCCGGTTCCCCGGCGCTGAAACTACAAACATCCAAGCCTTCAGCTTTCATCGCTTTGGCTTTAGCGGAAATGACTAGGGTGAGAGATGGGGATACTTTACCGACTCGTGATGCTAGTTTCATGCTTGACTTACTTGAAAGAGTGTCTCAGTACATATCTTACGGCGAAAAAGTCTAGCGCGAGACTTATAAGATGAGTCGCTGAAAACTCCGTGTCTTTAGACCAGGGATGAAAGCGCTTTGCAGGATAAATCCTGCGGTGATGTTTGGCTTTTTCGGTTCTGGAAGCGAATTTATCCATTCATCTATCATACTGCCGATCGTTCTATCTAATTCAGCCGACAATAATACCAGCTTATGATATCTGCGGTCTCTCATTCTTACATTTAATCTTTTAGTTTTCACTTTGTCCTCCATTGGCGTTGCTTTCATGATATCAAAGCTAGGCATTGGGACTCTGGTATAGATTCAACAGTGCCACAGCAAAACCTAAAGCGTCTTGACATCGCTTATAAGAATTTCTTTGTTCGCGTAGTGTCTCCATCAGGAGAGGGTAGAGGATTCCCCTCTTTTGTTTATGGATGAGAAGGGCTACTTAATATGAGAGTAGTGATTGAAAATCGTGAACTTAAGTGAACTAAAATTTACAAACTATATTTTTGTTAAACAGATGTGTTGTTTTGCTGCTGTCGTGCTTCAGTCCCTTGGGAGTTGCATTACTATTTTCATCATTATGTTAGCTTTACTATAGGATGGTCTTGATGGACGTGAGAATTTTAGGTACTGCACAATACTACAGAATCCTGGATTTGGATCCCGGTGCGTCACCGGAGGAAGTCCATCAGGGTTATCTCGATATGACTTGGGTGTGGCATCCGGATCGTTTTGTTGGGCATCCTCGCTTGCAACAAAAAGCTCATTACAAATTACAAGAACTTAATGAAGCGCATGAAAAATTGCGCTATTATCAAGCTACAACTAAAACTAGAGAGGTGCGCCCTAAACCAAAATATCAATCTCCACCTCCATCACGCCCATCTCAATCAACTAATTTATCCAAACCCCATCAGAATTCGGATGGGAGAGGAAATGAGCAACGAATTAGGAATCACTATTGTCCAAAAGTTCGGTTTAATACGAATACTTGGGATGATTGGTTGGATTAAGCAAAGTATATAACCCGGCGTTGCTAGTTACTGTGAAAGAAGCTTAATCTAGTCTAATCGCTAACAGCTAACTTCTCATAGTGGTGTCAATTTTCTGATTTATTTATTATATGTAGGGTGCCCTGCGCTCAAGCTAACGCACTATTGGCAGTATAGATATCCAGAAATTAGATTTTAACGAAGAGCCGGGTTTCTCAAAGAAACTGGGATCCTGAGATATGATAATTTATCGATGAAGTATATTTCTTCCCAAATATGTCTGGCTATTTTAGCCTGTGTAGCAGTAGTTATTGCCCACGGAGTCTTGCCCAGTCTTGTCACTGCGGCAATTCCTGGCTCTGGGGAATTATTTTATATGTATTTTCAGGACCAGATTCCGTTAGAGTTAAGAGATGATGCGATCGCAGTTTCACCGAAATTGCCGAGAAACCCTACTGATACTCCTTTCTATCTCCAAATTCGGGAAGATTTACAGGAAGGGAATCATCGTTGCTCTGATTTGGAGTTAAATGTCAAACCAGTCAGAGGAAAAGACTTTGCTTTGGTGAGTTTGGTTTTCCCAACTCTATCTCGGCTGGAGAGACTTCGCCAATGTCTTGATGCTCGCAAGGATGTGGCAGAGATATTTCCTATACTCAAGCGCCGCAATCGCGATGAGTTGATTCTCCTCCCTAATGAAATTATTATTAGCTTTAAACCGGGCTTGTCTCAAGAGGATATCCGATTTTTTTTAGCGGTTTATAATTTAAAGATGATCCGGAAACTTCGTTTAGATGGCGATTGCTATCTGGTGGCGTTAAATTTTTCTCTAGATACAGCTAATCTGGTGGATTTAACTAAGTCTGATAGTCATAATTCTGGTTTTACTTATAAATCCAACTATTCATTTTCTGGAAATTTTCGCTACCTCCGTATTTTAGATATTGCAAATCAAATTAACCAAGCATCTCAAATCGAATATGGTGTACCTAACTTAATTACTTTGCCTTACCGCTATATAAGTTTACAGGGTAATAAAAAAAAATATAGAAAATCAACCAATAAGTTGAACAATACTTTGCCAGAAGATGGCGAGACTGGCAAAAGGGTAAATGAACATAACTTTATTACTCAATTATTTACCAAAACAGACAACGAGCGCAAATCTGCCATTGCATCCACTGCCCTACGCCCTTGGCAATGGTATCTCAATAGTAGTCCTTTAATTACCTGCTTATCAAAGCCAGCGATATTTGAAGATTGTTTAAAACAAACTGTTTCCCCAGAGCCATCCTCACCTATTCGTACCGATATTCGCGCCTTAGAAGCTTGGCGAGAAGGAGGGAAAGGAGATGGAGTAGTAGTAGCAGTAATAGATAGCTTAATTCAGTGGAATCATCCTGATTTACAAGGAAATATATATACAACAAATAATCCCCAACCTAACTTATATCCAGGGGAAACTCACGGCTGGGATTTTATCGAAGAAGACGCAGAAACATTAATTAGCGAAGCAGAAAAGCACGAATTACAACAGCGACTCAAACATACCTCTCCCTGGAATTCAGAAAGTATCTTAATCAATGCCTTTCACGGTACATTAGTCACGGGAATAATTGCGGCTCATTCAGCCAATCCTGATGGATTAATGGGTGTTGCCCCTAATGCGACCATTTTACCAGTCCGGGCAGCAGATTTAGAAGGAGTACTAGATTTAGTCGATGAAGCAGAAGCGATCGCGTTTTCTGGAAGTCGCGGTGCTGATATCATTAATATGAGTTTTGGTGGAGATCCACCCCATCCTCTGGTCAAAACTGCGATCGCGCAAGCAATGGCAAATAATCCTCATCTGGTTTTTGTGGCTTCGGCTGGTAACGATTACTCTACTGAGGAATCCTATCCCGCTGCATACCAAGATGTTGTCACTGTGGGAGCAACTACGATTGCTGGCAATCGGGCTTGGTATAGTAATTATGGCTATTGGCTGGATGTTGTAGCACCAGGAGGCGATACATCATCTCCTAATATTTATGGCGGCATTTTGACTACAGGCGGCACTTGGCAGGAGGATTTTTGGGAGGGTATCCCCAAGTTATATCCTGAACAATATTATGCCTTCGATCCTCAAGGAAAATATATGTGGGTGCAAGGTACGTCTTTTTCTGCACCTGTGGTATCGGGAGTTTTGGCTTTGATGGCAGAGGCTAATGGGGCACATCGCCTCAGTAGCAATCAGTTGGTTGATATTCTCAAGGAAACTGCCAGTTACGATTATCTCACTCTTGACAATTCAGAAAATAGCGATTATCCCTATCAGTTTGGTAGTGGGCTAGTTAATGGAGAAGCGGCAGTGAAAAGGATTAAAGAAATTTATCGCAGTTGAGAGTTAGGGCTTGCTGTATAAAGTTGAAACCTTTACGGCAATGCCGCTTCAAGCGCTTGAGCAGTTAGGGAAAAGTACCACGAATAAGAGTTACACCCCTCAAAACTCATACACTTATTCAGCAAACCCTATTTAGGGTTTGCTGAATAAGTCTTTTGGTGAGGGTGGGGTGTGGGTTTTTTGGTGTGGGGTGTAGGGGTTTG
>DOIX01000001.1:0-4267 GCA_003511885.1 Cyanobacteria bacterium UBA11153
TATTAAGCTGCTGCGCATTTAAACCGGATATTTTCAAGTTAGGGAAAAAGTTATCAAGCGCTCTCAAGAGATCCCCTCTCTCAAAACAGACTTTCTTAAATGCGTGACAGCTTAATAACTAAACTAAAGCAGGCACGGGAATCTTAAGATGAGGATATAAAGGAAAGCGATCGCACAATGCGGCAACTCGACGGCGACAATCGGCTGCAACTGTCTCGTTGTCTGGATTGAGCAAGCGATCTGCGATAATATTGGCAATCTCTGTAAACTCACCTGCACCCATACCTCTGGTTGTCATTGCTGGAGAGCCTAAACGTAAACCACTAGTCACAAAAGGAGATTCAGGATCGAAGGGAACCGTATTTTTATTAGCAGTAATATTCACACCGCTAACTAATCCATCTGCAACTTTCCCAGTCATGCCAATAGAGCGTAAATCCACCAACATCAGATGATTATCAGTCCCGCCCGAAACAAGTTTAAATCCCCGCTCTTGCAGTTGACTTGCCATCGCCTTAGCATTAGCAATAACATGACCGGAATACTCTTTAAATGCAGGTGTCATTGCTTCCCCAAATGCTACAGCTTTAGCTGCAATAATATGTTCTAACGGCCCCCCTTGATTGCCTGGAAATACAGCCTTATCAAATTTCTTACCCAATTCCTCATCGCGAGTCAGAATTAAGCCACCTCTTGGTCCCCTTAAAGTTTTGTGGGTAGTGGTTGTCACCACATCGCAGTCAGGAATCGGGTTAGGATGATGACCAGTCACAACCAATCCCGCAATATGAGCAATATCAGCCATGAGGTAAGCACCAACTTCATCAGCAATACTGCGGAATTTAGCAAAATCAATAATCCGAGAATAAGCAGAATAGCCGCAAACAATTAATTTAGGACGTTCCTTAATTGCTAATTCCCGTACTAAATCGTAATCAATCTGCTCCGTTTCCGGACTCACACCGTAGTGGCGTACCTTAAACCATTTTCCCGATACATTCACTGGGGAACCATGGGTGAGGTGTCCCCCATGAGACAAATCCATCCCCATAAAAGTATCGCCCGGTTCCAGTAGTGCTAAAAATACGGCAAAATTAGCTTGAGCGCCGGAATGTGGTTGTACGCTAGCATGTGCAGCACCAAATAGCTGTTTAGCGCGATCGATCGCTAATTGTTCTACCCTATCAATATGTTCGCAGCCGCCATAGTAACGCTTTCCAGGTAATCCTTCAGCATATTTATTCGTCAACACTGAGCCTTGAGCCGCTAAGACTGCTGGAGAGGTAAAGTTTTCACTAGCAATCAATTCCAGATGTTGGCGCTGACGCTGTAGTTCATGGTAGAGACAATTGGCTACAGCCGGATCGCTTTGGGCAAGAAAATCTAAGTTTGTATCGCTCACTGACTTTATTTCCTAGTACTTGGTCGTTTTGTCAAGGTTTGTTGGGTGCGGTACTTTAGCAGCGCACCCCTCTCCCAGCTCCTCCCCTGCTCCCCTGCCCCCCCTGCCCCCCTGCTCTCTTCAACCGAGAATGAAACAGCCCTGGAGGCTGGGGGGGGTTAGGTTTTTCCGCTGATTGCCACTAGTGCAAGTTATCAGTCTGACTAACATCTATCTCGCGTTAAGGTGTATTAAATTTACCACTTTTTTGTGACTTACCAAATTAAGATTGAGTTAGCGGTCTTAATGTTTGACCGGAGGTTTTTTATGTTAGTTATTCTGACTGAAGAGCAAATAATTCCCCCAACGCAAGTTTGTCGAAGCTGTTTGCTGGCTGATAAAAACGGTCAACCCAGGTGGCATCATGGTAAATTGGGTTGCGGTCATGCAGTACGAAAGCTTGCGGATAATCAGCCGGATCAGTATGAGTGTGAGATGGGCTTCCGTATTGCCAATGTCAATTAATAGGGGCTAGAGGCTCTTGGCTAGGGGCTAGGTAAATTAGGTTTGATTTTGGTTGCCCATGGAAAAATATATAGTTGGATAGTTTGGGAATAGCTATTCAAGTGGGTTATCCTGAATATAGTTAGGAAAAACACGATTAACTTCAACAAGGAGAACAGACCATGACCTGGCGTGGCTCGACAACCGTACAAGACCGGATTTTTGCTGCCCTTCCTTATATTCTGCCTTTAATTTCTGGTTTGGAATTTGGGAATGATTTGTTTGAACAGTTTCCGAATCTCCAAGTAATTTTGATTCCATTAATGCCATTCATTTTTATTTACAATAAGATACCTTTTGCGGGAATGGTTATCTTTTTGCTCTTGTTCTTATTAGTAGTGAGGAATGAAAGAATTATTCATTTTATTCGCTTTAATACGATGCAGGCACTGCTGTTAGATATTCTTTTAATCCTGTGCAGTTTGGCAATGAGTATTTTAGGGCCTGGGCTGGGCGATACGTTGATTACCCAAACCCTATATAACGCTATCTTTTTGGGAACATGGGCTGCTTGCGGTTACGCCATTGTCCAGTCACTTCTAGGACGTTATGCAGAAATTCCGACCTTATCGGAAGCTGTTTATGCACAAGTCCGTTAAATTCATAACTTGCACCAATGTCAGTAAGCCTGAAAAACCTAGGTTTTTGGTGATTCCATCAACGAAACATAAAGGATTGTAGAAGTTTATTGAGAATGGTGCAAGTTATCAGTTAAAGTGAATTACTAGGGATAACCCCAGGTAATTTTCTCTGAATTAGGCGTTGGATTTGCCCTAAAGATGAACCAAGGTGGAACGAGGAACGACGGTATTTTCCAAATGACCGATTCCTTCTATTTCAACACGAACGCGATCGCCAATTTTCATCCCTCCCACTCCTTGGGGAGTACCTGTCAAGATTACGTCGCCTGGTAACAAGGTCATAATTTGAGAAATGTAAGATACCAGAATTTCTGGTGAAAATACCATCAGATCGATTGATGCGGATTGGACGGGTTCGGGACTATTATTTAAAAATGTCTGTAACCTTGCCCCAGGAGGCAATTCCCTGACAATCCAAGGACCTAGGGGACAAAAGGTATCAAATCCTTTCCCTCTTGTCCATTGTCCGTCTTTCTGTTGCAAATCTCTGGCAGTGACATCGTTAGCAATGGTATAGCCCCAGATTTTACTGGAGGCTTCGGCGGGAGTGCAGTCTAGAGAGTGTTCCCCAATGACTAATGCTAGCTCTCCCTCATAGTCTACCCTTTGCGACTGCGGCGGATACTTGATTTCCCGGTCAGCAGCGGTGATAGTTGTAGGTGGTTTAAGAAATATTAAGGGTTCCGTTGGGACAGACGTTCCCATTTCAGCGGCATGATCCTGATAGTTTTTCCCCACTGCCACAATTTTAGTTGGGGCACAGGGTGCAAGCAACTGGTAGCTTCCAGGTTCCAATTCTAAATCGGTGGGTTGTCCCTGTAACCAAGGTGGCGCATCTAGTACCTGAATAGTGCGGTTGATTTTCAACAAACCATAGTAGGTTTGCCCTTGAGAGGTTTTGATTCGGACGTAGCGCTGCGCCATAATTTTAGAGATTCCTTGGCGAAGAAAGTGTCTAATTGGGACAAATGAGGCTGAGTTCTTGAGGCTAGCTATAATTAATAGCAGAAAATATTCTTTTTGCAGCGAACCTTAACCTGTAGGGAGGATTAAATCTCAAAAGTCAGTGCTGATTAAGGTAAAATGACTGGAGAATATCCCAGGAGCAATCCCCACCCCGATTGGGAAAGGGGATGTTGGAGTGCGTGGAATTAGCCATACTCTAGCCGTTATCGTAGCTGCTGGGATAATTTCATGTCCTTGCTTCCTCCGTCAATCAAGGGGTGAAAAATCCCTAAAGGCAAAGGAAGAAGCCAAGTTGTCCATAAGGAGAGTCATAGCTGTGAGTGATAGTTACGAACTAATGTATATCCTGCGTCCTGATTTGTCAGAGGAGCAGGTGAATGTGGCGATCGCGAAATATCGAGAATTATTACATACCCAACTAGCCACAGACATCGAAATTCAACATCGGGGTAAGCGCCGTTTGGCTTACATGATTGGCAAACACCGGGAAGGGATTTACATTCAAATGAATTATAAAGCCCCTCCTACTCATGTCATTCCCGTAGAAAAGGCGATGCGCTATAGCGAGGATGTAATTCGCTATCTGACTCTCAAGCAGGAATTACCCGCACCTAAGCCGGAAGCAGTTGCTGCTCAGAGTTAAGGAGTTAGGAAGTGGCACGGCAGATGCGCTGGTGGGAGACAAGGGAGAGAAGGAAGACAAGGGAGACAAGGG
>DOIX01000001.1:4550-19909 GCA_003511885.1 Cyanobacteria bacterium UBA11153
GACAAGGGAGACAAGGGAGATAAGGAAAGGAGTTTTCAACTCTGCCTAGTCCCTAGCAAAAAGCCCCTAGCAAAAAGCCCCTAATCCCTAGCCCCTAGCCCCTAGCCCCTTTTCACTTTCCCCTGCGACATATCCTGAATTAAACGATTGCACCCAGAAGAGTATAGTAATAACCCATTTACAAACTCTTTTGGGCAACATCACTTGTGGTGAGTGCGTGCCATTAAGAGTAACTCTACTCCAAAAGCCACCAGCATGATCGTCACTGATGCTACTTCCCATAAAGTTTCGAGCTGGAATCGGCAAACCTATCAACGCTTGAAACTTGCTTTGAGTCTTAATCTGCGCCGTCAAATTTTTGTGGCTGTTTGTGATGATTTAAGCTTGCGAAATCGTTTGGCGAGCCAATTACATCAGGAATTAGAAATATCCTTAAATTCTGAAGATTTTTCCAGTCAAAGTTATCCAAAATTAGTGAGTATTAACCTGAATTTGAGCGATCCTAATCCTGTGGCTCAAATGATTCAATGGTTAACTCAAAACCCTCCTTCTTGCCATATTAACAATCCACCTAGATTTCAAATTTTAGGGGTGGAACTGTTAACTAGACAAACTCCAAATGTCCAGCGATTATTTTTAAAAAATCTGCGCAAAATTGAGCGGTATTTGCCACATTTGGAAGTAAGTTTATTGTTGTGGTTGCCTCGTCCTTGGCTTCATAATATTGAACAATCTGCGCCGGAATTTTGGCAATGGCATACAGGAATATTTGAGTTTGAAGGAGAACCAACTCCCTTGCCTCCAGTGGGTATATATAAACCTGAATCTTCTGCTAATGTCAGCGATGTGAGGGAGTTGGAGGAAACGACGGTTTCATTTCAGGAGGATTTGCGATCGCTATTAGATGGGGATTTGGTGGAAACTGGAGATTTGACCTTTAATAGAGATGAAGATAATATTAATTGGCAAAATCAGTTGCTCGGCGAGCGGGCTATCTCTACTCATAGCATTCTGAGTGATAGTCTTAATGGATATCCTTCGGAGATTGGAGATGAGAGTTTTGGAGATAATTTTACTATTTCTCAATTGGATCGAAATGATTTTATTCCCGTAATTGAAGATAATTCTGTTATTTCTGAATTGGGTGAAGATAACTTGAATTCAGAAATTAGCAATCCTTATTCTATTTATCAATTCCTTAGAGATGAATTGGCTCCAGGAATTAGCGATGAAGAAATAGGGGCTGATTCTGATGGAGATGAATTGTATCATTCAGCAGCGGATCGGGAAATTGGGGATAATTCGGCTATTACTAAATCCTACACTGCTAATCTGGATAACGAGTTAGTATTAGATAACGAGTTAGTATCGCCAGGAGATGCTTATTTGCAATTAGGAGATAGATATCGCCAAGCAATTGAAGGGGGAGATGTCTCGGAGGAAAATTTATCTATTGCTATTCAAGCTTATGAACTAGCTTTGCAATCTTTGGATAATTTTGCGCCCCAAGCACCAAATATTCTTAATGATTTAGGCAATCTTTACTGGATGCTATCTCGTTATTCTCATAATAATGGACATCGTAGTTCTTATTTAGAACAAGGTATTCAAGCTTATCAGATTGCTTTAACTAAGATTGTGGCTGAAGATGTACCTCAAATATATGCCATGATTCAAAATAATTTGGGTGCTGCTTATGGAGATTTATCTCGCTATCAAGAACCAGTGGATAGCTTGGAATTATCGATTCGTGCCTATCAAGAGGCATTGCGTTATCGCAGTGCAGAAAACGATCTGATTAAATATGCTGCTACTCAAAATAATTTAGGAACAGCTTATTGGTATTTAGCCCAACATCAAGCACCAGTTGAAAATTTACATCAAGCAATTACGGCTTATGCGGAAGCCCTTTGTTATTATACGACAGAATCGGAAAAGATGAACTGGGCAATGATTCAAAATAATTTGGGTACGGCTTATTGGAATTTAGCACAATACGAACAACCACAGATGTGGTTAGAATTGGCAGTTTTAGCTTATAAAGATGCCTTGAGTTATCGCACCCATGACTCTGCACCTGCGGCTTGTGCGGCGACGGAGAATAATTTGGGGACGGCTTATTGGCATTTGGCAGATAGATGTCAGGATTTACCGGAACGTAGATTAGAATATTTACAGCAGTGTATTGTGGCTTACGACAATGCCATGGCACTTGTTGAAAAATTAGCCGAAAATAATCCACCAATATCGGTTAATTTTGATGTAATCGCGACTCGTAATAATTTGGGATTAGCTCATTATCAGTTAGCTACGGAAGCAGAGTTTGCTTTAGAGACAGAAGTTAAATCTGCCCATTTAGCAGCAGCCTTATTACAACAGGTGAAGTCTTGTTTAGCAGCAACTCCTCAATCTGATGTTTATCAAACGGCTTTAAGTTATCTGATTCAGACGATTCGTACTTTTTATCAGCAACAGGGTATTACTGGGCAAAATTTTGCTCTATCGAAAGTGCCGGGTAAGTTATTACCAGAGATTTTACCGCGATTGTGAAGTACCCACCACTAACTCTCGCTAACACCCATACACCTAAATATCGACTTTTGCAAAGGTCTATTTTACAGCTTTCTTCCCTAGCTCCTAGCCCCGAGCCAATAGCCGCTCGCTATAATTCCCCATTCCCTGGACAGATTTAGTCAAGATAACCTAGAAGAGCATCTATGCTACCTGCCATAGGAACATTTGTGGCAATGGGACGATTTTGAGGTAATGGTCTAAGATTAATGGTGTTATTTGTGCTGCTCTCTGGCTTGGGAGTTGCTTGCTTTTGGGCTTTTGTGCTTTTTGTTTGAGTTGTTGGGCTGTCTGTCATTGTCTGGCTGCTCCGAAATTATGTGTAAAAGTGGCGATTATTGGCTAATCGTAATTATATCTTAACAATTATGGAGCAGAGAGGGATGGGCAGCGGATGAGTGATTGGTGATGGGGTGGATGGAGCAGAGAGGGATGGGCAGCGGATGAGTGATTGATTTTCCCGATAGCTTTGCTTGTCACAACTAGCTCGTCTGTTACATCCATTACCCCATCGGAAAAAACTGTTGCTCCATCTGAAAAAACCACTAGCCCATGTTTTTTCACACTAAATCCAAATCAGTTACCGCCCCGACACTACTGGAAGAAACTAATTTGGCATATTTCGCCAAAATACCTTTAGTGTAACGAGGTGTGGGCGGTTGCCAGTTAGCGCGACGTTGGGCTAATTCGGCATCGGAGATATTTAGCTGCAATAATCGGGCGGGAGCATCTATAGTAATAGAATCGCCTTCTTCGACTAGTGCGATCGCACCTCCTACTGCTGCTTCTGGGGCAACGTGCCCGACTACCATCCCGTAAGTGCCGCCGGAAAATCTGCCGTCGGTAATTAATCCGACGGAATCGCCTAAACCTGCACCAATGATTGCCGAGGTGGGTGCTAGCATTTCTCGCATTCCGGGACCGCCTTTTGGTCCTTCATAGCGAACTACTATAATATCTCCAGCTTGGATTTTGCCTGCTAAAATCGCTGCCAGACAGTCTTCCTCTGATTGGAAGACTCGCGCTGGGCCAGTAATTTTGGGGTTTTTGACTCCAGTAATTTTAGCGACTGCCCCTTCTGTGGCTAAGTTACCGCGTAAAATGGCTAAGTGTCCTTGAGCATACATGGGATTATCCCAGGGACGGATGACATCTTGATCTTTTGCTGGTGTTTCTGGTACATCGGCTAAGACTTCGGCAATGGTTTTTCCGGTAATAGTTAAAGCATCGCCGTGGATTAAACCATGGGCTAACAGCATTTTCATTACCTGGGGAATGCCGCCTGCTTTATGTAAATCCGTAGCAACATACTTACCACTCGGTTTCAGGTCACATATTACCGGAACCTTAGCCCGAATAGTTTCAAAATCATCCAAAGTTAAGTCAACCCCGATAGCGTTAGAAATTGCCAGTAAATGTAATACTGCATTAGTTGAACCACCCACCGCCATAATAACCGCGATCGCATTCTCAAAAGCTTGACGAGTTAAAATCTGTTTGGGCAATCGTTGTGCCTTAATCGCCTCCACCAAAACAAAAGCAGATTTTTCCGCACTATCAGCTTTCTCCGCATCTTCCGCTGCCATCGTCGAAGAATAGGGCAAACTCATCCCCATCGCTTCAAAAGCCGAAGACATCGTATTCGCTGTAAACATTCCACCACAGGAACCCGCCCCAGGACAAGCATTCCTTTCCACAGCCATCAATTGTTCTTCCGGGATTTTACCTGCACTATATTGTCCCACAGCCTCAAAAGCACTGACCACAGTCAAATCACAGCCATTAAAATTTCCCGGCTTAATCGTACCACCATAAACAAAAATAGCCGGAATATTCATCCGCGCGATCGCAATCATCGCACCCGGCATATTCTTATCGCAACCGCCAATCGCGATTACCCCATCCATACTCTGCCCATTACAGACAGTTTCAATAGAATCAGCAATAACTTCCCGCGATACTAGAGAATACTTCATCCCTTCCGTACCCATCGAGATACCATCGCTGATAGTGATGGTGCCAAACATTTGCGGCATCCCACCCGCCTGCTTAATTCCCGCCTCAGCCCGTTTCGCCAAATCATTCAAGCCCAAATTGCAGGGAGTAATGGTACTGTAACCATTCGCCACACCCACAATCGGCTTAGTGAAATCATCATCACCGAACCCAACCGCCCTTAGCATGGCACGATTTGGCGATCTTTGAACGCCCTGAGTCACGATTTGGCTTCTCAAGTTGTCTGGCATGGCTTTAGTCTCCGGCACTTGGCTACGATCTACTAGGATACAACTGGATTGTCACTTTGGTGCTTTGGTTTGATTGGATGAAGGCTTAAAGGGTTGGTGTAGATAGGGTTTGGCTTTTATTTTGGGCTGGGGGAAGGGGGTTTTTGGGGTCTTTCCAAGTATATTCACTTAGGTTTAACGATACTTTTATGAAGTTGCGATGAAGAAAATGCGTGTTTTCTGTGAAGAGTTGATGAAGATGCCTAAAAAGACTTTACTTGTTGAGGGAGTTTAATATAACCTTTTGATCGAGGTTAAGAACCGGATAAAGAACAACTAAATATAGATGTCAGAGCGGTGCTGAAGATTCATTATTTTGGGAATGAATTGAGGTGGATTGCTGATAGTTGATGCGGCAATGTAATGGTTTTTGATATTTATCTTTAATTTATCTGGAAATTAGCTGCGATTGGGTCAACTTTTAAATTTTATACAAGGAAATCAAAGCGGATAAACAATGATCCAAAACACTAAATTTCTACATTTTTCTTCTTTAATAACAGGTTTGGGACTAGCCTTAACAATTTCTTATCCTAAATCAGCCCAAGCAGTCTCTTTTTCAGTTGACCAGAACGCTGTTGGCTTACCAGGAAGTGACGTATTTAAGGATCAGCTCGATCCCCAGCAGCAAAATAATATTTACTATGGTGGTGTTCAGCCTTTTATAGGTACGAATGTGCGAGATGTGAATGGAGGAGTGGGTGGTATAGGGCTGCCCGCAGGAGTCGATCTTAACTCATTATCCAAAGGAAAAGATCCAACAGTAAATATTTGGGATCTCCTTTTTTCGGTAGATCTTAACTCTGTGGGACAACTTGGAACTGCTGTTCATGATGAATCTACAAGGCAAGAGGCAGCCGGGGACATCTTCTTTTTTAATCCTATGTTAGGAATAGGGACTAATGTTGTTAGACCATGGGGACAGGAGATTCAGCATGGTCTAAGAAAAGGAATCGTAGGAGGGATACAAGAAGATGAGCTAAACGCTTTTGATGTTTATGAAGGGGAGAGAGAGCTAGTTTCTGCACGTTATATTCCACCTACAAATATTTATTTTTCTATTAATGGAATTCTCGACGTAACGCGCTCAAGCGAAGATATTTTACTAACTAATGGAGCGGGAGGTCCCATTAATTTATTTAAAGATGGCATTGTCCATATTGGACTACAAAATGGAGATGATATTGATGCTTTAGCGTTGGACTTAGCAAATAACCAAGCATTTTTCTCTTTAGCACCAGGATCTCCGACTCTTAAAATGATGGCTCTAGGTAGTCCTATTGCTAGGAACTGGTCTCCTGCTGATATATTATATACCAACTTTGGCGGAGGATTTAATATAGCCAGTATAAAAAATATTTCGCTATTTGCTGAAAATATCGGGCTGCTAGCAACTGATAATGTCGATGCCCTAGATACGGCGATAAATGCTCCAGATCAACCTCTTCCACCTATACCTGAGAAGCAAGATTTAGGAGACGCGCCTGAATCTTACAAGACTCTACTAGATCCGCTCAATCCGGAAAATCCCCTTATAGGCGGTCCACGCTACGATGAAGGCTTTTTTCAAAGACTAGGAACGCAGTGGGATAGTGAGATAAATGGTCAGCCTACGGTATTAGCGGATGGCGATGATCGCAGTATATTAGGAGGATTTCCTAAAGCCGTCGATGATGAAGATGGGGTTATCTTTGGAGATAATTGGGTTGATGTAATCTTCAACATTACCCGACCCGGAGCAAATCAATATCAGCTTCGTGCTTGGTGGGATAATAATCCACTAAATGGGCAATTCGATCATCCTGGTAATTTACCACCAGGAAATACGGGAGCAGAGCTTTATATCAACGACTTACTGACTCTAACCCCAGGGACTTTCACTAAGCGTTACAATCTCGGATTCGATCCTAAAAAATATTATAGTCGCTTCCGCTTAACTTGGGAGCCACTAGAAGATGTAAAGCCTTGGGGAGAAGTTTTTTCAAAACCAGATTGTTTTGCTGGTGCAATAGATTGCATCTCCCATGGTGAGGTTGAAGACTACCCGCCCCATGGAGACCACCCGCCCCATACAGTAGTCCCTGAACCTAGTACTGTCTTCGGTACTGTTGCTATGGGATTATTAGGGTTAATAGGAATACGCAAGAAACGCCAGTAAGTGACTAATATCTGAATGGAATAAGTCGATTAAGCAATAGAACAACTCAATTACCCCTTCATTCACAATCTTGAAGGGGTTTATTTATTACCTCCAGTTTAAACATAATCCTTCTAGGCTTAGTCAAATTTATTGATAATCTCCTGACGGGGTGAGTCACTACCCAAAGCCACAGCCGTAAACAGTAACCCCCTCCACTCGCCCTCTTTGCTCCCAATATGTCGCTAAAATCGCATTTTTGCGATAACATTAGTAGTATCCTTCCAGAGGAAGAAGCAGATGAAGAAAACTAATGATGCACTGAAAATAATAAAAAAAATGATGAAGAACGATCCAGAATTACAAGAGATGGTTAGAGAATCATCTTTAAACGCTCAAGTATCTCAAATTATCTACGATGCCAGGAAACAAGCGGGACTAACCCAGCAACAACTAGCAGATTTAGTTGGTACTACCCAGTCAGTCATTGCTCGATTAGAAGATGCTGACTATGAGGGACATTCTTTGTCTATGCTAGCTCGGATTGCCGCAGCTTTAAATCAAAAAGTAGAAATCAAGATTTTACCGAAAAAAGTTGCTTAAATAGGAGAGCGATCGTGAAAGAATATGCAGTAATTTATGAAAAATGCGAAACAGATTGGGGCGCGATTGTACCAGACTTACCGGGATGTGTTAGTATTGGTGATACTCTAGAAGAAGTCCAAAATAATGTTAAGGAAGCGATCGCACTTTATTTAGAAGTTTTGGCAGAAAGGGGAGAGAATATTCCTGAAGCTATAACTAAAGTTGGCGTGGTAGAAGTAGCTGCTTAGTTTTTACCAATTAGGAGTTATCCAAATAAAGGAGGTTTAACAATGAAAATGTATAACCCACCTCATCCAGGAGAAGTACTTCAAGAACTTTATCTACAACCTCTCGGATTAACTGTAACTGAGACAGCCGATGCACTAGGAGTTTCCCATCAAATACTCTCGGCTATCATTGAGGGATGCTACAGTATCACACCCGATATAGCAATGCGCCTTTCCAAAGCCTTCAGTACCAATCCTACAGTCTGGCTGGGAATGGAGCAAGATTACGATTTGTGGCAAGTTAAACAGAGGCTGGATCTTTCAGAGGTTAGGGTTCTCAGGGATTCTGAATCTGAATTTATGGCTAGTTTTTGAATGAAAAACATCAAACTTTTAGATACTATTGCTATTCTCAACTCTGTTCCCCTGGAACGATTAACTTTAGTTGAGTCAGATTATGCGTCTGTTGAAAGCTTACCTAGCGGACAAGTGGGCACTGTGGTGGAGGTATATTCAAAAAATGATAGTTATAAATATTTAGTTGAATTTTCAGATAGTCAAGGTAGGGAATATGCTATGGCTATTTTGCAAGAAGATGAACTTTTGGTTTTGCATTATGAACTTCAGGTTGCCTGAATCAGGCTTCACTATCACCAAAATATCTAAATAAACCTGACGTAATAATTTCTTTTTTGGAGATGTCTATTACTATTCAGAATTCTGAATCTGCTGTTGGACAAGTTCTAAGGGAAGTTTTAACACTCTAGCAATTTGTTCAACAGTCAATCCTTCTTTAACAAGTTCGGGAACTGCTTCTAATTTAGCATCTTGATAAGTTTTTGGTTGTTTTGGTTCATTTTTGGGTAAGTTTGGGCAAACATTACCGCTATTAATTTGGACTATCTCTTGGAGATTCTTAGAGTGAGAGAAATTGGAGTAATGATATCTTCGTAAAGTTGATTTAATATTAGACTTGCTGACTTTTTCCCCCAATGCTGTTGATAGTGTCTGCCATAACTTACCCGCTGAATCCTTTACATACTTCTCAGAACGATTTCTACGTTGCTATCCCGCAAGGGATTAAAATCCCTGTCTAACAGCTAAAGTCGGTTGAAACCGACTAAATATCTGCCAGAATCTCTAGATTTTAGTCCGTTTTAACGGACTTAAGCTATGAGACAGAGAATTTATTCTCTGTCGGGTATGGTTTATAGGGTAAGATATTTGAAAATCCATTTCTCTAAAGAACAAACAATATCCTTTAATACAGGTTATCGCAAATGTTCTCTCAAAGCATCCTCAACACACCAATCGATTCTTGTTTAAAATTCTCTTGATTTTGAGGATGAATAAAACCCAGACTGATATTCTCCTGTGGAATTCCCTTCTCTACCAATTCCGCAACCAATGAATCTTCAGTATCATTACACTGAATAAAAATTCTATCTCCAACAATATCAATATGTACCATACATTGATGAACGCGCTTATACTTGTGCCATCCCACCCACAAAGCCATATAACGCATTCGCTCATCGTCAAAAATTAGCTCTACTTCCGAATCTTCATCCTTGAAATATTCATATTGACACAGCAATTGTTTAACGCATTCTTTGTAATCTAAGGCAACTTCCATAACAATTCCTCCTCAGAAAATGAGAAGACAATTAATTTTAAATTGAACTTTTTAATGGCTACTTGCCCAACTTGCCTACTGAATATATTCTCAAAGGCATCAATGGGAACTGCCAAGTACAGTTCTCGATCGGGTTCCTGCATTTGTAATAATTCTTGATATATTCCATACTGACCGACGGCTTTTTCCAATTCTACAACTTGAGAATCTGCTACAAAACTCTTAATTTCTACTGCTATTTTCTCATAACCTCTTTCTGCAGCTATCGTTTTATGACCACCCAAATCTATAGAGAGTTTAGGATCGGATTGCAGAAAATATGGGTCGTGGGAAATAGTCCATCCTTTGAACCACTGCCGGGTTATCGCTACTTCCGAATCTTCATCTTTGAAATATTCATATTGAAAAAGCAGTTGTTTAACGCATTCTTTGTAATCCAAGGCAACTTTCATAACAATTATTTCTCGGAAAAGCTATATAATTTCTATCCTTTCCCACCCAGCATATACGTTAAACCTTTCCCCTCGCAAAAATCCGATTAAGGTGATATTAAACTCCTTTGCTAGAGTCACGGCTAAACTACTTGGTGCGGAAACGGCACAGATAATTGGTACTCTAGCCATTAGACATTTCTGCAAAATCTCAAAACTAGTTCTGCCGCTTACCATAATAATATGGTTATTTAAGGGTAATTCGTTTGCTAGAAAAGCTGTACCGATTAGTTTATCTAAAGCATTGTGTCTACCCACATCTTCTCGCAGCGATAGTAATTTTCCTGTAGCGTCAAATAAGGCAGCGGCGTGCAACCCTCCTGTCTGAGAAAAGACTCGCTGTTGCGATCGCAATTTCTCTGGTAAGCTGTAAATTATTTCCGGGGTAATCTTTATCCCACCGGAAATAACCGCACATCCTCGTAATTCTAGTGCTTCCAGACTAGCTTTGCCACAAACTCCACAAGCACTGGTAGTAAAGAAATGACGTGTTAAGGATGGTAAATCTGGATTTAATCCATCCCTAAGTTGTACATTAACGATATTATATCGTTGTTTGCCATCTAAATCTGGATCTAGACAGTAACTAATTTTTTCAATATCTGCTCTAGATTTTACCACTCCTTCACTATAGAGAAAACCTGCCGCTAATTCAAAGTCATTACCGGGCGTGCGCATAGTGATGGCAACTGTTTGTGATGGATAAATGAGGCGAATTTCTAAAGGCTCCTCTACTGCCAATCTATCTAATTGCGATCGCGTTTTTCCTTTCTCTATAGTCCAAATTTTAGCTTTCATTAACTAATGCTCAAAACAATAGCTAAAGCATTACTGATTTCTTTCATTGTTTCATCAGAAAGCGTGCCAACTTGCTTGATTAGCCGTTGTTGGGAAACGCAACGCACCTGAAATGTGTCGGCTGCGGATAACTTGCTTAAACTATTCTCTACTGTAGGCTCAATCCGCACCATCCAAGGTACTTGTGCAAAGACTTTATTCCATCCTGTAATCGGTACAACAACCTTCAAACGTAGCACGCCTATGTCATTATTACTCACAATTATAGCAGGACGAGTTTTCCCAATTTCATCGCCAATAGTAGGATCGGCGCTATATACCCAGATTTCCCCTCTACGCATAGTCATGATACTCGTAGAAGTCTTCATTACAGGAATCGACAAATTCGGTGAGATTGCTTCCTTCTTCGTAGTAAGAAAGCATCATTTCCGCTGCATCCCTGACACTCAATTTTTCAACTTTATTCATTTCCTCACGGAGGAGTTGCAAAGCAAACTCAATAATCTCCAACCTTTCCACATTGGGCATCTGCTTGATTGCTTCTAGGATTTGAGTTTTGATCATGTTTCCACCGCAAAATCTTCTGGATCCGTATCCCAATTTGCCCAACTAATTGCTTCTCTGGCAGTAGTTACTGTTGGCGGTACTCGCATAACGTGAATATGTCCCGTACTAGGGCATGTCATTTTTAATAAATAAATTGGTTCTACATCAACATCATTTTCAATTCTCAGTAAAGTATATTCTCGCCAAGAATCTAGGGCAACGGCTTGTAATTCTTGACAAATTCTACCGTAGCCAATACCTTGAATTAATACTCGTCTTAATTCGGCATTGGTTTCTTCTAATAGCCAGCGAGATTGCCATTGATGGGGGTGTAATCTGCCGTATTTTTCTGGTAGCGATACGCCGCGATAGTAATAGAAACTGTAGCCATCGGCAAATTGGATTGCGGGTTCCCCTTCTCCATGGAGACGATACTCATTATCTAATAATATAGTTCTGGGGCGATCGCAAACTATGCAAGTCTTCTCAAAAGCAAAAATACAGCCGCATTCGGTAATTAATTGCTCTAAAGCCTCCCATTGCTGGTGATTGTGTTGGCAGCTTAACGCCGAAATACAAAAGTCAATGACTGGGATACTAGAAGCATCTAAACCAGGGAGTAACAAACTGTAATAGGCGAAACCCAAAACATCAGCAAATTGAAATAAGGGATTCTGACGCAATTGGGATTCCCACCATTGGACAAAGGGTTGATTTTCCCACTCTTGCCACAGAGGTTCCCCGATATTTTCCCAGAGGGAATCTCCGATTTGCAGGAATATTTCTCCGCCAGGAAATTGCAGTAATTGTTGTCGAATTTCCTGCTGTTGTTGCTGCCACTGTTGGGCTACCCATTCTTCCCGCAACTGCCCCATCAGTGTTAACTCTTGCTCGGAAAATACGTGGCCTCCTTGCCACAGAGGCATTGTCCGCATTTGCCAGAGCTGTGCCAACTCTTGATTCATCAGTTGGATTTGAAGTTGTGCTGCTAATGCGGAATCTAGTTGATTGAGGATTTGTTCGCCAAGTTGGGTAGAAAAGGGAATCAGTAAAGGTGCGCCTAATTGCTGTACAGTTTGGCTCGGCGATTGCCCTTCAAAAAGTACCCGTTTCGCAGCGACGGGGCTAGGGAAAAAACGAATAGTAGGCTCTTTTTTACCCAGTGCCCGATAGGTAAATCTTACAGCCGCTTGAACTTTATCTCGATTCAGCGGTTGTGTGGATAGAAATACCCGAATCCATTTGTTCAGGATAACAGGGATGAGAGCCTCTTGTTCGGGTGTCAATGTGGCAATTTTAGTCGGCGACATACCGCCATCCTTCTGGTTGGTATTCCCGCTGAATTCTTACCATCCAGTCACCTTGGGGAATTTTAATGGCTTTGTGTTCTTCGTGAGTTAAGGTGGCTGTAGGGGAAATGACGCGCAGATATAGAGTACCGTCTTTTTCGTATAATTCCGCTTTCCCGTCACTGATGCGGTGAGAATGTCCGGTAACTTCACCTTCAGCTAGGGTAAGGTGGGGGAGTTTTTTGCCCTGTGTTTGCTGTACGGATTGTAGGATGACATCGCCTTGTCGAATCGGTTGCATGGATTTTCCTCCGGCTTTTCTTTGATTTTAGCATTTTCAAAGGGAAACGGGCATTTGATTAGGACTTACGCAGTGACGCTACCAATAGTGGATGGTGCGTTAGCTTTCGCATAACGCACCCTACAGATAGATAAGGCGTTCTAGCCATTGCAAGAAGCTTTTAATTTCGGTTTGTTTTTGTTTATTGAGTTCGATCATTTGTTCGGCTAGATAGGCTAACAAATCGTGGATTACATCTGCTTCTTCAGGTTGTTGGCTGAGGTGATGTTTGACTTGAGCTAATATTGGATCGTGGTTGCCATTGTTTTGATATTGGTTGTAGAGTGCGATCGTATTTTCTAGGGCTTTTTGGCGGCGCTCGGCTGGGGTGGTGAAGTTGAGGGAGGGGATAGGAATTGCATCTATCTCGTAAGGATTGACATGATTGGTTGTACTTGTCAGATTAAATCTCCATTCTGCTAATTTTGAGTTTAATAAAGCAAGGACTGTGTAAAGGTTGTACTTGACATCAACAAAATAGGCAATAGTATCAGAACAAAAGAAGCCTGGTTCTATGATTGTGGCAATAATTCGTCGATAATTATCAATCGCGGAACCTCTTTGATATCCAATTCTTTTTCTCAAATGATCCTGAGCTTTTGTACTCTGATTTTTTCCTCGTTCAGCGATAAAGCGTTTCTTGTCCAGATAAACTGGTTCTCCCTGCTTTGGTTCATCATAAAATTCATATCTACCTATGTGCGCTCCACGAAGCACTAAGTCTCCAGGAGGACGATGGGATAAAAAAGTTCTAAATTGTTGATTAAACATAATTTCTCCAGGAGAAGGTGAACCAATTTTTTTAAATAGACATAATTTTTTATTTTCACAAATTTGTACAGCTAGTTTCCACTCTTTTTCATTAACTGTTGGTAGAGAAAGACTGTCTGGATTGAACTCTACTATTTCTTCTGATTTGGCATAGTATGAGGGAGAACTGTCAATAATCTCTTTTCCTGGATGTGTTCTGACTCGAAACTTAGTCCCCAAGTTACGCTTAGATAAAATATATACGCAAGTTGAAAGTTTTGCCTCATAAAAAACCCGATTATGAGGATCGTCTTTTTGAGGAAAAGCTTCAATAATTCTCAAGTTTGTTGTTGTTAACAATTTACGCCTTAACTCGGAAGTAAAGCGATCCCCAAGCAGAGACATTGGCACAATAAAGCCTTGATAACCATCCATTTTTGTTTTATCTATTGCACAGGCAATAAAAAGTCGGTATAAATTGACTCTAAAAGCTCTTGCTTCCCGATATAGTTCTGTTTTATCTATAAAGTTTTCTTCATCAATTACTCTGCCAAGAGCATTTTGGGATAATTCATCATAAGGCGGGTTCCCCACTACTACATCAAATCCCGCATTCTCATGCCAACTCGCATTCTCCAAATCGATAAACACCTCTGGAAACTCCAAATCCCAATGAAAAAAGCGCTTTTCCTCACTAATTTTTTGAGCATCCTCATAAACGGCTTTATCTTCCTTACTCATTTTCTTAGGATTAGGGGTAATCGCGCCATGCACACGCAAAAAATTATCCGCTTGTTTAACTCCAAAAAACTTAGCCACATAAATATCTAACAACCGCTTATAAGGTTTAGCTGCCTCATCAAAGGAACGAAATAACCTTTCGCTTTGCTCAACTTCGGCAAAAGTAGCATCACTCAAAACACTCACACCCCGCATGATTTCCGCTGCTTTCAATAACCCGACAAATGGACCAGTTAGTAAATTTAACTGCCCACTTTCTTCCTGCGCCATCTTTGCTTCTGCTTCTCTCGCCGTCGTACCTATCAGTGAATTACCACAGCGCAAATGATGATCTAAAAAACTCAACGGTGCGCCAATGGTAAAAGAATGTAACCATAAACTAACTTTAGCTAACTCTACTGCCATTGGGTTTAAATCCACTCCATAAATACAGCGTTTCATCACCACCCTTTGCAAGAGTTGAGTGGGTTCTAATCTATCGGGATTAATTGTAATTCCCTGCTCTTCTAAGTTTTCTAAAATACTTTGGCGCGTTTGCTCTAGCATTGACAACACGGGATTATATTCGGGATATTCAGTTAAAATTCTGATTAACTCATCCGTCAAATAATCCACTGTTTCTACTAAAAAGTGACCGCTGCCCATTGCTGGATCGCATACTTTAATATCAAGTAAGGTACTTTGGGCTTGTTTCTCTAATCGTTGCAAATTTTTCCGCAATCCGTTAATACTTTGCACGCCTAATCGTTTATCTTGCATTTGGTTATGGAGTTCGGTAATTTGTACCATTAGTTCACCAAACCGCGCTTGTCGCTCTTCTAAAATTGGCTTTAGTGTATGGCTAACAATATATTTGACAATATAATCGGGAGTATAATAAGATCCAGTAGCTTTGCGATCGCCTTTATCATTTTCTAAATATACTTTCTCCCCCCCTTTATTAAGGGGGGGTTGGGGGGGATC